>CALMSL010000056.1 GCA_937872445.1 uncultured Microbacteriaceae bacterium | reverse complement strand
GTGTCGGATGACCTCGTGGATGCGATGCTCGCCGGGGACGAGAAGAAGGCGCTCGAGGTCGGTGCGGCACTCGCCGAACAGGGCGGGCAGGCGGGGTACCTCAACTATTCGTCGAGCAAGCGCGCGCTCAGCCGCTGGGTGCGCCGTGAGTGCATAACGCCGCGCTGGGCCGGTGCGCACATCCCACTCAACGCGGTCGCTCCGGGCACCGTGCTCACGCCGATGACCGCCGAGCTGCTCGCGACGGACGAGGGAAAGGCGATGGTGGATGCGTCGGTGCCGATGCCGCTCAACTACCACCAAAGCGCCGAGTCGGTCGCCCAGTTGATGGCGTGGCTCACGAGCGAAGAGAACACCCATACGACGGGGCAGACCATCTACATCGACGGCGGCGCGGACGCCACGCTGCGCGGCGACAACATCTGGTAGGTGCGGGGCTGCGCGTTAACGCAGCGCCTTCAGAATGCGGGACAGCGCGATCCCCGACGCGAGAACGAGCGGGACCCCCGCGACGAGGATAGCGATCGGATTCGGGATGAAACGCACCGTGCCGTCGCTGATGCGGTAGATCCCCACCGGAATGCTCACTCCGCCACCTCCGCCACCGCCCATTGCCTCGTTGGACCCGCCGCCGCCGAATCCGTAACCCACAAAGGCGACCGGAACCACCGTCATCCCATCGGCCACAAGGGGCTCGCCGAATGCCAACTGCACGCCACGGGATTTCACTGATTGCGCAAGACTCTCGACAATGTTCACGGGTCAGCCCTCCATCACCGGGTCGAGGATCACGACGGGGATGTCGCGATCCGTTTTCTCCTGGTAGCTCGCGTAGTCCGGCCAGATTTTCACCATGAGGTCCCACAGCCTCGGCTTCTCCTCCGGCGTGGCTGTTCGCGCGATCGCGCGGAATTTGCGGTCTCCTACCTGGAGATGCACCTCAGAGTTCGCGGACAGGTTCACGTACCAGCCGGGAGGGTTCGGGTGCCCGCCCTTCGAAGCGACGATCAGGTACCGGCCGTCGTCTTCCCCGTAGATGAGAGCCGTGCGACGCCACAGTCCCGATTTCGCGCCTTTCGTGGTGAGCAGCAGGAGCGGGGCGCCGCGCTGGTCGGGCCACGTCGACCGGTCGGGGTTGTCGAATGCCGTGATGTGGTCGGCAACCCACGAGGTCGAATTGTCAATGGGGTTGTCCGGGCTTGAGCCCTTGTCCGTCGTCATGGTTACTACGCTACTCACGAAGATTCGATTCCGCCGGGAGCGTGCCCGCCGCCCGGAATTACAAATGCGGTCGGCGTTTCGACGGTCCCAGTTCAGCCGCCGGCGTCAGGAGCGATGCGGGCCTGACCAGGTTGCTGCCGAATCGCTCCCCGACGTCGTCGATTGCCCGCTCTGCCCCGCGCCAGTCCTCGTCGTCGTCCCACAAGCCCGCGTCACCGGTCCCGATTTCGGCGAGTTGCTCCATCCGAACGCCGATGAGCCTCACGGGGGGATGCGCGCCGAGGGCGTCGTACAGCTCGCGGGCCTCATCGGCGATTCGGCGGCCGACATCCGTCGCCTCGGCGAGCGTTCGGGAGCGGGTGATGGTCGTGAAATCTGCGTACCTCAGCTTCAGCACGACCGTTCTGCCTTTCACGCCGGATGCGCGCAGCCTGCTGCCCACCTGCGTGGCCTGGCGAAGAAGCTCCCGGCGGAGCACCGTCGCGTTCGCGACGTCGACCTCGAACGTCACCTCGTGGCCGACGCTTTTTTCCGCGGTGTCTCTCGTGACCGCACGCGGGTCGATCCCGTTCGCGAGCGCGTGGAGTTTGCGCCCGGCGGCGTCCCCGACAACCCGCCGCAGCACGTCCACGGGGGACTCGGCGATGTCGCCGATCGTGTGAAGCCCTCGCCCCAGCAACGATTTCTCCGTCACGGTCCCGACACCCCACAGGGCGCCCACCGGCAGCGGATGCAGGAACGCAAGCGTCTCCGCCCTGGGGATGACCAGGAGGCCATCGGGTTTCGCGCGCCCCGACGCGAGTTTCGCCACGAACTTCGTGGCGGCGGCGCCCACCGAGCAGGCCAGTCCGGTTTCCGCGCGCACACGGCGCCGGATGAGCGCACCCACCTCCGCGGGCGAACCGATCACGCCGCGGGCGCCGGAAACATCCAGAAACGCCTCGTCGATCCCCAACCTCTCGACGAGGGGCGTCATGTCGTCGAAGATCGCCATGACCTGGCGGGAGTAGTGGCGGTACTTTTCGAAGTGCGGCTCCAGCACGATCGCCGTCGGACACAGTTGAAGCGCCCGCGCGAGCGGAATGGCCGACCGCACGCCGAATTTGCGGGCCGGATAGTTGGCAGCCGTCACGACCGAGCGTGCCGAGTTGTGCGCGACCACGACCGGCTTGTCAACGAGCTCCGGGCGATCCAGAAGCTCCACGGAGGCGAAGAACGCGTCCAGGTCGACGTGCAGGATCGTCGCCGTCGAACTGTCGACGGAGGCTGCGCTCACCTGCCGGGTGCTGCCATCCTGTCTGCCCACACGCTCAGGCTAGCTGCACCGGGAGACAGGGCTCAGGCGGCGTGCGCGAGACGTCGATTTCTGAACGACCGGATCGTCTTCCCGAGCGGGTAGATCGCGAAGAACACCACCATGGGCGCGCGGAGCATGGGGTTCATGAGTCCGTGGCTGGCGTAGGTGCGCTCAAACCGCCGAACGTAAAACGCGTACTCCCGCGGAGAATCTTCGAGGCGCCGGGCGGACATCCCGCTCACCATCGTGGGAACGTACGCCACGGCGAGCTTGTTCTGCGCGAGGTGCACGGAGAGGTCGATGTCTTCGTGGAACAGGTCATCCGCATCCCGGCAGGTCTGGTCGCGGATGGCGAGCCACGCGCTTCGCCGGATCGCCATGTTGCTTCCGAACAGGAAACGGTAGTCGCGCCACAGCTTGAGGATGAACCGGCGCATGTGGTCATCCGCCTTGAGGCCGAACCGCCGCATCGGCATGTCGTAGTACAGGACGGGCCCGGATGCCGCGGCGACGCTGTCGTCGGCAAAGGCCTTCTGGACTTCTTCAACCCAGTTGGGCTCGATCACCGAGTCCGCATCGATGCGGCCGATGATGCTGCCCTGCGCGCGGTCGAAGCCGAAGTTGCGGGTGGGAACAAGCCCCTGTTCTTCGTTCTGCTGAAACACCATGAGCGGGCTGTCCGGGTATTCGGCCTGAATTGACCGGACAATCTCGGCGGTGGCATCCGTCGAGCGATTGTCGACGACGATGACTTCGCTCGCCGGCACGGTTTGGCAGAGCGCGGCAACCACGCACGCCCGAATGGATGCCTCCTCGTTGTAAGCGGGGATGACGATGGAAACGGTGGGGAGTGTGGGGATCATCAGTCCCCAATGTAGTGCCCTGCCGCGCGTGGCAATACCGCTATCCGAGTCTGGCGTGCATCCAGGGCAGCGGATTGATGACGGAACCATTGATTCGCAGCTCGAAGTGCAGGTGCGGGCCGGTGCTTTCCCCGGTTGAGCCCACGAGTCCGATGATTTGCCCGACCTTCACCGTGTCCCCCACCGTGAGCGGCATCGACCCCGACTGCATGTGGCCGTACACGCTGTCGATCGTCGTGCCGTCGATCACATGCCGAATCACGACGTAGGTCCCGAGCGCCGCGTAATTCGGGTTGTTCGTTTCGATGACGACGCCGGCGGCGATCGCGTGCACCTGCGCGCCGTAACCCGGATCGAAGTCGACGCCGTCATGGAAGGTTGAGCAGCCGGCGCACGGGGCAACCCGTGGACCGAAGCCGTCGGAGTACTTGAGGTTGTCCAGAGGCCACCGCAGTGGCGGTGGCGCGGTGACCGTATAGTCGTCCCGCTTCACCGTGACGGCCGCTGCTGCCGGGCTGACCGAGAGCACCTGAAGTTGGGGCTCCTGCGCCGCCGTCGCGACCTGAGCGTAGGCCGGAACTCCGACGCTCGCGCCGATCATCAAACCGAGACCGGCAAGGGAGGCCAGAAACAGTCGCCGCACGGAACGTACGGTACGCACCTGGGTGAGGTGGCGCACTGCCCGGCCGTTGAGGCCGGGGAGGCGGTGACGCGCTGACCGCCCGGACGAACTTCGCGAACGGCGCGCGGGCGCAGAGATTTCTTGAGGCACTGAGTGGGATCTTCCGGATCGTGGCCCGCACGCGGGGAATTCCAGCGGCAGACACGTGGGCAATCGCGCGTCGGTGCGCTCTGAACTGGCGATCCGCACCCGACAATCGGGTTCTGGAACACCGGGGACTTCGCCTTTGTTCACGGTGGAAGTGTCACACCGGTGCACTCAGGCTCGTGTTGTCCCGCGTAATAGTGTGAAGTGCAAACCTCCACGTTTCCTGTGCAGGAGAGGGCGTTCGTCGCGAGATGTCGCGTGCGTGATTCAGCTCAGTCGGCGGGCAAGGAGTGCAACGCTCGCATAACTGTTGTCCTGTCGGTCGACCTCGGTGAACCCCATCCGGGAATGAAATGCCAGCGAGCCCGGATTCGGCGGCTCGACATTCACTTCGCAGGTCACCTCATCGCGCCCCTGCTCAACGGCGAGGTCGACGACGCGTTGATAGAGGGTTTGGCCGACGCGCATTCCGCGTGCAGCTTCCGCTACGACGATCCGGTCGACATACAGGTGGTCCGTGCCGCGGTTCTCGAAATACCGATAATTCGGACTTGCATAGTCGCACCCAGGTTCGAAACCGATGACGAAACCGAGAAGTTCCTCGTCTGTCGCCGCGGCGAATCCGAACGTGCTGTTATCCAGCAGGTGCCGCAATTCGTCCTCCGTCGCGTGGGGAACCGCCGGCACCGCCGCATTGTTGAGGAGCAGGATGGTGGGGACATCGTTCGGCATCAGATCGCGAAGGTGCATTCAACCATTCTTGCGCGGCACCGCGCGGTCACTCTTCCGCGTTGCCCAAAATCGCGTACGGCGTCGCCCGCGACACGAGCAACAGCTCGATACCGTCGGCGTGCAGCAGCGGCACCAATTGCTCGTCGCCGTTTTCGATGACCTCGCGGGCATGCTTCAAAAAGATCCGCGCCATGTCTGGGCGGCACGTGAATTTTCTGCCGCCGTAAAGAATGATTTCAAGTCCGGCGCCGGGCGACGTCGCCGTACTCGCAGCCGTTTTCGCGCCCAGGGACTGAACGGCCATGACAATCATCTCCCAACGTGGTGCGCTGTGCCGGGTACTTTTGATGGTACGCCGGATGCTCCAGCCGCTGCCGGGTTCCCACTAACTTCACGGGCTCCCGAGCCTGGGATGACCCTGGGTCAGTCAGAGCGCGGGTGATCGCTCAACTCGCCCAGCGAAATAGCTGCGTGCGCGTATGCTCCGCCGGCGCGCATCTCCGCGGCGACCCAGACCGCCTCCATGATTTCCTGCGGCGTCGCGCCCTTGCGTTCGGCGATCCTGGTGTGCCCCTTGATGCAATAGGGGCATTGGGTCACGTGCGCCACGGCGACCGCGATGAGCTGTTTCGTCTTCTCATCGATGGCGCCACCGGCGAACACGGCCTTGCTGAACTGGTCCCAGGCTGCGTGGGTCTCTGGCGCGAGATCGCGGCGCATTTTCGCCAGTTCGGGCGTCATGGGATGGTAGACAGAGTCAGTCATTTTTGCTCACTTTCCTTGATCCTCAGCGTACGTGCACGGCCGTCGCGGCGCCGGGGCGCCTGCGCTGAAGAGCACGCGGGCGTCAGTCGGCGAGCAGTTCGCGAACGCGGGGAGCCACCTCTCGCCCGAAAAGCCGGATCGAGGTCATCAACTGTTCGTGCGGCATCGTGCCGTTCGAATATTTGAGGTCGAACCGTGCGATGCCCAGCCCGCGGGCGGTCCGCGCAATTTTTTGGGCGACGGTCTCCGGGGATCCCGCACACAGCGCTCCGTCACGTGCTTCGCGCTCATAGTCGGCCCTGGTCATCGGCGGCCATCCGCGTTCCGCCCCGATGCGGTCCCTGTTCGCCTTGAAGTGCGGGTACAGCTCCTCGAGCGCCTGCTCGTCGGTCGCGGCGATGTGCCCAGGCGAATGCGCGGCAACGGGCAGGATTTCGCGGCCGAACTGGCCGAGCGCGCGATGGTACAACTCGACGAACGGTGCGAATCGCAGCGGGTCTCCCCCGATGATCGCGAGAACGAGCGGCAGGCCGTACTTCGCCGCGCGCACAACCGATTCCGGTGTGCCGCCGACACCGATCCACGTCGTCAAAGTACCGTTTTCGATCGGCGGGTACACGCTCTGGTCCATCAACGGCGGTCGAAGCTGTCCGGACCAGGTGACCGGGTTTCCCGTGATGACGTCGGCGAACAGGTCGAGTTTTTCCTCGAACAACTGCTGATAGTCGGCCAGGTCGAGGCCGAACAGCGGAAACGATTCCGTAAACGATCCACGGCCGAGGATCACCTCGGCGCGGCCGTGGGAGAGCGCATCCAGGGTGGCGAAGCGTTCGAACACGCGGATCGGGTCGTCCGAGCTGAGCACCGTGACGGCCGTACCGAGGTGGATGCGCTTTGTGCGGCTCGCGATCGCCGCCAGGACGACCTCGGGCGCGGAGATGGCAAAGTCGTCGCGGTGGTGCTCGCCCACCCCGAAGAAGTCCAGGCCGACCTCGTCGGCCAGCACCGCCTGTTCGACGACATTGCGGATCGACTCGGCGTGCGAAAGCCGTGCGCCATCGGCGTCCGCGGTGACATCGCCGAACGTGTCGAGGCCGAGTTCAAGTTCCATGGCGTTTGCTCCCGTAGTCTGGATCGTCTCACTCAACCGCCGCGATCCGGCGTTCATTCCCGCAACGCTACCCGTGGACGACAATCGCGGGACCGTAGAATCGACGGAATGAAGGCAACTCTCATTCACGGCGAGCGCGACATCCGATTCGAAGTGGTACCCGAACCGTCGCTTCAGGCGGAAACGGATGCGATCGTGCGCGTCGCCGCAGCGTGCGTGTGCGGATCGGATCTGTGGCCGTACCGGGGAATCACGCCGACCGCCGAGCCGCACCGCATCGGGCACGAGTTCGTGGGCATCGTGGAGGCGATCGGTTCTGCGGTTGCGAACCTCGCGGTGGGCGACTTCGTCATCGCGCCGTTCTACTTCTGCGACAACACCTGCATCAACTGCCGAAACGGCGTGAGCACGTCCTGCCTGAACGGTGGGTGGTGGGGCTCCGACGATCGGAACGGACACTTCGTGGATGGTGCACAGGGCGAGCGCGTTCGCGTTCCGCTTGCCGATGGAACCCTGGTGGCCACCCCCGAGGTCCCGGATGCTGCGCTCATCCCCCACCTGCTCACGCTCGCCGACGTCATGGGCACCGGACATCACGCCGCCGTGTCCGCTGGAGTCACCGAGGGCAGCACTGTCGCCGTCGTCGGCGACGGCGCCGTGGGGTTGTGCGCCGTGCTCGCGGCACATCGGCTGGGGGCGTCGCGCATCGTCGCCATGTCCCGCCACGTTGATCGCCAGGCGATCGCCCGCGAGTTCGGCGCGACCGACATCGTTCAGGAGCGCGGCGACGACGGTGTTGCGAGAGTGAAGGAACTCTTCGACGGCATCGGCGCGGATTGCGTGCTCGAGTGCGTCGGAACGAAGGAGTCGATGGACCAGGCCATCCGCTCAACGCGCCCGGGCGGAATGGTCGGCTACGTCGGAGTTCCGGCGGGCGGGCCGGAACTGCCCATCCGCACGCTGTTCAACAACAATGTCGGGGTTCGCGGCGGGGTTGCGCCGGTGCGGGGCTACGTCGATGAACTGCTGCCGGAGGTCCTGTCCGGCGCAATCAGGCCCGGCAGGGTGTTCGACCTCGAGCTTCCCCTCTCGGATGTCGCGCACGCGTATGCCGCGATGGATGAGCGCCGCGCCACCAAGGTGCTCCTTCGCCCGTAGCGTCAACGCCGCCGGACAGGCTCTCGAATTCTCGGATGCAATCTCCGGCGGGTTGGCGTAAGGTCAGCACTAATCGAAGCCGATCGTGCTTCCGAGGGAGGGAGTGCCTTATGGCAGATAAATCGCCCAAGAAGAGCAGCACCAAGACTGCGGCAGCTAAGTCTCTAAAGGAGAAGCGCGCCGATAAAAAGGCGAAGGCAGCCACCAAGAGCAATAGCGCGTAGCTACCACTGCGCAGCCGCGACTTGAGTCGCGCATTCGGAGAAGCCGGGCCACGTGCCCGGCTTCTTTCTTGTGTGCGCTAAACAGATCGTCTATATTTGCCCGGTGATCATTTCGATGTCAGTGCTTTAGCGGATACTTTCCCCACACGCCCCTCGGCCCCGACGCCTTCGCGCCGAATAGTGTCGGGCCTCCTCCGCCCGCAATCCGCACCACTACGGCACCAGATCCGACCGTCAACCCCACAGCTCAAAGGCTTCTATGACTGACCCAACGTTGTCCACGATGGACCAACCCGGCGATGATCTCGCCGCAACGAACAGGCGCAACCGCGTCGTGATCACGCTCATGCTCGTTTCGGCGTTCGTCGTCATCCTGAACGAGACCATCATGGGCGTCGCGATTCCCGTGCTCATGCGCGATCTTCGCGTCGACGCGAGCGCGGCGCAATGGCTCAGCACGGCGTTCATGCTCACGATGGCGGTCGTCATCCCGATCACCGGATGGCTCATCCAGCGTTTCCATACGCGGCCGGTGTTCATCGCCGCGATGGTGCTGTTCAGCACGGGTACGCTTCTCGCGGCGATCGCCCCCGGCTTCACCCTTCTTGTCGCGGCGCGCGTTGTGCAGGCGTCCGGCACGGCGATCATGATGCCCCTGCTGTTCACGACCGTCATGACCCTCGTGCCGCCGGCCACCCGCGGGCGCACAATGGGCAACATTTCCATCGTCATCTCGGTTGCGCCGGCCCTCGGCCCGACGATTTCCGGCCTCATCCTGAACGTGCTCGACTGGCGGTGGATGTTCATCCTCGTCCTGCCGGTCGCACTCGCCGCTCTCGCACTCGGCTTCGCACGCATCCAGAACGTGACGACCCCGAAACCGACCCACTTCGACGTGTTCTCGGTCATCGTTTCGGCGTTCGGCTTCGGCGGGCTCGTGTACGGCCTCAGCAACCTCGGTGCGGCCGCGAGCGGCGGCAACCCGCTCCTGGGCTGGATTCCGTTGGGCGTGGGGGTCGCTGCCATCGGCGTGTTCATCGCCCGCCAGCTGTTCCTCCAGCGGCGCGACGACGCGCTGCTTGACCTCCGGACGTTCCGATCACGGCAGTTCACGCTCTCCATCACGGTGATCGTCGTGAGCATGCTCGCGCTGTTCGGGACCATCATCCTGCTTCCCATCTACCTGCAGAATGTCCTGATGCTCGACACGCTGGCAACCGGCCTCCTGCTGCTGCCCGGCGGGCTCGTCATGGGACTGCTCGCACCCATCGTCGGGCGAATCTACGACCGCATCGGCCCGACCGCGCTCGTCGTGATGGGTTCCGTGCTTGTGAGCATTGTTTTCTGGGGCATGACCCAATTCACCGAGAACACGCCGACCTGGGGGGTGCTTGTTGCGCACGTCAGCCTTTCGTTCGCACTGGCCCTCATGTTCACCCCGTTGTTCACCTCCGGACTTGGCGCGCTCGAGCCGAACCTGTACTCCCACGGGAGCGCCATCGTGGGCACCGTGCAGCAGGTGGCGGGTGCTGCGGGCACCGCTTTGTTTGTCACCATCATGGCGGCGGTGGCTGCCACCCGAGCTGCCGACGGCGCGCCGGTGGTGACGGCGACAGCGAGCGGAATCCAGGCGGCATTCCTCGCCGGTGCGATCCTGTCGCTCGTCGTGATTCCGATCGCCGCATTCATCCGAAAGCCGGCCGCTGTGCAGCCCGAACCCGAACCGGTCACCTGACAGGGACGGCGGCCTGGGACTAGTATTCGAACACCGCAACAGCAACGACGCTGAAAGGACTCTCATGCTTCCCGAGATCAACTACTGGGCCGTCATCCTCGCCACCCTGTCGAGCATGGTGGTTGGCGCGATCTGGTACACCCCGAAAGTTTTCGGAAACTACTGGATGAAAAAGTCCGGCGTGGAGATGACCGGCAAGGCGAGCGACGCGTTCGGACCGATGGTGACGACCGTGATCGTCAGTTTCATCACGGCGTGGGTGCTGGCCGGCGCCTCGTTCATCGCCTGGCATTTCTACGGCGGCGGATTCCTGTGGTCATCCATTGCCACGGCCATCGTGCTGTGGGCCGGATTCACCGCCGCGCGCTTCATCACCCACGACGCCTTCGACAAGCGCCCGAGTGGACTGACCCTGCTGAACATCGCCCACGAACTCGTAACGCTCGTCATCATGGCCGTGATCATCGGGGTGTGGCCGCCGGCATAGGTCGCTTTTCGGTTCCCGCTCTTCGTTCTCGTCGGCGGGGCCCGTTAGCCTCTCAGCATGTGCCGCAACATCCATACCCTCCACAATTTTGAACCGGTCGCGAACGGCGACGAAATCCACGCCGCAGCACTGCAATACGTGCGCAAGATCAGCGGAACGACCAAACCATCGCGCGTCAACGCCGAGGTGTTCGATCGGGCGGTGCAGGAGGTCGCGCACGCCACCCAGCACCTGCTGGAGGGCCTCGTCGCAACAACCCCGCCCAAGGACCGGGCGGTGGAGGCGGCGAAAGCGAAAGAACGGTCCGCACGGCGTTTCGCGTCCGCCTAAACGCTCGGTCCTCCCGAACTCGCGGCTCGCAGCGCCAGTCTGACGCCCTTTCGCGAGGGAGTCGTTGGCCCTATCATGTGCGAATGTCCCCACCTGCACAGGAGTACCGCGCGGCACTCGATCGAGCCCACGCCCACGCCATGGCGTGGCTCGATTCGGTGAACTCGCGCCCGGTCGGTCCGCGCGCGACCGCCGATGAACTGTTCGCCGAATTCTCCGGACCCCTCCAGGAGGAGCCCCTTGATGCCGCCACTGTGGTGGACGAGCTGGCCAGGATTTCCGAGCCCGGCCTCATGTCGATGGCATCCGGGCGCTTCTTCGGCTGGGTAATCGGCGGCACTTTGCCTGCGGCGATGGGCGCGGACTGGCTCGTTGGCGCATGGGATCAGAACGCGGCCATGCGCGGTGCCACGCCCGCCACCGCCGCCGCGGAACAGGCTGCGGGCGGCTGGCTGCTTGACCTGCTGGGCCTCCCCGCGCATTCTGACGTCGGGTTCACCACCGGCGCGACGGCGGCGAACTTCGTGGGTTTGGCGGCCGCCAGGCAATACGTGCTCGATGACGTCGGCTGGGATCTGGCCACACACGGGCTCACCGGCGCGCCGAAGGTCACCGTGCTCGTGGGAGCCGACCGGCACGCCTCGATCGACCTGGCGCTCACGTATCTGGGGCTCGGGGCACCGACTCCGGTTGCCTGCGATGAGCAGGGACGAATAGTGCCTGCCGCCCTCGCGGAGGCCATGGCAATGGTTGCCGGTCCCGTGATCGTCTGCCTTCAGGCCGGAAATTTGCATTCCGGTGCCTTCGACCCGATCGGCGAGGCCGCCATGATCGCCCACGAGCACGGCGCGTGGGTGCACGTCGACGGGGCCTTCGGACTGTGGGCCGCAGCGAGCCCGTCCCTCCGCCATCATGTCGCGGGACTTGAGATGTGCGATTCGTGGGCGACGGATGCCCACAAGACCCTCAACGTGCCGTACGACTGCGGCGTGGCGATCGTGTCCCGCCCCGAGGTGGTTCGATCGGTGTTCGGCGTTCACACAAGTTACCTGATGAACGACGATCAGGGGCCGGGCGATCCGTTCGAGAAGGTTCCCGAGTTTTCGCGGCGCGCACGAGGCGTCCCGGTGTGGGCCGCGTTGCGCTCGCTCGGCCGGTCAGGGGTGGTCGACCTTGTCGACCGTCTGGCCGAGAAAGCGAGAGCCTTTGACGCTGCGCTTGCCGCCCTGCCCGGCGTCGAGGTGTTGAATGATGTCGTCTACACCCAGGTGTGCGTGAGCTTCGGTTCGGATGAGCGAACGCGCGACGTCACCGCGCGGCTGCTTGCGGACGGTGCCACCTGGATGTCGGGTTCGCGCTGGGCCGACCGGGATATCCTGCGGATCTCGGTCAGCAACTGGACGACGAACGACGATGACGTCGCCGCGTCGGTGGCCGCCATCGCGCGCGCCATGTCGACGGTGGACGCCCACTGACGCGGCACAATTTCAGGGTGCTGTGACGGGGCCGGCCGTCATCCACACGGTGCCGTTCGTGCAGGCCGGCACGTTTGCGGAGTCCACCAGGATCGGAGTGGTGGAGTGCGGCGGCGTCACCCGGTAGCCCGTCCCGTGATCGACAACGCACGAGTCGCCGAGGGGTCCGCCACCCGGGTCGATGTTGATGGAAGTGAGTTGAGCAATCGCGCGTCCGCCCGCCGCCAGGGTTACCGGCGCAACGGCCGCGCTGGAGTCTTCTGCACTGCCGGCGCCGATGATGGCTGCACCCTGAATCACGTGCACGGTTGGATACCCAGCGAGAACGCACTCCGGCCCGTTGTTGGTGAACACGACCTTCGCGTGCAGGTGGCCCGCGGAAGCACCCTCATCCTCGAGTGACACCGAAAGGTTCGCGGTGAGGCACTGGTTGGCTGGCGCACCCGGCGTGAACGTTTCGGTCGACGGCGAAGGGCTCGCTGAGGTTGCCGTGGGCGGCGCGGAATTCGACGGCGATGATGCGGGCAGAGAATAGTTGACGGTGACGCACCCGGCGAGCAGGAATGTGGCCAGAGCCGACACAACCAGAGAGCTTCTCTTGAGCATGAGCAAATCTCCCGTTAACCTCCCGACAGTGTAAACCTGCCAGTCGAGAAGATGCTAGGAATCCTGCGCAATGTGCAACGATCAGCTGTTCGTGTCGGCAGATTGCGTCAGCGGTTTCCGCATCCGGACCTGATCGACCCCCGGGCGCATGAGCTCCCGTTCACCGGTCAGCGTGAACCCGCACTTCTCGTACAGACGCAGTGCGCTGACGTTGTCTTCGGCAACCCAGAGGGCAATCGCCGGTGCACGCTCAGCACGCGCCCATTCCACCACCGCGTCGATGAGCGCCACAGCGACACCGGTGCGGCGTTCGTTCGGGTCGACCCACATTGCCACCAGTTCCCGCCCGCCCTCGTCGTGCGGGTCCACCGTTCCCGTGGCGGTTCCGACCGTGATGCCACCGTTCCAGGCCAGAAAGGTTCGCCCCCGCTGGAGTCGATCCCGCCAGGCCTGGTCATCGAAAGCAAGCTCCCTGTCGAGGCTGGAGCAAAATGCGTTCGGCGCTTCGGCCAGTGCCCGAAGCCTGACGTTTTTGCTGTGTTCCCAGTCCCCCGCCGCCGCGGCGCGAATCTCCATCCCCCAATTATCGCCGTTGAAGACATTGCCCGAAATGGGTTGACCGGCAAGACTGGCAGGTACGCCGCCATGAGAGGGAGTCCGACCGGATGCCAGAATCGACAGAAGGCCGGGTCGCCGTATACATCGACTTCGACAACATCGTGATCTCCCGGTACTCCCAAACCCACGGCGGTGGGCGTCGGAAGACGGAGCTTCTGCGGGACATCACGAGCGACGCGCTCCGCGACGACCCGGCGATCGCCGGGAAGATGGCGGAGGCGAGGGTGGATCTCGGCGCGATTCTGGACTACGCGTCCTCGTTCGGCACGGTGGCCATTGCCCGCGCATACGCCGACTGGGCGGTGCCGGTCAACGCGAGCTACCAGGACCAGCTCGTGGGGCGCGCGGTCGACCTCGTCCAGATGTTCCCCACCGTGCAGTCGATGAAGAATGGCGCCGACATCCGAATGTCGGTGGACGTGGTCGAGGACCTCTTCCGTTTGCCGGAGCTCACCCACGTTGTCATCGTGTCCGGCGACTCGGATTTCATCGCTCTCGCCCAGCGGTGCCGCCGTCTCGGCCGCTACGTCGTCGGGATCGGCGTCGCCGGCGGAACCAGCAAGGCGCTCAATGCGGCCTGCAACGAGTACAAGGATTACGACGGATTGCCCGGACTCGACAGCAATGGCGACCAGGGCGAAACGGATGGCCGCGCCGCACGGGCATCCGGCACCACGCCGGCGGCGACCTCGGCCGACGCGGGCGCGCCGGCCGCCAAAAAGCAGCCTTCGCAGGGCGCCAGGTCGACGGAAGGCAAGAAGGGCACCGCGACCGCCGGCACGACCGCGGCAAAGCCAGCCGAGCTGAGGGCAGCGACAAGCCTCCTGCGCCGCGCACTCGAACTGGGGCAGTCCAAGGACGATGTCGACTGGGTCCCCAGTTCGGGAGTGAAAACGCAGATGCTGCGCATGGATCCGACGTTTCAGGAGAAACCCCTCGGCTATGCGACGTTCACCGATTTCCTGAAATCCCGCGGCAATGTGGTTGAACTCAGGGAGGAAGGCCAGCAACGGTTCGTGCGCCTCCGGGAGCCCAAGGACGCCGCGAACTAGCGCGTAAGCTCAGACGGTGCCTCTCGATTCACCGGATACCGGTGCGCCCGCAAACCGGACATCCCGGACCGGCCAGCGAATTAGGCGCCCCGGCCTGTTCAGCCGCGAGTTCGTGTGGATCACCCTCGGTTCGTGCGCGCTCGTGTTCCTCGGGGCATTCGAGTCGCTCGCCGTCACCACGATCATGCCGGTGGTGAGCGCAGACCTGGACGGCGCGCGACTGTACGCTCTCGCGTTCGCCGGCCCGCTCGCGACCGGGGTGATCGGCATGGTTCTCGCCGGGAACTGGTCGGATCGCAGCGGCCCTGTCGCCCCGCTCTACACGTCCTCCGTCCTGTTCGCGATCGGCCTGCTCGTCGCCGGGACCGCATTCACGATGCCCGTTCTCGTCGCTGGCCGACTCATCCAGGGGCTCGGGACGGGAGCGGTCACAGTCGCGCTGTACGTGGTCGTCGCACGCATTTATCCGGCTCGGCTGCATCCGTCGATCTTTGCCGGATTCGCAGCAGCCTGGGTCATCCCGTCTCTCATCGGACCGTTTGCCGCCGGACTCGTCACCGAGGCGCTCAGCTGGCACTGGGTGTTCCTCGGCGTTGTCGGCCTCGTTGCCATCGCAACCGCCATGGTGGCGCCTGCATTGCGCGGACTGTCCGGTCCCGGCTCGGCGGCGACCATCACGACCGGGCCGATTCCGATCGCGGGCGGCACCGACGACCACGCGACGGCATCCCCGGTCCGGTGGGCGTTCGGTCGCATCGCCTGGGCGATCCTTGCCGCGCTGGCCGTTCTCGCCCTGAGCCTCGTGTCCCAAATTGAGGGCATCGGTTTGCCGCTCGCCGGCATCGCAGCGATCATTGCCATCGTGGCAGTCCGACCCCTTCTGCCACGGGGAACGCTGCGTGGCAGACGGGGGCTGCCGAGCGTCATCCTCTTGCGCGGCCTCGCCGCGTCCGCGTTCTTCGGTGCCGAGGTGTACCTCCCCTACCTGCTGATCGAGCGTCACGGATTTTCGCCAAGCCTCGCCGGACTGGCGCTGACGCTGGGGGCCCTTGCCTGGGCCGGCGCATCCTGGCTTCAGGGCAGATTCAGCGAGACGCTGACCAATGCCGCGTGCACGACCGCGGGAAGCGTGCTCGTTTTCCTGGCGATCCTCGCGGCGCTTGCGACAACATTCTTCGGGCTTCCGCCGGCAGTGGCGATCGGCGGCTGGGTGCTCGGCGGTGGGGGCATGGGGCTCATGTACCCGAGGCTCAGCACGCTCACCCTCGCGCTCTCCGGGCCGGGCGAACAAGGATTCAACAGTTCCGCGCTCGCGATCGGCGACTCGCTCGGCAGTGCGCTCTCCCTCGCGCTCACCGGCGTGGTCTTCGCGTTGTTCGCGCCCTTCGGATACTCGTTCGCGGGCGTGTTCGCGTTCGCCGCCGCCATTGCCGTCATCGCGGTCGCGGTCGCGCCCCGCGTGACGGAAAAGACGCTCAGCCCTGCGAGTTCGCCCGCTCGAGAATGAGCTCGCGGACGCGGGCGGCATCCGCCTGGCCGTGCATCGCCTTCATGACGGGTCCAATGATGGCACCGGCCGCCTGAAGCTTTCCGTCGCGGATCTTCTCCAGCACGTCCGGCTGGGAAGCAAGCGCATCGTCGATGGCGGCAATCAGAGCGCCATCATCGGAGATGACTTTGAGGCCACGCTTTTCGACGACCTCGACCGGGGTTCCCTCCCCCGCGATGACGCCCTCGAGCACCTGGCGGGCGAGCCGGTCGGTGAGTTCGCCCGACTCGACGAGCACCGCGAGCGCCGCAACATCCGCCGGCGACACGAGCGATGAGGGGTCCACCGCTTTGACGTTGGCGAGCCGGGCGATTTCGCCCGTCCACCACTTGCGTGCCTGCGCGGGAGAAGCTCCGGCCGCCACCGTCGACTCGACCTCGACGAGAAGCCCCGAATTCACCACATCCTGGAATTCCAGGTCGGAGAATCCCCATGATTCCTTGAGCCGGTTTCGGCGCACCGCCGGAGGCTCCGGCAGAGCCGCACGCAATTCCTCGATGAGTTCTCGTGACGGTTCGACCGGCAGAAGGTCCGGCTCGGGGAAGTAACGGTAGTCGTCCGCGTCGCTCTTCGGCCGGCCCGGCGAGGTCGTCCCCGAGTCCTCATGCCAGTGCCTGGTTTCCTGGATGATCGTGCCCCCGGCCGCCAGGATCGCCGCCTGACGCTGGATCTCGTAGCGGATGGTCCGCTCGACGCTGCGGAGGCTGTTGACGTTTTTTGTCTCCGTGCGCGTGCCGAGTTTTCCCGACCCGCGAGGGCTCAGCGAAATATTCGCATCGCATCGCAGGTTTCCCCGCTCCATGCGCGCCTCGCTGATACCGAGCGAAACCACGATGTCGCGGATGGCGGACACGTAGGCTTTCGCGAGCTCCGGTGCGTCGCGATCCGCGCCGGTGATCATCTTCGTGACGATCTCCACAAGCGGCACACCGGCCCGGTTGTAATCCACCAGCGAATAGTCGGCGCCCTGGATGCGACCGGTAGCCCCGCCCACGTGCGTGAGCTTGCCGGCGTCCTCCTCCATGTGCGCGCGCTCGATCTCGACCCGGAACGTCGTGCCGTTCGCGAGTTCGACGTCGACGGCGCCGTCGTGGGCGATCGGCTCGTCGTATTGGCTGATTTGGTAGTTCTTGGCAAGATCCGGGTAAAAATAGTTCTTGCGGGCGAACCGGCTCGTCGGAGCGATTTCGCAGCCGAGCGCGAGCCCGAGGCTGATCGAGAATCTGATCGCCTGCTCGTTCACGACCGGCAGGGAGCCGGGGAGGCCGAGGCACACAGGCGTGACCATCGTGTTCGGCTCGCCGGCATCCGCGCCCGGGGCCGCCGGGTTCGGCGCCGGCGAGAACATCTTCGTCTTCGTGTTCAGTTCGACATGCACCTCGAAACCGAGCACCGGCTCGAAGAGTTCGAGTGCTTTGTCGAAGTCCATCAGCTCTGCGGAGCTCACGTGGTTCTCCCTTCAGCGAGCGGATGCCGCGGTGCCCGGCTGATCAGCGAATGCCCCCAGGACTGTTCGAGGAGCGCCTCCAGCGTCGCCCCGACCCGGTAGATGCGGGCATCCTCGTGAGCCGGTGCCATGATCTGGATCCCGGTGGGCAGGTTGTCCTCCTCGGCAAGTCCCATCGGCAGCCCCATCCCGGGAACGCCGGCAAGGTTGGCGGGGATCGTGGTGACATCGTTGAGGTACATGGCGAGCGGGTCTTCAAGCTTTTCACCGAGTTTGAACGCGGTGGTCGGGGCCGCGGGCGACACGAGAACATCCGCTTTCTCGAACGCCGCGGCGAAGTCGCGCTGGATGAGCGTGCGGACCTTTTGCGCGCTGCCGTAGTACGCGTCGTAGTATCCCGCGCTCAGCGCGTACGTTCCGAGGATGATGCGGCGTTTGACCTCGGCACCGAACCCCGCCTCGCGCGTGGCCGCCATGACGTCCTCCACCGTTCCACCACCCGGGGGGTTCACCCGCAGGCCGAATCGGACGCTGTCGAACTTCGCCAGATTGCTTGACGCTTCCGCCGGCAGAATCAGATAGTAGGCGGCAATCGCGTAGGTGAAGGATGGCGTGGAAACGTCCACGATCTCGGCCCCCGCGGCAGCCATGAGGTCGAGCGCCTCCGCGAATCTCGCGCTCACACCCGCCTGGAAGCCTTCGCCGCCAAGTTCCTTCACGACGCCGACGCGAACGCCCTTGAGCGAACCCGCGGCGGCACCCGTGCGCGCGGCCTCGGCGAAGGATGGCCAACTGTCAGTGAGCGAGGTCGAATCGTGCGGATCATGACCGCCGATGACATCGTGCAACAGTGCCGCATCCAGAACCGTTCGGGTGACGGGGCCAACCTGGTCGAGGGACGAAGCAAGGGCAATCGCCCCGTAGCGGGACACTCCGCCGTAGGTGGGCTTCATGCCGACCGTTCCGGTCACGGCCGCGGGTTGCCGAATGGACCCGCCCGTGTCGCTGCCGAGCGCCAGCGGGGCCTCGAATGCGGCGACCGCTGCTGCCGAACCGCCGCCGGAGCCGCCGGGAATCCGGTCCAGATCCCACGGGTTGTGTGTCGGGCCGAACGCGGAATGCTCCGTGGATGAGCCCATCGCGAACTCGTCCATGTTCGTCTTTCCGAGCGGAATAAGTTTTGCCTTCCGCAGCTTGCTCACGACCGTCGCATCGTATGGCGGAACCCAGCCTTCCAGGATGCGCGACCCCGCGGTCGACGGCATGTCCAGCGTGCACAGCACATCCTTGATGGCGATGGGCACACCGGCGAGCGGCCCCAGTTTGGCGCCCATCCGCCTGGCCCCGTCGACCTCGGCCGCTGTTTTCAACGCGTCAGCGGAAATATGGAGGAACGCGTGGATGTCGCCATCCACTTCGGCAATGCGGTCCAGGTGCGCCTGGGTGGCCTCCACCGCTGACACGTCGCGCGACGCCAACCTGGCTGAGAGCTCGGCCGCCGTCAGCGCGATGAGTTCGGTGGCTGCACCGTGCCCGCTCACTGCTCCTCCCCCAGGATTGCGGGAACCTTGAACCGGTCGCCGTCGCGCTCCGGGGCGCCGGACAGCGCCTCCTCGACGGTGAGCGTTTCCCCTGGGACATCCGGCCGGAACACGTTCGTCAGCCTGATCGGATGCGACGTTGACGGAACATCCGGCGTCGCCACCTCAGAGACTTTTGCGATCGACTCGATGATCACGCCAAGTTCGCCGGTGAGTTTCTCAATTTCTTCCGGGGTGAGCGCGATGCGCGCGAGGTTCGCCAAATGGGCGACCTGGGCAACATCCAGGGGCGACGGGTTCGATTCTGACACCGTTCAATCCTATTCGAGACGCTCGAACCCAATTTTCGGGAACGCACCACGCCCCACTACCGCCCGGAGGCGCGGCCGACCGCTCCCTAACGGCGGTCGGCCGCAATCGTTGAACCGGAGTCGTTCATGACGAGCCCGCCTTCACCGATTCCGATGAGCGCAAGGTTGCGCATCGATTCACTTCCTGGACGGAAATATTCGTTGTGCCCATAGGACGCGCTCAGGGAAGCCTTCGTGATGGCGTCGACCCCTCCCGCGACGCTCATGCGGTGGGCGCCGTAGGAGGCCGCCCCCGGATCGCTCCCGTAAAACGCGGAGTTCACCACCGGATCCCAACCGGCCTCACCGACGAAAATGTTCCGGTTGCGCACGGCAAGATCGGATGCGCTCTGCGCTGAACTTCCGGGAGAACCCACGACCGCGAGCGCGTCGATCTGGAAGTCGCCGCGTTGAAGGGCGATCATTGCCGCGGTGGATCCGTACGAGTGCGCCATGACGGAAATATACGGTTCGTGGGCCCCGCGAAGAACCTGCAAACCTTCGATCGCCTTGGTGAGATGGACGGCACCCTCATCCGCCAAAGCCAATGAGCCCACATTCAGGAGGTGAGGAGTCTGGTAGCCGATCCACGCCACGGTCGCCACGGTCTTGGCCGATTCGCCCAATTTGCTGAGCCAGGCGGTCTGGTCCTCATACAGTGTGGTGGCGGTGTTCGCCCAATCGTCCACCTGACCGTCGATAGTGAAGAACATCCCAGGGATGAGGTAACTGACGTAGTCGGCGCTGGCCAGGTCGCCGACGACGATCGCTGCCATTCCTGGCGACACCGTGTCGAGACTGACGAGCGTTCGCTGCGGCTCGCCCGGCTTTGCGTGCAGCGCATCCGCGATTTGGGACAGCATGTGGAGGTGGTTCGTGACCTCCACATTCATCCCCCGGCCGACGCCGGAACTCAACTGGCTCTCCAGAGTTTGGATCGCATCGTTCAAGTACTTGCGGTTCGCCAGGTCCCGCGTGCCGTACGGCAGCCCATCGAGGTTGCCAACGAGATCCGGAGTGACCGAGAGCAGTTTCTCGCGAGCGGCAGGACCGATTCCCCTCCACCAGCTGGAGATCTCACTGGCGGCAATCGGCGCCTCGCGCAGCTTGGTGATGGTATCCGGATGGTCCTTCACAAAGGTGGCCAGCGCGGAGGCCGGGAGCAGTCCGAACTGGTCAAGAAGCGCGCGGCCGCCGAGCGATGGCAGAAGTGCGAGGTCTGCCGGGGCGAGCGCTGCGCCGCCGGTGGAGTATGCCGGAACAGTGATGGGGGCGATGTCCAGCTGCCGAACCGGACCCGGGAGATCGGCTACTCCGGCCGGCAGGTTCCCCGTTTCGGGCATGCCAAAGGCCCCGCTCCCCCAACCCAGAGAAAGGGAAAGCGCCAATGCTGTAAGTTCACGCAGCAACGTGGGCACTTCCTAATCGGCGGCGCCTCAGGTCGGGGGGACCGTCGACGCCACAAGACGAACCATTCGTCCCCCATATTAGGGGTAGAAGGCGAACTCTGCCAGCAATCCTCGACTTTCTCAGAAGATAACTGCTATTTCTTTAGCCCCTCTGGCCCCAGTTTTAACAGGATTGCGAACTGTTCGGCGTCCAGAATCGGGATTCCCAGTTCTTCCGCTTTCGTGAGTTTGGAGCCCGCGCCCGGCCCGGCCGCCACAAAATCCGTCTTCGCGGACACGCTGGATGCGGCCTTCCCCCCGGCGGCGATGATTGCTTCCTGCGCGCCCTCCCTGGTGAATCCGTCGAGGCTTCCGGTCGCCACGACCGTGAGGCCGGCAAGCGGACCTCCCGCTGCGGCGGCGGCACCGGGGCCCGGGTGTCCGGGGGTGGCGAACTGCACCCCGGCGTCGGTCCAGCGGTTCACGATGTCCACGTGCCAGTCGACGCGGAACCACTCCTGGAGTGCCTCGGCAATGATGTCGCCGACGCCGTCCACTTCGGCGAGTTCTTCCCTGCTGGCGGCACGGATCGCCTCCAGCGAGCCGAACCAATCTGCGAGTGCGCGTGCGGCGACAGGTCCGACGTGGCGGATGTTGAGAGCGACGAGAAGCCGCCACAACGGCTTCGTTTTCGCGGCCTCGATGTTGGCGAGCAGCTCGAGCGCGCCTTTGGACAGCACGAAGTCTTCATCGCCGTCGAATTCGCTGTCCGGATTGAACGGCGGGTCCGCGTCTTTCCCCGTGGTCTTGCGTGCCCGGCGGAACGGGGAGACTTCCTTGGGCTCGCCATCCTCAAGCTTGACCAGGCCCGTTTCGCTGTCGCGCACGAGGACTCGAATGGGAAACAGGTCTTCGGCGCGCAACTCGAACAGTTCTGCTTCCGTGTGAAGTGGTGCATCCGTCGGCTCGAGCGGTTGCGTCAGTGCGGCGGCACTCACTTCGCCGAGCCCTTCGATGTCGAGCGCGCCCCGGCTGCCGATGTGTTCCACCCTGCCGCGCACTTGCGCCGGGCACCCCTTCGCGTTGGGGCAACGCAAATCGACGTCGCCTTCCCTGGCCGGTGCCAGGATGGTGCCGCACTCCGGGCATACCGTCGGCATCACGAACTCGCGTTCCGTTCCATCCCGCAGTTCGACGACGGGGCCGAGCACCTCGGGAATGACGTCGCCCGCTTTGCGCAGCACCACGGTATCGCCGATCAGGACGCCCTTCGCCTTCACGACATCCTGGTTGTGCAGGGTTGCCTGGCGCACCGTCGACCCGGCAACCCGAACCGGTTCCATGACCGCGAACGGCGTCACTCGCCCGGTGCGCCCGACGCTCACGACAATGTCGAGCAGCTTCGTGTTCACCTGCTCCGGCGGGTACTTGTACGCGATCGCCCAGCGCGGCGCACGGCTCGTCGCCCCCAGTTCGTCGTGCAGGGCAAGTTCATCGACTTTGACGACCACGCCGTCGATCTCGTGCTCCACGCTGTCGCGGTGTTCGCCGAAATACTCGATGAACCCGGCCGCCTTGTTCGCGGAGGGTTCGACCTTAAAGTGCGAACTAGTCGGCAGCCCCCAGTCGGCCAGCAGCGCGTAGATCTCGGACTGTGTCGCCACCGGAGGGTTCGGCCAGGCGCCGATACCGTGCACGAGCATCCGCAACCGGGAAAGCCGATCGCGCATGAGTTCGAGTTGCGCGGGGTTCTTGCCCTCTTCTTTCTGCCGAAGGCTCCCGGATGCCGCATTCCGCGGGTTCGCGAACACGCGCTCGCCCGCCGCGGTCTGGTTCGCGTTGAGCTCGCGGAACGATTCGATGGGGAAGAACACCTCGCCGCGAACTTCGACGAGCGGCGGGTGCCCGGTGCCGGAAAGCCTCGCAGGGATGCCGGTGAGGTACCGGATGTTCTGGGTGACGTCTTCGCCCACCACGCCGTCTCCCCGGGTGGCGGCGGTCGTCAGCCGGCCGTTTTCGTAGCGGAGGTTCAGCGCGAGTCCGTCGATTTTCAGTTCGCACAGATAGTCGATGTGGCGGCCTGCGGACTTCTCCACGCGAGTCGCCCAGGCCTGGAATTCCTCGACGGAGAACACGTTGTCAAGGCTCAGCATGCGCTCCGCGTGCTGCACGGGAGCGAAGAGCGTCGTCTGGGCGCGGCCGCCGACCGTCTGGGTCGGGCTGTCCTGACCCTGCAGCTCGGGGAAGAGGTGCTCCAGCTCCTCGAGCCGACGCATCATGCGGTCGTACTCTGCGTCATCGACGAGCACTTCGTCGCGCTCGTAGTACGCGTCGCGAAGTTCGAGGATGCGCGTCGTCAGGGCGTCCGCTTCGTCCTTGGCGCGCGAGCGCTCGATCGCGAGATCTCCGGACTCGACCGGGTCGGCGTCGGGGCCTGCGTCTGGGTCTGCCACGAGGCAAGTTTAGGCGGAGCGCACGACATTTTCGGGAGCACAATCCAGCCCGGCAGAGCCGGTTTCGAAACCGCGGTTTGGCTACATTCGCTCCGGCGCGGAGACACCGAGGAGGCCGAGCCCGTTGCGCAAAACGACGCCTGCTGCATCGTTGAGCGAGAGGCGCGTGCGGTGCACATCGCCTACGGGCTCGTCGCCGAGGGGCGTCACCCGGCAGGAGTCGTACCAGCGGTGGTAGGCGCCGGCGAGTTCTTCGAGGTAGCGCGCGACCCTGTGCGGTTCGCGCAGTTCGGCGGCCTGGGCGACGATGCGCGGGAACTCGGCGAGGAGCCCGACGAGGTTGTTCTCGGTGTCATGGGTCAGCAGCTCGGGTTCGAACACGCTGCGATCGACGCCGGAGTCTGCCGCGTTGCGGGCGACCTGGTGCGTCCGCGCGTGGGCATACTGCACGTAGAACACCGGATTGTCGTTCGTGCGTTTGGTGAGCAGCTCGGGGTCGAGGGTGAGCGGGGAGTCGGCCGGGTACCGCGCGAGGGAGTAGCGGAGCGCATCCGTGCCGAGCCATTCCCGAAGGTCGTCGAGTTCGATGATGTTGCCGGCGCGCTTGGAGAGCCGAGCACCGTTGATGCTCACGAGTTGCCCGATGAGGATTTCGATGTCGGCTTCGGGGTCGTCACCGGCAGCGCCAGCGAGCGCTTTGAGCCGGTGCACGTAGCCGTGGTGGTCTGCCCCGAGCAGGTAGATTTTGTGCGCGAATCCGCGGTCGCCCTTGTTCAGGTAGTAGGCGGCGTCGGAGGCGAAGTAGGTGTACACGCCGTTGCTGCGGCGGATGACGCGGTCCTTATCGTCCCCGAAGTCGCTCGTGCGCACCCACACGGCGCCGTCGTCGTCGAACACGTGACCCTGTGCCCGCAGGCGCTCCAGCGCCGTTTCCACCTGGCTCGAGCCCGAGTCATCCGGAGTGTGCAGGGACTGCTCACTGAACCATACGTCGAAGTGCACGTTGAACTTCTCGAGGGATTCCTGGATGTCCGCGAGCTGCAGTTCGTACCCGGTCTGCCGGGCGATGGCGAGCGCGTCTGCCGGCGTTTCCTCGAGGATGCCGGGGTGCCGTTCCTTCACCCGTTGGGCAAGCGCCGACACGTATTCGCCCTTGTACCCGTTCTCCGGTGCGGGCGTGCCGGTAAGTTCGGCGTAGATCGAGGCGCCGAAGGCATCCATCTGGTTTCCGGCGTCGTTGATGTAAAACTCGCTGACCATGTGGGCGCCGGATGCGGTGAGCACGCGTGCGATGGAGTCGCCGAGGGCGGCCCAGCGGGTGTGGCCGATGTGCAGCGGCCCGGTGGGGTTGGCGGAGACGAATTCGAGGTTGATGGTCTGGCCCGCAAGGGAGTCGTTGTGGCCGTAGTTGCCGCCCTGCTCAACGATCGACTTCGCTAGTGCGCCTGCCGCAGCGGCGTCGAGCCGAATGTTAATGAAGCCAGGCCCGGCGACCTCCACAGAAAAGACACCATCGATCTCACCGATCGGGCCGACGAGCGCGGTGGCGAGTTCGCGGGGGCTGACCCCGAGCGGTTTGGCGAGCTTCATGGCGATGTTGAGGGCCCAGTCGCCGTGGTCGCGGTTTTTGGGACGCTCGAGGGTGACGTCCTCGGCCGCAACCGTGATTGCTGCGCCTCGACGGTCGAGTTCCGCGGCGACGATCGCATGGATGGCGGCGGAAAGGTCGGCGGGGGTCACGAGAACCGATTCTATCTGCCTGAGTTCGGCCGCTTTGCGGCGTTGCAGCGCTGATGGCAGCCGACCTCGGCGACAATGGGAGTGTGTTGAATCTTCGTCGAGCAGTTCGGGCCACTCTCATTGTGGGCATCGTGTTCGCGACGGCTGGCGCCCTCACGGGGTGCCTCCCGCAGGGCGGCGTTCCTGAGCCGTCTCCGACGGCTTCTTCGTCGACTCCGACACCGTCCCCCACTCCTTCGGCGTCACCGTCGGCGTCGGCGAGCCCTGCGGAGCAACCCACCCCGGTGTCGATTCCGTGCGGCACGGTTGTCGACGCGCAGACGATGTACGACTTCAACCCCAACTTCGGGCTGCTCTCCTCTTTCGAGCCCGCCTCGAACACGCTTTCGGCGCGGGCTGTTCAGGACAAGGGCACGGTGTGCCGGTGGATGAATCAGACCAGCCGGATCACGATTGACATCGCCATTTCCAGCCCCGGACCAACAGCGTTTGCCGCTGCGAAGGATGCCGCGAAGGCGGGTAGCGCGGTCAGCGGAATTGGCGATGCGGCGTACTTTTCGGTGTCCGGCGGCGTCGGAACCCTTCAGGCATTCTCGGGCAAGTTCTGGGTGAGTGCCGCCTCCCCCGCTTTCGCCTCATCCGCTGACGCGGCGACTCTCGTGAAGTCGGCGGTCGCCTCCACGAACTGACCTGCACCGCACTCAACGGCCGCTGGTGTGCTGGTAACCTTGTCACGCACTCCTGGCCCCCATAGCTCAGGGGATAGAGCGTCTGCCTCCGGAGCAGAAGGCCGCAGGTTCAAATCCTGCTGGGGGCACTTATGTCACGTGACAGGCCGGTTCGGACTGTTGCGACTTGGTTCGAGCAGCCGGCGGTTCCCCCATCCCGACCAGTCGGTTGCATCAATGACGCAGAACCGGTTGCCCTCCGGGTCCTGCATGATGACGTAATCCGCGTCGGGTGGCCGACGATCCCAATGCACCTCGCTCGCTCCGAGTGAAGTCAGCCGTTGGATTTCACACGTCTGATCCTCCGCATACAAATCCAGATGAATGCGGGGCGGCACGGTCAGTTCGGATGCATGCGCATCGAGCGAGACGTTGGGCCCCTTTCCACCCGGGTCGAACAACAGTGCGAAGTCACTATCAATTGGCTCGCGAACCGTGTAGCTGAGAGCACCCGCCCAGAAAGCACTCTGCCGGTGAAGATCGCGCACGCGAATGACAACGGATCCGACGACGAGCATCCTTCACCGTAAAACTCGCCAGGCAACTCCGCAAGCACACGAGGTGGTGTAGCAAGACGGCAGTCTCTTCGACGCCGTGGTGTACACAAGAGCACGAGGACGGCTCCGGTGGTCCGATCCGGGTCAGCTTGCGGGAGAGAGCGCGGTTGATTCGTTCACCGTGTTGAGCGTGCGAAAGCGCAGCGCCACGATGGAGTACAGGTAGGTGATCACCACAGCTGCCGCGACAGCGCTCATGTGGTGCTCGGGGAAGAGCCACCACGCGGCCGTGACGAGCACTGTGCGCGCAATCGCGTGGATAGTTCCCATCGGATGTTGGATGATCCACGAGAACACGATCCAGTGAAGGCCGAGCCCGATCCCGAGGGTGAGGGGGATCAAAGACGGTGCGACATACAACAGGGTGAGGTGCACCGCCCACAACAGATTCACCATCAGGACGCACATCCCCATGAGTTTGGCGAGCGGGTTGGTGGTGTTGAAAAGCTTCTCGCGAAGTACTGCCGCGAGGAGCAGGCCAATGGGGAAAATCGCGCCTGTCCCAATGATGAGCACGAAGAGTGAAATCCTCGGCGTCACGAAAAGCGCTGCGATGCCGACACCGGCCCACACAATGGCGCCGGCCATCGGGAGCGCCAGCGACCGCCCCGCTTGAGCGTCGAAATCAGCGCGAAGCTGAGCGAGAGGATCGGTCATGAAAGAAGGGTCCTTCCGTGGGAAATCGAAGAGGGGGGCCGGTGCGGCAAGCGCGCACCAAATGTCTCCCAGCCTATCCAGTGGCGCCACTCTCAGCCCATCGACTGTGTGCCGGATGGGGATCAACGCTTGACTTCCCTGCGCACTTTGTGGTTCGTTAGTCCACTAATGAACCAGTCAACATGAAACGTGGCCCCTGGCCCCGATTGGAATCCACCATGAAACGCCCTCGCAGTCTCGCCCATCTGGTCGGGACGCTCACGCTCGCAGCAGCCTCCGTCTCCGGCATCGGCGCGGTCGTGCCAGCGAGCTCCCCGGACGACTCCATCGAGGATTTCATCGACAGCGCGATGCCTGCATCCGCGGCACCCGGCGTCGCGTATGCGGTGGTCGCCGACGGCGAGGTCGCCTCAGCCGGCGCACGCGGCGTGGCCAGGCTCGGGACCGATACCCCCGTGACGCCGGACACCCCCTTCGTGATCGGCTCGATTACCAAGAGCTTTACAGCGCTGGCCGTTATGCAGATGGTCGAGGCCGGAAAGGTTCAGCTGAACGCCGGGATCTCGCACTACCTCGATGTGTTCGCTGGCAAGCCCGCCGGCGCCATTACCATCACACAACTGCTCAGCCATACGAGCGGCTACTCCACGGGTCAAGGAAACGCCGGGCATCCGGAGTCCACGGGCGCGCACGATGAACTTGCTCGCGGGGTCGACCAACTGGCCGGCGAGACTCCCGCGTACCAGCCCGACGAAAAGTGGGAGTACTCGAACGCGAACTACGAGATTCTTGGACACCTGATCGAGGTCGTGAGCGGACAGGACTACCAGACCTACGTGGCGGAAAACATCCTGGAACCCGTCGGCATGGTTCACAGTTTCGTTGCCGACGGCCAGATCCACGAGGATATGGCGACCGGGCACGTGCCCTGGTTCGGCACCAAACTTCCCGTCTCCGAGAACAGAACCGACCGCGCAACCGTCCCGCAGGGCGGCGTCATCTCCAGCGCCAGCGACATCGCCCTCTACCTGAAAATGATGATGAACGGCAAGGACGATGTGCTGAGCGCGGACGGCAAGGCGCAGATGATGCGCCCCGCCAGCGCGGTCTCGCCCCACTACGGTTTCGGCTGGAACGTGGAATCCGACTCCGGTGCCGTTTGGCATACCGGGGTGAGCCCCGGCGTCGAAACGCTCGCGACGATGATTCCCGCCAAGAACAAGGCCGTGATCGTGCTCGTCAATGGCGGGAGCGGAATGGGCTTTGGAGTAACCGACGAGCTCCGCGTCGGCATCTCTGACCTGGCACTCGGCCTCAACAGCTACGACGCCGGAGCCAGCTGGGGCATGAAAGCTCTGTTCCTCGGCCTCCTTATCCTGCCGATCTTCTACCTCCTCAGCATGGTCTGGGCGTGGATTCGCCGCGCCAGGATTCGCGCCAAAGTCAGTGCAGGATTTCCCGGACTATTCAGTCTGTGGTTTCCGTTGCTGACCACCCTTGTCGCCGCGTGGATCCTGCTCGTCATGGCTCCGAGCCTGAACGGCACGCCTCTGGTTTTCTGGTCCGTGTTCCAACCGGATGTGGTTCTGGCGTTCGTCGCCTCCGCGGTGACCGGCGTGCTGTGGGCCGTATTCCGACTCGCGGTGGCATACACCGGGAAGTTACACGACCCGGTCGCGACCTAACGACCGGTGCCGCTGTGCTCCCCGTACCGGGTCAGGTGAGCTGGAGCGTGGTCACGCAGGTCGGGTCTTTACCCGATGTCGATAGCGGTGCCGTGACCGACAGACCGCTGTACGTGAGCGTGATCGTCGCGGTGATGTCGCGCGGCAGCCAAAAACCCAGGAATCCGTTGCTGAATGTGCGGTACGTGTCATTTACCAGCACGGCGCCATCAGCACCAGTGATGGTGACGTAAACGTCCTCATTTTGCAGCTCGCCGAGGCACGTCGTGAGACTGTGGAAGTAGCACTCGTGCGTGTTTGCCGCGTACGGGGCAACCGACACGTAGAACTCGTCGGCCGGCATCGGGAGGGACAGCTCCTGACCCCGTCCATCAGACAGGAGCAGAGCGTCTGGTCGAATGGATGCGAACAAATCCGCTGGCCGGTCAGCGGTCGGCAGGACGTCGAGACGATCAATAATCTGCTTCGCGTCAAGGCCGTTGAGATTGTGCTCGGCGAGCACGTTCGCACCATCCGATGACGCTGCCGGGGCACCGTCACCAGACGTTGCGGCACAGCCGGTCAATGCCAGCAGGCTGGCGAAAACGAGGGCGATGGGAGCTTGCAGGCGGGTCTTCACGGATAGTCCTTTCATTGCGTCACGGCATGGACGCAGGGCTGATCGGCCATGGGCATGAGGCCGACGAAGATCATGTCAAGGCTATCGTCGCCTGGCGAAAGACGGTGCGCCGCTCAACCGTGAAAACTCCGTGACTGTTCCCCGTCGCGCCCTCCACGCACATTCGTCTCAATCACTGTTTCACCTCCATCTACAGTTGAGTATGAGCACAACGGATTCCGCCCCCGAATTGCTGCGCCTCGGCGTAC
The DNA here is from genome assembly GCA_937872445.1 of uncultured Microbacteriaceae bacterium. Taxonomy (GTDB): domain Bacteria; phylum Actinomycetota; class Actinomycetes; order Actinomycetales; family Microbacteriaceae; genus Terrimesophilobacter. Next base: position 661 of record CALMSL010000056.1, on the reverse strand, counting down.
TGGCTACCTCGCGCAAGCCCGATGAGCGACGACTGCCCATCCACCCCGCCCATTTCGAGCGCATCGACGAGGATCTCCGAGCGAACATGATCCTCGAGCGCGGGTACGGCTCCCGGTTCGGCGTCGGCGACGAGGAGCTTGAACCGCTGGTGGGAGGACTGCACGACCGCGACGAGATCATCGCCCGTTCCGACATCGTTCTGCTCCCGAAGCCCCAGGCATCCGACCTCGAGGATCTTCACCCCGGCCAGACGCTGTGGGGCTGGCCGCACTGCGTGCAGGATCGACAAATCACTCAACTCGCGATCGACAAGAGCCTCACGCTCATTGCCTGGGAGGCCATGAACCATTGGCAGTCGGACGGCGGATTCGGCCTTCACGTGTTTCACAAGAACAACGAGCTTGCAGGCTATTGCTCCGTCATGCACGCGCTCCAGCTCTGCGGGTCAACGGGCGACTACGGTCGCAGGCTCAGCGCAGTCGTGATCGGATTCGGCGCAACAGCGCGTGGTGCCGTCACGGCGCTCAATGCGCTCGGCATCCACGATGTTCGCGTCCTGACCAACCGGGACATCGCGGCGGTAGGCGCGCCGATCCCCTCGGTGGACATCATCCAGTTCGAACACAGCGATGAGCCGCCGTTCGAAAGCACCGTCAACAC
>CALMSL010000055.1 GCA_937872445.1 uncultured Microbacteriaceae bacterium | reverse complement strand
AGGGGGGGGGGGGGGGGGGGGGGGGGGTCGGGGTGCGCGCGCCCGCGGGCGGCGCCCTCGCCAACACGCTGAGCGCCCTCCGTCCGCCGCAACCGCATCGTCGCCATCCACCAGTTCGCCGATGCCTTCCGTCTACTGGGGGAAGTGCCGCCAGTATCCCTCGGAGATCACGTCGACAACACCATCCACCACGGTGATCGCCGTCTGGTCGTCCATCGCATACGACTCGTGCGAAATCCCGGCCGCCCACTTCTCCGCCGCGGCCATGGAGTTGCCCGGTGCCCCCTCCGGCGCGAGGTGCGGGCAGAGGCAGAAGTCGACCACACCGAGCGCGCTGTCGTTGCCCGTGAGTGGCGTCCACCCCATGAACTCCGTGCCGATTTGCGGCGTCATCACCATGCTGCCCGCGCTGAGCCCGACCCAAACGTGCGAGTCGAGCGACGGAAGCATGTCGGCCAGCCCCGACTCCCGCATCCAGTGGCACAGATAGAGCGCATCGCCGCCGGCCGCGAGCAACACGTCCGCCTCACGGACGACCGGCTTCCAACGCTCCTCGGTGAGGCTCGGCAGCGCGGTCAATTCGAGCACGCCGACGGATTTCCAGCCCAAATCAACCATGGGGTTCTGGGAATGCCCGCTGATGAACTCCCACACCTTGACGCCCGGCCCGACCCAGGGATGCCCGTATTGCGCCGTCGGGATGCACAGCGCGGTCGACTCCTCGATCGGTTTGCCGAGCAGGTCGACGAGTGCGGCGCGGATGCTCGGGTTCGTGACGCCGCCCGAGGTGAGAAGAAGTTTCATGTCACTTCCGTCCTGCAATCAGTGCCGGTAGTTCGGCGCCTCCACCACCATCTGGATGTCGTGCGGGTGCGATTCCTTGAGTCCGGCGGGAGTAATCCGCACGAATTTGCCGTTCGCGCGCAATTCGTCGATCGTGTGCGCACCGGTGTAGAACATGGACTGCCGCAGCCCGCCGAGCAGCTGGTACACGACGGAGGAGACGGGTCCTCGGTAGGCGACTTTGCCTTCGATGCCTTCCGCGATGAGTTCGTCGTCGTTGGGCACGTCCGCCTGAAAGTACCGGTCGCGCGAGTACGAGGTGCTCTTCCCCCTCGTCTGCATCGCTCCGAGCGAACCCATGCCCCGATAGGACTTGAACTGCTTCCCGTTGATGAACAGCATGTCCCCCGGGCTTTCGTCTGTGCCCGCGAGCAGTGATCCGAGCATCACGGATTCGGCGCCGGCGACGAGGGCCTTGGCGATGTCTCCCGAGTACTGCAGACCGCCGTCGGCGATGACCGGCACGCCCGCGTCCCGCGCGGCGAGGGACGCCTCGTACACGGCGGTCACCTGCGGCACCCCGACCCCGGCAACAACCCGGGTGGTGCAAATCGAGCCTGGTCCGACGCCGACCTTCACGGCATCCGCTCCAGCGTCGATGAGCGCCTGCGCACCCGACCGCGTTGCGATATTCCCGCCGATGACGTCGATGTTCCTGAACGCACTGTCGGCCTTGAGCCGACGGATGATTCCAATTTCGCCTTCGGATTCGCCGTTGGCGGTGTCAACCACGATCACATCGACCCCTGCGTCGGCAAGTGCGCCCGCCCGCTGCCAGGCATCCCCGAAGAATCCGATCGCGGCACCGACCCGCAATCGCCCCTCGTCGTCCTTCGTGGCGTTCGGGTACCTCTCGGTCTTATCGAAATCCTTCACGGTGATGAGCCCGGTCAGTTTGCCGTGTGCGTCGACGAGGGGGAGCTTTTCGATCTTGTGCCTGGCGAAGATCGCAATCGCCCCGTCCGGGTCGATCCCGGTGGGTGCGGTAATGAGGGGCATCCTCGTCATGACGTCCCGCACGAGGGTCGTCGCCTTGTCAACGGGGGAAACGAACCGCATATCCCGGTTGGTGATGATGCCGATGAGTGTTCCGTCACCCTCCACGACGGGAAGCCCGGACACCCTGAACTGCCCGCAGAGGGCGTCGACATCCGCCACCGTGGCGTCTGCCGTCGTGGTGACCGGGTTCGTGATCATCCCGGATTCGCTGCGTTTCACCTTGTCGACGTAGGTGGCCTGGTCTTCAATCGAAAGATTCCGGTGCAGGATGCCGAGCCCGCCGTGACGCGCCATGGCGATCGCCATCCGCCCCTCGGTGACGGTGTCCATCGCGGCCGAGATGAGCGGCGTGGCAACTCGGATATTGCGCGTAAGCCGTGAGGATGTATCGGCTTCGCTGGGAATAACATCCGTGTGGCCCGGCAGCAGCATGACGTCGTCGTAGGTGAGTCCGATGAATCCAAATGGGTCTGGCTGCTGCATGAGTCTCCGAATTGTTATCCGTAGCAATGAGTGGCCGGATGCCGCGCTGATTCCGGTATTTCATCGTATCGTTTGCGCCGATCTGCCGCCGCTCCAGCCCATTTGTGTTGGCTCCCGGGGCAAAGATAGGTCATAATCGGCAAGTACTGTCAACGATGACGGCAGCCAGAACCCGAGATCCGCAGACCTCTCCCGCTGGCCCGTCTTGGAGGTCTCGTGGTTCCAGCTCAACGGTTTCGCTTGCTTATGAAGCGGCCAATCATGCTCCTGTTCGCGGTTCTGATGGCGTCAATGGCTTTCGCAATGACAGCGGCGACTCCGGCCCACGCCGACAGCATCAACACAGACAAATATCAATACGTCTTCAGCGGCAACGTCAAATACAACGACAAGCCGCTCAGCGGCGTCGAAATCGACGTCACAGGAAACGGATACAGCGCCAAGGTCAAGACCGACGACAAGGGTCAGTGGAGCGTCGGCGTTCCGGAGAAAAAGAAATACAGCATCACGCTTGTCGAATCCACGCTCCCGAAGGGTGTGATCGTCAGCCAGGAAGGCACCGATCGCATCACGATCTCCGACAAGGGCGCAACGATCGAAGCCGAGTTTGGTTTGACGGACAGCAAGTCGGTGAACTTCTTCCTCGGCCAGGGCGTGCGGGAGACGGTGAGCTTCTTCGACCAGTTCGTGGGCCGAGCCATCAACGGCCTGAATTTCGGGCTCATGCTCGCTCTCGCCTCAATCGGGCTTTCGCTCGTGTTTGGGACGACGGGCATTTCGAACTTCGCACACGCCGAGATGGTGACATTCGGCGCGCTGATGGCACTCACTTTCAGCGTGATCTTGAGTTGGCCAGTGTGGGTCGCCTTCCCGCTGGCGGTGGTCCTGACGGGCGCGCTCGGTTGGCTTCAGGATGTCGTGGTCTGGAAGCCTTTGCGAATAAAAGGTATGAGTATTGTTCAGCTCATGATCGTGAGTATCGGGTTCTCTCTTGCCCTTCGCTACGTCTTCCAATACTTCTTCGGCGGAAGAACCTACCAACTGCCCGATATGGGCTCGAAGAAGATCCCCTTGCTTGGCCCGATTGCGCTTTCCCCGACCGACATGGTCAGCATGGCCATCAGTATTGTCATGTTGGTTCTGGTGGCGTTCTGGTTGCAGCGGACCAAGATCGGCAAGGCCACTCGCGCTATTGCCGATAACTCTTCGCTTGCTGCGGCCTCCGGCATCGATGTTGACCGCGTCGTGCGAATCGTGTGGATCTTCGGTTCAGCGCTTGCCGGCCTTTCCGGGATTCTGTGGGCTTACTTCCGGCCGGGGATCAAGTGGGACATGGGGTGGCAGATCCTGCTTCTCATCTTCGCCGCGGTTGTTCTCGGCGGACTCGGGACGGCATATGGTGCACTTGTTGGTTCCATCATCGTCGGACTCCTGGTCGAGCTGTCGACGTTGTGGATACCTTCCGACATCAAGTACGTCGGCCCGTTCATTGTGCTGATTATCGTGCTGATGGTCCGACCTCAGGGCCTCCTCGGCCGACGCGAGAGAATAGGTTAGGAGATCTCATGGACTGGGGCGCAATTTTCTCCAATTCGGTTGTCTGGATCGTCAATCCGGAGACCATTGCTTACGCATTGGCTACGGTGGGTCTCGCTATACACTTCGGCTATACTGGACTGCTGAACTTCGGCCAGGCCGGCTTCATGGCTTTGGGTGCCTACGGATACGCCATCTCAATCCTGACATTCGGATTCCCCTGGTGGGCCGGCATTCTGGTCGGAATCGCAGCCTCGGTCTTGTTCGCGCTCATACTCGGTATCCCCACACTTCGATTGCGCGCCGACTATCTTGCCATCGCGACAATCGCGCTCGCAGAAGTCGTCCGGCTCCTGTTCCAGACCACCACATTCGATGCCGTCACGGGCTCGGCTGACGGCCTAGGGGGCTACCATGACAGCTTCCGCGCGGCAAACCCCATTCCAAAGGGCACCTACGGGTTCGGTCCGTTCACGTACAACGAAACCGACTGGTGGGTTCGCATCTTCGGAATCCTCCTTCTTGCCTTGGCAGTGCTGATCACCTGGCTGCTCATGCGCAGCCCGTGGGGCAGGGTCGTCAAGGGCATTCGGGAAGACGAAGATGCCGTGCGGGCTTTGGGCAAGAACGTGTTCTCCTACAAGATGCAGGCTCTGATACTGGGAGGCGTCTTTGGCTCACTTGGCGGTGTCGTCTTTGCCATGCCGTCAGCGGTCATCCCCGCGGTTTACGTCCCGTCCCTGACGTTCTTCCTCTGGACCATCCTCCTGCTCGGTGGTGCAGCGACCATCTTCGGACCGGTCCTCGGATCGGTATTGTTCTGGGTCATCATGGCGTTCCTGTCCAACCTCCTCCCCCGCATGTCGGAGGCCGGGTTGCTGCCGTTTATGTCCAATCAGCAGGCGAATATCACGCGCTTCATTCTGGTGGGCCTCGCCCTCATGCTCATCGTCATTTTCAGACCGCAGGGAATCCTCGGCAACAAGAAGGAGCTGACGTTCAATGCCCGCTGACACGAATACCACTCGGTCCACGGGGCTGCACGTCGGGGAAGTCCGGCCCGGAGTCGCCAAGGTGGATCCGATTCTCGTTGCCGACAACATCACCCGCAGCTTCGGCGGTCTCAAGGCGGTCGATGTCGATCACGTCGAGATCCCCCGTCATGCGATCACGGCACTCATCGGCCCGAACGGTGCGGGAAAGACGACGTTCTTCAACCTGCTGACCGGCTTCGACAAGCCGGATACCGGCGAGTGGTCATTCGATGGAAAGTCGATCTCCGGTGTTCCCGCGTTTAAGACTTCCCGCATGGGTCAGGTGCGAACGTTTCAGCTGACGAAGGCCCTTGCGATGCTCTCCGTTCTGGAGAACATGAAATTGGGGGCCAAGGCGCAAAAGGGCGAGAACTTCTTCACTGCGATGCTGCCGTGGTTGTGGCGCAAGCAGGACGACGAGATCGAACAGAAGGCGCTCAAGCTTCTCGAAAGGTTCAAACTCGACACCAAGCAGGACGATTTCGCTGCAAGCCTTTCCGGCGGCCAGCGGAAACTGCTCGAGATGGCCAGGGCCCTCATGAGCGACCCCACGCTCGTCATGCTCGACGAGCCGATGGCGGGTGTGAACCCGGCACTGACCCAATCCCTCCTGGACCACATCCTCGGCCTCAAGGCCGACGGCATGACGGTGCTGTTCGTTGAGCACGACATGCACATGGTCCGCCACATTTCGGACTGGGTCATTGTGATGGCGGAAGGCCGAATCGTTGCCGAGGGTCCGCCGGATGAGGTCATGAAGAATCCGGCGGTCATTGACGCTTACCTGGGCAGTCACATGGATACCGACCTCGGTGTCGTCACGGGGCGCATCGAAACGGTCACCGCGCCGAAGAGGGAGAAGAAATAGTGAGTTCCTCGACAGAGCAACCATTGGTCATTGACGTCCGGGAACTGACGGCCGGCTACCTGCCGGGCGTTGACATCCTGAACGATTGCTCCCTCAATGCTGCGCAGGGTGAATTGATCGGAATCATCGGGCCGAACGGTGCGGGAAAGTCGACGCTGCTGAAAGCCATCTTCGGCCAGGTCAAGATTCGCAGCGGTGAGATCATTTTGAACGGCGAAAATATCACCGGGCTTCGGGCCAATAAGCTCGTCGCTCGTGGGGTAGGAATGGTGCCGCAGAACAACAACATCTTCCCGAGCCTCACCATTGAAGAAAACCTGGAGATGGGGCTCTACCAAAACCCCAAGATATTTCGGGAGCGACTCGAATTCGTCACCTCGATTTTCGCGGAAGTTGGCGCACGGCTGAAGCAGCGCGCCGGCTCACTCTCCGGCGGTGAACGGCAGATGGTTGCCATGTCGCGCGCCCTGATGATGGACCCCCACGTGTTGCTCCTGGACGAGCCGTCCGCGGGGCTTTCACCCGTGCGCCAGGACGAAGCCTTCATTCGCGTCTCCGACATCAACAAGGCCGGGGTGACGACCATCATGGTCGAGCAGAACGCACGCCGCTGCCTGCAGCTCTGTGACCGTGCCTACGTACTGGACCAGGGCACGGACGCCTACACCGGCACAGGACGGGA
>CALMSL010000054.1 GCA_937872445.1 uncultured Microbacteriaceae bacterium | reverse complement strand
ATCGAACTTCTCTACGCGTCGGCGCTGCGCGTCAGCGAACTCACCGGCCTGGACCTGGACCGCGTCGACCTGGACCGTCTCACGGTTCGCGTGATGGGCAAAGGCTCCAGGGAGCGCGTGGTCCCGTTTGGCGCACCGGCGGGCCGTGCGATCTCCCGGTACCTGGACGTCGGTCGGCCCAGGCTCCAGACAGACCCGACCCCCGCCGTCTTCCTCGGCGCTCGCGGCAGGAGAATCGGCGCACGGACGGTGTACCAGCTGGTCGCCGAAGTACTTTCGGAAATTCCGGGAACCGGACCATCCGGGCCCCACGCGTTTCGGCACACCGCCGCGACGCACCTGCTGGACGGCGGCGCCGATCTTCGCGCGGTGCAGGAACTCCTCGGCCACGCCAGCCTCGGCACGACCCAGATTTACACCCACGTGTCGGCGGAGCGGCTCAAGGAGAGTTACCGCACCGCGCATCCGCGCGCGTAGCCGCTCGCTGCTACCGAGCGGGCGGCAGCGTCTCCGCCGCCGTCGGCCGCTCGGCCCGAAGGCGCAATCCCAGTGCGACGAAGAGCAACACGAATCCTGTAGTCAGGAGGATGTGTCCGCTGCCGGAAATGCCGGCGAGCGCCGAACTGGATTCCTGCCCGAGCACCTGAAGCGTTCCGTTGACCACCATGGTCGTGCTCGTCACGACGAGCCCCAGGTTGTAGATCCAGAAGAACCAGCTGAAGGCCTTGCTCCGGGAGAGCTGAAAGATTTTCTCCAGCATGAGCACGATGAGCAGCACGACGACGCCGAGCGTCAGCAGGTGGGTGTGCACGACGGAGAGCTGGGTGAATCCGTCGGCCGCGGTGAAGCCGTGGGATTTCGTGAACTCGCGGTAGTACAACCCAGAGGCAAGTCCGACGACGAGATACACGCTGGAAGCGAAGAATAGTTTTCTCATGCCTTCACTCTTTCGGGGAACGCGACGCGGCAAATCGTCCGAAGGATTGAATTCGGCACGGCACTACGCGGTTCAGCGGATCGTCCCGGCTTCCCTCGCGGCCGCGACAGCCCTCGTCCGGGAGCTCACACCCAATTTCGTGAAAATGTGCGAAAGGTGGGACTTCACGGTTGCTTCGCTGAGGAACAGCGCCCGCCCGATTTCGCTATTGGATTTTCCCGCGGCAACCAGACCGATCACCTCGATCTCCCGCGCACTCAACGCCGCACCGACCGCTTTGCGCCGGGAACCGAGGCGCTGAGCAATCGTCGGCGACAGCGCGCTCGCGCCGCTCGCGGCGGCCCGCGCGGCAGAGATCAACTCGGACGGCGGCGCATCCTTCAACAGGTAACCGCTCGCACCGGCTTCGACGGCGCTCAGGATGTCGGCATCCGTGTCGTAATTGGTCAGGATCAGGACTCGCGGCGCAGGAGTCAGGCCACGCAAAATGCGCGTGGCGGCGGCCCCCTGCATGCCCTCGCCCAATTGCAGATCCATCAGGACGAGATCGACGTCTTCACTTTCGCAGCGTGCGATCGACTCCTCCCCGGTGGCGACGTCGCCCACGACCTCGAAGCCGGGTTCGCTCGCAAGCAACGCTGTGAGGCCGGCCCGCACCACGGGATGATCGTCGACGATCAATACCCGGATCATGGCCGCACCTGGGCTTCGTCCTCATCGACGGGAGGGGCTTCGAAAGCGACGGCGATGGCTGTGCCCGACCCCGGTTCGGATTCGACCGTGAGCGTGCCGCCGAGATTCTCGACGCGTTCGCGCAGTGAGACGAGCCCGAACGAGCCAGGCCGGTCGGTGTCGGCCGGGCTGAACCCGCGCCCGTCATCCACGATGTCGAGGCTGATCCAGTCATCGAAGTACGTGAGGGTGAGTTCTGCGCGGGATGCTGAAGCATGTTGGGTCACGTTGGACAGCGACGCCTGGGCGATCCGCAGGAGGGTCGTCTCCAGAGGCATGGCAAGGTGCCGGGGTGACCCGCTCACGTGAAAATTCACCTCGAGCCCGTCACGCGAGGTGGAAGCGGCGAGCCGGGATACCGCATCGACCAGGCTTTGGCCGTCCAGCGCCGGAGGCGCAAGCTCCCGGATGAAGTTCCCCGTCTCCGCGAGGCTGGATGCCGCGGTCTGCCGGGCGAGCTGCACCTGCTCGAGCGCCTCGCCGTCCATGCCGCTGCGCTCTGCGGCGTGCAGAAGCAGTTGAATGCTCGACAGCCCCTGCGCGACGGTGTCGTGGATTTCACGGGCAAGCCGGGATCGCTCATCCATCACGCCTGCCTCGCGTTCGCGGGCCGCAAGCAGTTCTCGCGTGGCCAGCAATTCGTCGATGAGCTGCTGCCGTTGACGGGTTTCCCGATACAGCGCGCGATATCCGAGGCCGAT
>CALMSL010000053.1 GCA_937872445.1 uncultured Microbacteriaceae bacterium | reverse complement strand
ATCGAACTTCTCTACGCGTCGGCGCTGCGCGTCAGCGAACTCACCGGCCTGGACCTGGACCGCGTCGACCTGGACCGGCTGACGGTTCGCGTGACGGGCAAAGGCTCCAGGGAACGGGTGGTGCCGTTCGGCGTGCCCGCGGGCCGCGCGATCTCCCGGTACCTGGCTGCCGGTCGACCCAGACTCCAGGCTGACCCGACTCCCGCCGTCTTCCTCGGCGCTCGCGGCAGGAGGATCGATTCACGGACGGTGTACCAGCTGGTCGCCGAAGTGCTCGCGGAAATTCCGGGAACCGGACCATCCGGGCCCCACGCGTTTCGGCACACCGCCGCGACACACCTGCTGGATGGCGGCGCTGACCTTCGCGCGGTGCAGGAACTGCTCGGCCATGCCAGCCTCGGCACGACCCAGATTTACACCCACGTGTCCGCGGAGCGGCTCAAGGAGAGCTACCGCACAGCGCACCCGCGCGCGTAGCCGCTCGCCCCTACGGAGCGGCCGGCAGGGTCTGTGCCGACGTCGGCTGCTCGGTCCGAAGGCGCATTCCCAGTGTGATGAAGAGCAACACGAGTCCCGCGGTCAGGAGGATGTGCCCGCTGCCGGAAATACCGGCGAGCGCCGTGCCGGTTTCCTGACCGAGCACGTGAAGCGTTCCGTTGACCACCATCGTCGTGGTCGTCACGACGAGCCCCAGATTGTAAATCCAGAAGAACCAGCTGAAGGCTTTGCTTTGCGAGAGCTGAAAGATCTTCTCCAGCGCGAGCACGATGAGCAGAACGACGACGCCGAGCGTCAGCAGGTGGGTGTGTACGACGGAAAGCTGGGTGAATCCGTCGGCCGCGGTGAAGCCGTGGGATTTGGTGAACTCGCGGTAGTACAAACCCGAGGCGAGTCCAAGGACCAGGTAGACACTGGAAGCGAAGAAAAGTTTTCTCATGCCTCCACTCTTCCGGGGAACCCTGCGCGGTGAATCATCCGAACGATTGAATTCGGCACGGGTTCACGCGGTTCAGCGGATCGTCCCGGCTTCCCTCGCGGCCGCGACGGCCCTCGTCCGCGAGCTCACGCCCAATTTCGTGAAAATGTGCGAGAGGTGGGACTTCACGGTGGCCTCGCTGAGGAACAGCGCCCGCCCGATTTCGCTATTGGATTTTCCTGCGGCAACCAGGCCGATCACCTCGATCTCCCGCGCGCTCAGGGCGGAACCGACAGCATTGCGCCGGGAACCGAGGCGCTGAGCGATCGCCGGTGACAGCGCGCTCGCACCGCTCGCGGCGGCCTGCGCGGCAGAGATCAACTCGGACGGCGGTGCATCCTTCAACAGATAACCGCTCGCGCCGGCCTCCACGGCGCTCAGGATGTCGGCATCCGTGTCGTAGTTGGTCAGGATCAGCACTTTCGGGGCGGGGGACAGGCCGCGCAGAACGCGAGTGGCGGCGGCCCCCTGCATGCCATCGCCCAGTTGCAGATCCATCAGGACGAGATCAACGTCCCCGCTTTCGCAGCTCGCGATCGACTCCTCCCCGGTGGCGACGTCGCCCACAACCTCGAAACCGGGTTCGCTCGCAAGCAACGCTGTGAGGCCGGCCCGCACCACCGGATGGTCGTCGACGATCAGTACCCGGATCACGGTTTCACCTTTGCTGTTTCCTCGTCGAGCGGAGAAGCTTCGAAGGCGACGGCGATCGCCGTGCCGGACCCCGGTTGGGATTCAATCGCGAGCGTTCCGCCAAGCTTTTCGACGCGTTCGCGCAGGGAGACGAGCCCGAACGATCCCGGCCGGTCGATGTCGGCCGGGCTGAACCCGCGCCCGTCATCCACGATATCGAGGCTGATCCAGTCTTCAAGGTAGGTGAGGGTGAGTTCCGCGTGGGTCGCCGACGCGTGCTGGGTCACATTGGACAGGGACGCCTGCGCGATGCGCAGGAGCGTCGTCTCCAGGGGCATGTCGAGGTGCCGGGGCGATCCGCTCACCCGGAAATTCACGTCGAGCCCATCTCGTGACGTGGATGCGGCAAGCCGGGAAACCGCATCCACGAGGCTTTGACCGTCCAGCGCCGGAGGCGCAAGCTCCCGGATGAAATTCCGCGTCTCCGCGAGACTGGAGGCCGCGGTCTGCCGGGCGAGCGTCACCTGCTCGAGCGCCTCGCCGTCCATGCCGCTGCGCTCTGCCGCGTGCAGAAGCAATTGAATGCTCGACAGCCCCTGCGCGACGGTGTCGTGGATTTCACGGGCGAGCCTGGAGCGCTCATCCATCACGCCTGCCTCGCGTTCGCGGGCCGCAAGCAATTCGCGCGTGGCCAGCAATTCGTCGATGAGCTGCTGCCGTTGACGGGTTTCCCGATACAGCGCGCGATATCCGAGGCCGAT
>CALMSL010000052.1 GCA_937872445.1 uncultured Microbacteriaceae bacterium | reverse complement strand
TGAAACACAAGTGCAGCTAGGCGGTATCAGCTGGGGGAACAACCGGCGCCACCAAGCGGAACAACTATTCAGAGATGGGAATAGCGGAAAAAGCCCAGAGTGCGCAGATGATTGGGACAGACTGGGAGGATGACATCTGATTCCGGACCAATGCGGGTCTTGTTGCGAACCGACGCAGGGGTCACTCAGGGCACTGGCCACTTCATGCGGTGCCTGACTCTCGCGGAGGGTCTCAGAGCCCGGGGCCACCATGTCGAGATCATGACCGGCCCGCTGAGCATCGGGTGGTTGCGAGACTTGGTGTTCAGGACGGGACTGATAGTGCACGAATGCCAGTCTGGCCACGTTTCCGCGACTGAGATAATGCGACTTGACCCCGATTGGGTGGTTGTTGACTCGTACCAGTTCCGCGCGGCCGAGGTTTCAAGTCTCAACCATACGGTGCCAGTGTTGGCCATCGTCGATGGAGACACTCGGAGTATAGAGGCGTCACTCTATCTGGACCACAATCTAGGTGCGGAAGACCGGGAATGGCCTGGCATTGCCGCAGACCGGATGATGGTTGGATCGGAATACGCTCTGGTTCGAGACGGTGTGCTGGCGGAACGTCGTGAAGAACCGTGGCGGTTTCGCGGGACAGTACCATCAGTTCTCTGCTTCATGGGTGGGACGGACCCGACAGAGGCTAGCGTCTGGGTGGCACAATCATTGGGCACTTCAACATTCGATTTTGAGTTCACCATAGTGGCTCCGCTCGACCAGCATGAAGGACTGTCGCGAGTTCTCGGGGCCCGAAAGAAAGTCCAGCTGATCGCGCCTACACTACGACTTCCAGAGCTATTGGGCCGGGCCGATGTCATCCTGTCTGCCGCAGGCACGAGCGCGTGGGATACGTGCACTCTGGGTGTACCCGCTGTTCTCGTGGCTGTGGTCGAAAACCAGCGAGCCTCACTGCGAGAAGCTCAGGACCGTGGGCTGGTGCTGGGAATCGACGCGGTGGTCACAGACGGGCACGTGGGCGAGAATCCGAGGTCTCTGGTCGAGCGACTTATCAACGACGCCGGCCTTCGACGCCAATTGTCCAATCGGTGCCTGAGTAGTTTTGACGGAAATGGCAAGGAGCGCGTGGTTCAGCGAATGGAGGCTTACTCTGGTTCCTCTATCTCAGTGCGACCTGGATTCGACTTATAGGCTTCGATTGGAGGTAGAGGATGATCCTGGCCATTGTGCAAGCGCGTTGCAGTTCGACCCGGCTCCCGGGGAAAGTTATGGCGCCCGTTCTCGGTCGCGCGATGATCCTGCGCCAGCTGGAACGACTCGACCGCAGTTTGATGATCGACCGCCTCGTAGTCGCGACTTCCACCGATGCCTCTGACGATTCCCTTGTGGAGCTACTGCAGGCGGAGGGCGTCACTGTTCGCCGCGGATCGTTGGACGATGTAGCAGGTCGCTTCCAATCTGTTGTTCGCGAGTTTGCGCCGACAACTGTAGTTCGCCTCACTGCTGACTGTCCATTGGCCGATCCGGTAGTCATCGATCACGTTATCCGCGAGCATTTGAAGGCCCGCGCTGACTACACGTCGAACACGCTTCAGCGCACCTATCCTCAGGGGCTCGACGTGGAGTGCGTCAGTACCGAAGCATTTGACCTGTTGATGATAGGACCATTGGAGGACAGCGAAAGGGAACATGTCACGATCGGCATTTACAATCATCCGGAAGTCTTCAGCCTGCACTCCGTCACTCAACAGCAGGATGTGTCGAACTTGCGCTGGACAGTCGATCGCCCGGACGATTTGGCGTTCGTACGCACCGTATATGAGAGTCTTTATTCGGACAACCCTGAGTTCGATCAACAGGACATTCTGAATTTCCTGCAATTGAATCCAAGCGTGAGTCACACCAATCGATAATCGAGAGCGCATTCACGGCGGCCAACCTGGCACAGAGAACGCGACGCCCGGCACTGGCTAGAATGATCGCTGGAAGAACGCACGAGGCATTTTGCGCCGATCCGGTGCAATCGTTGGCGAGGCGTTCACCAACGCCCCAAGGAATGATGGAAGACCTATGTTATTGAAGTACTGCGTTAGATGTGTTCTGCCGGACTCAAAACCTGATCTGCATTTCAATGCGGAGGGAGTGTGCGCCGCCTGCCAGGCATTCGAGAACCGCACCGAGACGGACTGGGATGCTCGTCGCGATGAGTTCCTGAACATTGTTGAGCAGTATCGAGATCGCAGCAACTCGAGCTGGGATTGCATTGTCCCCGTCTCTGGCGGCAAGGACAGCACTTTTCAGGTCCTGAAGATGCTGGAACTTGGGCTCCGCCCACTGTGCGTCACAGCGACAACCTGTGACCTGAGCGACGTCGGCCTCCGGAACATCGAGAACATCAAGAATCTCGGCGTTGATCATGTGACTTTTAGCCCGAACCCCGTAGTGCGAAGGAAGCTCAACCGCATCGGCCTTCAGGAAGTTGGCGATATCTCGTGGCCGGAACACGTGGGGATATTCACCATTCCGGTACGCGTTGCCGTGCAGTTCAACATTCCTCTTCTCATTTGGGGCGAAAACAGCCAGAACGAGTATGGCGGGCCGGAAGCGGCAACCGCGAGCAAAACTCTTGATCGTCGGTGGCTCGAAGAGTTTGGCGGTCTGCTAGGTATGCGGGTGTCCGATCTAGCAGAGTCTCAAGGGATCTCAGCCGGTGATCTCGCGCCATACACGTACCCGGAAGCTTCAGAGCTTGAGCGTGTCGGCGTCACCGGGCTCTTCCTTGGCCAATTCTTCCCCTGGGACGGCATGACCAACGCTTTGATCGCAAAGGCGGCTGGCTTCCAGACGCCCGGCGTTGTCGTAGAGGGTTCAATGGTGGACTACGAAAACATTGACAATTATCAAGTCGGTATTCATGACTATTTCAAATTCCTCAAGTTCGGATTCGGTCGGGCCACCGACATTGCGAGTCTGCATGTTCGTCGTGGCCGTCTGACAAGGCAGCAGGCGGTGGACATCGTCAGGCGACACGACGGTAAGTTCCCGTGGAGCTACTTGGGCAAGCCCTTGGACGAAATCTTGAAGCCGCTTGACATCACCGTCGATGAATTCGTTGCCATTTGCGATCGATTCACGAATGAGAGCTTGTTCGAGACGCGGAAGGATGGCTCCCTCGCGCGCGGCAAAGATGGCAATCTGACGAAGCTCAGCTACGATAACGTCGCCTGACGATGGCTATAGAAGTCGAAGTCCTCGATTTGGGGATCAACAATCTGGCTTCACTCTGCCGAGGATTTACTGAGGCGGGTGCAATTGAACTCCGAACCGTCTCATCGGGCGACGAGTCCCGGGGAGCCGACTTATTGGTGCTACCCGGCGTTGGCGCTTACGGTGCAGCCATGCAGGAACTAGCCGTCCGCGGTCTTGACAAAGTCGTAGCCGAGCACGTTTCCTCCGGCGGTCACCTATTCGGTGTATGCCTTGGCATGCAACTTCTGGGCACAGGAAGCGAGGAGTCGCCCAGCGTGGCTGGATTGGATTTTATCCCGGGGCAAGTGCGCAAGCTGGTGTCGACTTCCGACGCTCGCGTTCCAAACGTGGGCTGGACCGGGCTCACCCGGGCGAAGCAAACGGATGGTTTCGCGACGCTGGATAGCCCACTGGACTTCTATTTTGTGCACTCCTTCTCCCTGGCGCCCGACGACGCCAGCACTATTCTTGCTACGTCAGACTTCGGAGGACAGGACTTTGTCTCGGGTGTACTGAGTGGGAACGTGCTTGGTTTCCAATTCCATCCAGAGAAAAGCTCCCGTTCTGGAAAGCTTCTGCTCGCCGACGTGCTCGGTTGGGCCAATGGCTAAGCGACGGGTCATCCCCACACTCCTCACTGACGGCGTCAGCCTGGTGAAGGGGGAACAATTCAGAAGCTGGCGCACGGTGGGTTCCGTGGTAGCTGCGGCCAGAGTTTTCTCCATGCGCGATGTAGATGAACTCGTTTTGCTGGACGTAATGGCAACCAGGGAGTCCCGCTGCATCTCGCCAGCGATGGTCAGCAGCGTCGCCCGCTGCATGTCGGTGCCACTTGCGGTCGGCGGCGGGGTGAAGACTCTAGCCGAATTCGAAGCTACGCTGCGAGCGGGAGCGGACAAGGTTGTAATCGGTTCGGCTGCGGTCAGAGATTTGGCATTCATCACCGCTGCGTCACATAGATTTGGGGCGCAAGCCGTGGTTGTCTCGGTCGATTCCGTCTCTGATGATGGCAATGCCGTCGCAATCGATGGCGGCGTGAGCCCAGTTGAGATGAGTCCCGTTGCACTGGCGATAGCCGCAGTGGCGGCCGGTGCGGGGGAGATCCTTCTCCAGTCGATACATCGTGACGGGCTCCAACAAGGAATGGATCTTGAGCTGATTCATCAGGTATCGACTGCGGTGCCGGTTCCGGTGATCGCTTCCAGCGGTGCCGGCAATTATGAGCACCTATTGCAGGCACTTCGAGCTGGCGCAGACGCCGTTTCAGCTGGAGCGATGTTCCAGTTCACAGAGCAAACTCCTCGAGGGGCACGGAATTACCTTGCCGGAGAGGGCATCGCAGTAAGAATGGCAAATTAGCGCCTCCGTCATCCCGTCCACGAGATCCGACAGCTATTCACTGTGACAACAAGAAAGGCAGCTTTCCGATGGCGAGTCCGTTGATTGTCTATTACGGGAACGACCCCCTTTACCTGGGGATAGTGTGGCAACTTGCGAAGCTTAGCTCTGATGGAGGTGAGCGTCCGGTGCTTTTGGACATCACGGAACTGCTCGGCGGGATCGGAGATGCCTATAATCGGCGAACATTGAAGGCCTTTGGGGTCTCAGCACCGAATGGCGCGTTTTCGGCGATACTTCAGAATTCGGGGTTCGAAGTATTGGGTATGGGCCGGTTTGCGAATGCGCCACAGCCTGAAATGTCCGCTGATGCGCGCGAGGGAATCCGCGAGACGACGCGTTCTGCGCTCATTT
>CALMSL010000051.1 GCA_937872445.1 uncultured Microbacteriaceae bacterium | reverse complement strand
TGTCCCAACTGCCGTGAGTTCGTTCGGCCATCTGCTCCCTCGATCTCTCATAGGAGCGAGGTACGCAGGGATCGCCGTCGATACACGATTGTCGTAGAAAGTTCACGATTCCTGAAAGAATCTGCCTATTATTGACGTATGCGCGGTGCTGATGAACTGACGGGCTCATGAAGCTCGCCGTCGTGCGAAGCATCGGCAGCGCCCGTGGCTTCCGTGACGAGCAGGACGTGGCCGACTTCGAGCAGGAGCTCGTCGACCAGTTCGCCCTGGCGATGGCAGCGGCGGGCCTGACCGACGGGCACATCCAGTCCTCGCGGGCCGCGGTGTTCGAGTTCCGGCAGAGCCTCGCCGCCCCGCTCTGGACCGCGGCACCGGACGACGCCGATCGCTTCCTCGCGGGTCTGCGTCGGGCGGGACTGGCTGTGAGCACGCGGGCGGGCAAGGCGAAGACGCTCGCGCAGTTCTACGACTTCGCGATCGCCCGTTACCAGGCCGACGTGCATGCGCTGACCGGGTTCGTCCTCGAGCAGCCCATCGACGAGTACAACCGGCAGTCGAACAACTCGCTCGGCAAGATCCGCGTGCCGCCGTCGGACACCGAGGTCGACCATCTGTTCGCGGGATGGCGCAGCTCGCTGTCGAGCGCGCGGAAGTTCCTTCCGGCGGCGCGGGACTACTTCGCCGCATCGCTCTGGCGGCGCCTGGGGCTGCGGATTAACGAAAGCGTCAAGCTCGACATCCGCGACTGGCGGCCTGACCTGGGCGAGTTCGGCAAGCTCCACGTCCGCTTCGGGAAAGGCTCGCGCGGCCGCGGCGTGAAGCCGCGCCTGGTGCCGGCGATCAACGGCGCCGACCGGCTGATCGACTGGTGGCTCGCGGAGGTGCGGCACCTGTTCGGCCCGGACTGGGACAACCCCGACGCGCCGATGATTCCCTCGGAGCGGTTCGACCAGGACCTTGGACGCTGCTCACGGGCGAGCGACGACGTGCTGCGCCAAGGACTCAAAGCGCAGACCGTCGTGTTCCTGCCGGCCTGGGTCGGCCGGATGACCCCGCACGTCCTGCGGCACTACTGCGCCTCGTCGCTGTACGGCGCGGGCATGGACCTGAAAGCGATCCAGGAGATCCTCGGGCATGAGTGGCTATCCACCACGACCCGCTACATCCACGTCTCCAGCGACCACATCGAGCAAGCGTGGCTGACCGCGAACCGGCGGCTGGAGACCCGATTCGGAGGGAGAGTGTGAACCCATGAAATGGAACCTGCGCATGGCCGCCGCCGAACGCGGCATCTGGAAGTCCTCGGAGCTGCGGCGCCTGCTCGCGGACGCCGGCCTGGAGATGAGCGTCGGGAAGATGTCGGGCCTGTGGACCGGCACCCCGACCACCCTGCGGCTGGACGACCTCGACGTGATCTGCCTCGTGCTGGACTGCACGCCCGGCGACCTGTTGACCGCGGACCTCGACGGCGCGGCAGCGCGTCGCCCGGCGAAGACCGTCGAGGAGCAGGCAGCGAACGGCTCCCCGTCGATCGTCAAGCCCCGCTACAACGGCAAGCGGCCCGAGCCGCCGCTGTGAGCACCAAACCGGGAGTGACCTCCCGGTTCCGACCGCCGAAGTTCTGCTTCACCTGCGGCGTGAACCGCGCGGCTTGGCACTGGCCGAGCGTCGACTACTGCTACGGCTGCCTCCCCGGCGGCCCGTTCCCCGCTCCGTCGTGCGAGCGGTGCGGCTCGCCGGACTACTTCAGTCAGGGCCTGTGCGAGCGGTGCCACCCCGGCAGCCCGCACTACATCGGCCAGTGCAAGGACTGCTACGCCTGGGGCGTCTACCGGGGACACCAGTGGCGGTGCCGGCATTGCGCCTGGTGGGCGAGCCACAACCCGGTCGGCGACTGCCACTACTGCCATCGTCGCCTCCCTATCGGCGAACGCGGCGCCTGCCGACTCTGCATCGAGTCCGCACGGCGCATCCAGCAGCCCGGCCGCGACATCGACCTCGACGAAGGCACCCGGCACGGACTCCAGCTGTTCTTCGCCAACATGCCCGCCCGCCGCAAACTGCCCCTCCCCACGCAGTCCACCCGAGCGTCGCGGATCGTGCTCGACGCCGAAGCGAGCGCCTGGGAGCAGCCAGCGCTGTTCGAGCTCGCTCCGGACCCCGACGTGCTCCGCCAGCGGGCGACCGCGCAGGCCCGGGACTGGAGCTACCGCACCGACGGGATCGTGTTCGAGCACGCCGAACGCTTCGGCTGGTCCAACCGGCAGACCAACCAGGTCCGGCGCTCTCTGAAGATGCTCCAGATCCTCGCACCCGACGGCGCGAGAATGGTCCGCGCCACGGACGTCATCCGGCTGCGCCGCTACGACGCCGAGGGCAACATCGTCTCCACCCTCGACGTCCTCGACGCCGCCGGCCTGCTCATCGACGACCGGGTGCCGACTATCGACCGCTACTTCGACGGCAAGTTCGCCGGCCTCCCGCCGGCGATGCGGACCCAGCTCGAGCTCTGGTTCGACATCATGATCCACGGCAGCCCTATCCCACCGCGGCGGAAGCCCCGCGACCCGGCCACGGTGAAGATTCAGATCCTCGGCATCGCCCCGATCGTCACCGCCTGGGCCGAAGACGGCATCGAGTCGCTCGCCGAGATCAGCCCCGAGCTGCTGCTCGACTCCCTGCCCGCCGACGCAGGCAAGCGACACTGGGCCGAGCGCGGATTCCGCGCCCTGTTCGGCATCCTCAAGGGACGCAAAGCGATCTTCGCCGACCCGACGACCGGCATGCCCCTGACCGAGCCGCGCCGCAGCACACCGCTGCCGGCCGACACCGAGACGATCCTCGCCGCCCTGAACCACTCCGACCCCGCGGTCGCCCTCGCAACCTCGATCGTCGCCTTCCACGGCCTGACCAACCTCCAGATCCGCGCGCTGCAGCTCACCGACATCATCGACGGCCGGCTCACCCTGCCCGACGGGCGCGTGATCCCGCTGGCCGAGCCGGTGCGAGCACGCCTGCGAACCTGGCTCGACCACCGAGCAACGAGATGGCCGCGCACGATGAACCCGCACCTGTTCGTGACGATGCAGACCGCGCCCCGGCTCAGCGCCCCGAGCCGACAGTTCCCCTGGCTCAAGGCCGGCATCTCCGCGCAGACGCTGCGCACCGACCGCATCCTGCACGAAGTCCAGGCCAGCGGCGGCGACGTCCGCCGCATCAGCGACCTGTTCGGGATCGGCATCGAGTCGGTCGCCCGCTACCTCGGCGTCCTCGACCCAGACCTCAGCGGCCACCCGCCGGACTGACCTCAGTCGCCTGATCGACGACGCTCGATCAGCACGGTATCGCGCCAAGTGCCAGCCAACGGGCCGTAACCCATAAGCGCGATACGTTCGCGGGTGCCCACCGTGCGGAACCCGTAACGTTCGTGCAGGCGCAGACTCGCGGTGTTCTCGGGGAAGATCGACGACTGGATGGTCCAGATGCCGGACGTGTCCGCGGCGGCGATGAACGCTTCCAGAAGGGCGCCCCCGGCGCCTCGCCCACGGGCGGCATCGGCGATGTAGATCGAGTGCTCGACCACCCCGCGGTACACCGGCCGCGATGACACGGCGCTGGCGGCTGCCCACCCCACGACGACGCGGTCGGTGTCCGTGGCGACGAGGCGCAGACCGGGGAGCTTGCTGCTGCCGAAGCCATCCCAGTCAGGCGGCTCTGCCTCAAACGTGGCGTGCCCGGTGGCGATGCCTTCACGGTAGATGTGCTCGACGGCAGGCCAGTCCGCAGGCGTCATCGGACGGATGCCGACGCGGATCATTCGGGCAGGAGGGTCCGGGCGGCGTTCTGGAGGGCGCCGTCGACGACGCGGAAGTAGGCCCACTTGCCGCGCTGCTCGCGGGCGGCAAGGCCGGCTTCGACGAGCTGCTTCATGTGGTGCGAGACGGTCGGCTGGGACAGGCCGACCGGGTCGGTGAGGTCGCAGATGCACATCTCCCCGGACTCGCTGCCGCCGATCAGGGAGAGGAGCTTGACCCGGGCGGGATCGCCGAGAGCCTTGAACACGCGGGCGATCCGTTCGGCCTGCTCGGATTCGAGCGCGCCACCGGCCACAGTGCCGCAGCACGCAGTGCCGTCTTCGGTGAGGAGCGGGAGCGCGATCGTCACGGTGCTCATCCTCCCAGTCGTATTGACATCTGTCGATGTATCGAGGATTCTCGATGTATTGATGTTAGTCGATGTGAGGAGTGGGTGGTGGATCTTCCTGTCGTGGTGATCGGCGCAGGGCCGCAGGGACTGGCGGCAGCAGCGCATCTGCGGGAGCGGGGTCTTACGCCGCTGGTGCTGGA
Organism: uncultured Microbacteriaceae bacterium; assembly: GCA_937872445.1. GTDB lineage: Bacteria > Actinomycetota > Actinomycetes > Actinomycetales > Microbacteriaceae > Terrimesophilobacter. Next base: position 20,599 of record CALMSL010000051.1, on the reverse strand, counting down.
GCAGGGGGCGGGTCCCGCGGCGGCGGTGGCGGAGTGGGGGCATGTGCGGCTGTTCTCCGAGTGGCCCGAGCTCGTCGACCCCGCCGCGGCCCGGCTGCTCGAGCCGTCCGGGTGGCAGCGACCCGAGCGGGGGTATCCGACCGGCGGCGCCTGGATCACCGGATACCTCGCGCCCCTCGCGCAGGTTCTTGGGGATCGCGTCCGCTACGGCGCAAGGGTCACCGGCGTCGGTCGCAAGGGAAGTGACCTGATGGTGGATGCGGGCCGGGCCGAGCAGCCCTTCGTCGTTCACGTCCAGGAGGCCGACGGCACGCAGTCGCGGATCGAGGCGCAGGCAGTGATCGACGCCTCGGGCACCTGGACAACACCGAATCCTGCCGGCGCCGACGGGCTGCCTGCGCTCGGCGAGACCGCCGCGGCCGGGTTCCTGACGTACCGGATTCCGTCGTTCGCCGACGCCGAGCCGTATGCGGGGCGGCACACGGTCGTGGTCGGCAACGGCCACTCCGCGGCGACCGCGATCACCGAGCTGGCCCGCATCGCCCGCCAGCACCCCGACACTCGAATCACCTGGGTGCTGCGCCGTGGGACGGTCGGCGGCACGTTCGGCGGCGGCGAGGCGGACGAGCTTCCCGAGCGCGGCGCACTCGGCCAGCGCGCTCGCACCGCGGTCGACCAGGGCCTCGTGAGCCTGGTGACCGGGTTCCGTATCGAGCGGATCGACACCGCCGCGCAGGGTGCGGTGCTGGTTGCCGAGGACGGGCGCGTGCTCGAGCCCGCCGATCGGGTCGTGGTGCTGACCGGGTTCCGGCCGGATCTGTCGATCCTGTCCGAGGTGCGGTTGGAGCTGGATGCCCGGTTGCAGGCGCCGGTGCGGATCGCGGCCGACATCGACCCGAACATCCACTCTTGTGGGTCGGTCCGCGCCACCGGCGCCACCGACCTGGCCCAGCCCGAGCCGGGACTGTTCATCGTCGGGGCCAAGTCCTACGGCCGCGCCCCGACCTTCCTCGCCCTCACCGGGTACGAGCAGGTCCGCAGCGTCGTCGCCGAACTCGCCGGTGACCACCAGGCCGCGACCCGAGTCGAGCTGGTGCTGCCGGACACCGGCGTGTGCGGCGGCGCGGGACTCTTCGACGACCCGACCGGAGCCAAGGGGGGCGGCTGCTGCGCACCGGCAGCGCCGCAGGTGATCCAGCTCGGCCGCGCCCCCGCGGGTACTGTGGTCTAGGTTCTCGCGGGGACCCCGAGCTCCGCGAGCAGGTTCAGCACCCGGCGTTCGATCTCGTCCCGCACCGGCCGGACACCGTCCGGGGTCCATCCGGCGGGGTCGGGCAGGGTCCATTCCTCGTAGCGTTTGCCGGGGAACACCGGGCAGGCGTCGCCGCAGCCCATCGTGATCACCACGTCCGCGGCGCGCACGACCTCGTCGGTCCAGGGTTTGGGGTATTCGCCGGCGATGTCGATGCCGCGCTCGGCCATCACCTCGACGGCGACCGGGCTGACCTCGTGGCCGGGTTCGGAGCCGCCGGACCAGCCGACGGCGTGCTCGCCGGCGTGGTGCTGGAAGAAGCCGAGCGCCATCTGCGAGCGGCCGGCGTTGTGCACGCACAGGAACAGCACCGTCGGCTTGCCGTCGACGTGGAGCCCGTCGACTTTGGCGAGGGCACGCAGCCGTTGCCGGGCGAACTTCTCCGTCAGCAGCGGCAGGTAGTTCGGCACGGTCGCACGCTGGGCGAGGTCGGCGTAGGAGGCGTGCAGGAAACGGTCGATCGTCTCCCGCCCGAATGTGCCGTCGAACTCCCGCGTCAGCCGCTCCGCGCCGGAGGCGAGGGCTGCCTCCTGGTCGATCGTGATCGTGGCATGCGGTTCCTGGTGCGGTGACATCGTCGTCATCCCTTCGTCGTAGTCAGCATCGGGGCAAGGCTCTGGATACGGGCGGCGAGGTCCTCGAAGGCCGCATCGAACGCGGCATCCGATCCGTCACGAACCGGATCGGGCACCGACCAATGCACCCGGCCCTCGCCGGCGAGTTCCTCGTGGGCGGTGTCGCAGACCGTGACCACGAAGTCGTCGACGTCCAGCACCTCGGCCAGCGTCCGCGGTCGGGCGGCACGGAGAGTGAGGCCGTGCCGGTCGGCGGCGGCGATCGCGCCCGGCTCGATGGCGTCTGCCGGGTGCGTGCCGGCGGAGGCGACCGGGATGTCGCTGGCGTCGTGCCACAGCGCGGCGGCGAGCTGCGAACGCGCCGAGTTGCCGGTGCAGACGAACACCACCCGCCGCACCCCGAGCGCCGGCGACGGGGCCAGCCCCATGAAGGCGCCGGGGGCGAGGTGGAGGTAGGTGCGGCGCCGGTCGGCCTCCGACCGAGTCCGCAGCAGCAGCCCGGCGTGCTCGAGCTGGTTCAGGTGGTGCGCCAACAGGCTGGAGGAGACCCCGAGCTCGGCTTGCAGCTCGACCGGGGCGGCATCGCCCAGGGTCAGCAGGTCCATGATCCGCAGCCGCACCGGATCGGCCAGCGCCGCATATCGCGCCACCCGCCCCGCCAGGTCAGTTCGCTCAATGTTCATTACCTCAATAGTGACTGAGCAATGTATCGTCGTCAAGGTGACCCACGAAATGAGCGCGACATCCGCCCCCGCCCCGTTGTGGCGGCGCGCGGTCGCCGAGTTCCTCGGCGCCGGCCTGCTGGTGACCGTCGTGGTCGGCTCCGGCATCGCCGCCCAGCGTCTCTCGCCAGACGACGTCGGGCTGCAGCTGCTGGAGAACTCGCTGGCGACGGCGCTCGGGCTGACGGTGCTCATCCTGATCTTCCAACCCGTCAGCGGCGCGCACCTCAACCCCGTCGTCACCCTCGCCGACCGCTTCCTCGGCACCCGCCACGCTCCCTCCGAGATCGTGGTCTACCTCGTCGCGCAGGTCACCGGCGGCATCGGCGGCGCGATCCTCGCGAACCTCATGTTCCAGGCGCCGACGGCTGTGTCCACGACCGATCGCCTCTCGGCGGGCCACCTGCTCGGCGAAGTCGTCGCCACCGCCGGGTTGGTGCTGCTGATCTTCGCCTTGGCCCGCACCGGCCGCAGCGCCGTGGTCGCCCCCGCGGTCGGCGCCTACATCGGCGCCGCGTACTGGTTCACCTCCTCGACCTCCTTCGCCAACCCCGCCGTGACCATCGGCCGGATCTTCACCGACACCTTCGCCGGCATCGCCCCGACCTCCGCACTGTGGTTCCTCGCCGCCCAGCTCGTCGGCGCCGCCGCCGGCGTTGGCCTCGTGCTCCTGCTCTTCCCGAATCGAAAGGCCCAGCCATGACCCACCTGATCGCCATCGGCGGCTCCGACGCCGGCATCTCCGCCGCCCTGCGCGCCCGCGAGCTCGACCCTGACACCGACGTGACCGTCGTGGTCGCAGACGAGTACCCGAACTTCTCCATCTGCGGCATCCCCTACTACTTCACCGGCGAAGTGCAGCCCTGGCAGTCGCTCGCGCACCGCACCAGCGCCGACCTGGAAGCCACCGGCATGCGACTGCGGCTGAACACCTTCGCCACGAGCATCGACGTCGCAGGTCGCCGGCTCACCGTCCGCACCCCGGACGGCACGCTCGAGGTGTTGGCCTACGACGAGCTGATCGTCGGCACCGGCGCCCTCCCGTCCCACGCCGGCATCACCGGCCTGGAGGCGCTGACCCCGGCGGACGGGGTGCATGTCATCCACTCGATGGGCGACACCTTCGCCCTCGATCACGACCTCACCGCCCGGCAGCCGCAGTCGGCGATCATCGTCGGCGCCGGCTACGTCGGCTTGGAAATGGCCGAAGCCTTCATCGCCCGCGGGATGACCGTCATCCAGCTCCAGCGCGGCCCCGAAGTGCTCTCCACCCTCGACCCCGAGCTCGGCGCCCTCGTCCACGAGGAACTCACGACCCACGGCGTCGAGGTGGTCACCGGCTCGACCGTCACCGGGATCGAGAAGACCCCAGCCGGGCTCACCGTCACCGGCACCCGCGACGGGCAGCCGTTCACGCAGACCGCGGACCTCGTGCTGGTCGTCGTCGGGGTGCGGCCGAACACCGAGCTGCTCGAGCAGGCCGGCGCGTCGCTCGGCGCGGGCCGGGCGGTCGTCGTGGACGAGCACATGCGCACCGGGCTCCCGCACGTGTGGGCCGCCGGGGACGGCATCATCACCCATCACCGCCTGCTCGGGGTGACCTACTTGCCGCTGGGCACGACGAGCCACAAGCAGGGCCGCATCGCCGGGGAGAACGCCCTCGGCGGTGACCGGGCCTTCGCCGGCTCGGTCGGCACCCAGGTCGTGAAGGTCTTCGACCTCGTCGCTGCCCGCACCGGCCTGCGCGACCACGAGGCGATCGCCGCCGGGTACGCGCCCGCGACGGTGAGCTCTGCGGCGGACGACCACAAGCGGTACTACCCCGGCGCGCACCCGATCCACTTCCGCATCACCGGCGACACCGGCGACGGGAGACTGCTCGGGGCGCAACTCGTCGGCAGGCGCGGCACCGAGGTCGCCAAGCGCGTCGACACCTACGCCACCGCCCTCTACGCCGGGCTGACCATCGAGCAGTTCGCCGACCTTGACCTCTCCTACACGCCGCCGCTGGGCTCACCGTGGGACGCGGTGCAGGTCGCCGCGCAAGCGTGGGAGAGCCAGCGCGCGAGGGTGCTGGTCTAGGAGCCGACGTTGAGCGCGGCGAGCTGGCGAGGAGCCGGTCGAGAACGTTCCCGATCGCGCCGCCCCTGACGAGCATCCAGGTCGCGTTGGTGCCGAGGGACATGACGGTGCCGGGGTTGAACGCGAGTTGCAGGCCGAGCACGTTGCCCACCGGCGAGAAGCGCTCGTGCTCGCTGAGTTGCGCGATGGTCTTCGTGCCCTGATCGACCGGCGCGGCGGGCGCAGACGAGCAGGAACCAGCGCGGCCGGACGCGGCCCGTCGCGGCGCGGCGGGGAATCGTCGCCTCCGTGTCCGTCGCACTCGTTGCCGCTGGGGCGATCCCGCGGTCGCCGGGGCGACTCATGCGTTCCGCCGTCGGGCTGCCCGCAGACCGTTGAGGATGACCACGACTTCGGCGATCTCGTGGACGAGCACGACGGCGGCCAGGCCAAGCACTCCGAGGATCGCCAGTGGCAGCAAGGCGGCGATGATGAGGATGGAGAGCACCACGTTCTGGTTGATGATGCTGCGGCCGCGGCGTGCGTGGGCGAGGGCCTGCGGGATGAGGCGCAGGTCGTGGCCGGTGAACGCGACGTCGGCGGATTCGATCGCCGCGTCGGCTCCCTTGGCTCCCATCGCGATTCCCAGGTCGGCGGCGGCCAGCGCGGGGGCGTCGTTGATGCCATCGCCGATCATGGCGGTGGGCTGGGACTTCGACAGTTCGGTGACGGCGGTGGCCTTGTCCTCGGGGCGCAGCTCGGCGCGGACATCGGTGATGCCGGCTTGTGCGGCCAGGGCGGCGGCGGTGCGGGCGTTGTCGCCGGTGAGCATCGTCACTCCCACTCCTCGCTTGAGGAGTGTCGCGATCACGTCGGGGACTTCGGGGCGCAACTCGTCCCGGACCCCGACGGCGCCCACCGGCACGCCCTCGCGGTGGACAATGACGACGGTCATTCCCTCAGATTCCATCGTCTCGACCTCGCCGGCCAGCGTTCCGGCGTCGAGCCAGCGGGGGCTTCCCACGGCGAGCCGGGAACCGTCCAGCGTCCCGGTGATGCCGTGCCCTGCCGTCTCCGTGACCTCCTGCGCGGTCGGAGGTTGCCGGACGGCGTTGGTGATCGCGGCGGCCAGCGGGTGCGTGCTGTGCGCCTCCAGGCTCGCCGCCCATGCGAGCACCTCGTCCTCGCTTGCGTCGTCGGTGGTGACGACGCGGCTCACAGTGGGCTCGTTGCGGGTCAGCGTCCCGGTCTTGTCGACGGCCAAGTGCCGGATGCCGCCGAACCGCTCGAACGCGGCGCCGGACTTCACCACGACGCCGAACTTGGAAGCCGCCCCGATCGCGGAGACCACGGTCACCGGCACGGCGATCGCCAGCGCACACGGCGACGCCGCGACCAGCACAACCAGCGCGCGGGTGATCCATAGTTCGACATCGCCGGTCAGCAGCGACCCGAGCAGGGCCACGAGCACGGCGAGGATCATCACGCCCGGCACGAGGGGGCGGGCGATCCGGTCGGCCAGGCGGGCGCGGTCGCCCTTCTCGGCCTGGGCCTGCTCCACCAGCTCCACGATGGTGGTCAGGGAGTTGTCGGTGCCGTCCGCGGTGGCCTCGACCTCGAGCACGCCGGAGGTGTTGATCGACCCGGCCGATACCGCGTCGCCGGGCTCGACCTCGACCGGGATCGACTCGCCGGTGATCGCGGACGTGTCCAGGCTGCTGTGCCCGACCCGCACGATCCCGTCGGTGGCGATCCGCTCGCCGGGTCGAATCACCAGCAGGTCGCCGACGCGCAGCTCCTTCGCCTCGACCTCGGCCGTGGCGTCACCTCGCTTGACCAGCGCCGTCTCGGGCACGAGCTTCAGCAGCGCCCGCAGGCCCGCGCGGGCGCGGTCCATCGCCTTGTCCTCCAGGGCCTCCGCGATGGAGTACAGGAACGCCAGCGCCGCGGCCTCCTCGACATAGCCGAGGATCACCGCGCCCACCGCGCTGATCGTCATCAGCAGCCCGATGCCGAGCTTGCCCCGCGTGAACAGCTTCCGCAGCGCGCCCGGCACGAACGTGGACGCGCCTAGCAGCAGGCCGATCCAGAACAGCACGAGGGCGGCGAGATCCGCGCCGGTCCACTCGCACACCAGCCCCGCGGCGAACGCGACACCGGAGCCGATCGGGATCAGGACGCTCGGACTCCGCCACCACGGCCGGTCGTCATCGTCGTCATCGTCGAGCTGCTCGACCTGGGAGCCCGTCATCGTGCTCACGCGATCGCTCCCGGCTCGCAGCAGCCGACGACCGAGCACGCCGGGTCGATGCACGGCGCGTTCTCGTCCACAGCCAGCGTGACCTCCACCAGCGCATCCAGCGCGGCGGCCAGGTGCGGGTCGGCGATCTCGTAACGCGTCTGGCGGCCCTCCGGCTCGGCCACCACGATCCCACAGTCCCGCAGACACGCCAGATGGTTCGACACGTTCGATCGGGTCAGTTCCAGACTCCGCGACAGCACCGCCGGATAGCTCGGCCCGTCCAGCAATGTCATCAGAATCCGCGACCGGGTCGGGTCGGCCATCGCCCGGCCCAGCCGGTTCATCACATCCAACCGCGAAGCAATAGTCAGCATGAGATGACTATACAGCAGGCGCTGACGTATCTGAGCCCCACGACGATCGCAGCCTTGCACATCCCGCCGATCCTGCCGTCCGCATCGACACAACCATCACCCCCCCTACAAGCCACGGAACTCACGGCCCCAGATACCCTGAACCAGGCCCTCATGCCGTGAGTTCCTGCATCAACCGACTTCAGGAATCGTGAACTTACGGGGTTCGCTCCTCATTCGGCTGGTGGTATCGAAAAGTTCCAGCTCTCCGGGGTGTAACTGGTGTTGGCAAACGAAGGAACGGTCCTTGATGCGCCAGAGTCCTTGGCCCACGCCGAGCCCGGGCAGCAACTTCTGCTCGGTGCCGGTAAGCCCGAGCGCTCTCGCAGTGGCTCCGAGCTGATCGGACTCCTGCCGGTAGATGATTCGCGTCTCGGCGTTCGCGAGCAGGCTGTTGGCCAGGGCGCGCATTGCGGAACCTTGATCGCCGACGTTCTCCAGGTCAGTCAGCTTATGGAAAATCAGCATGTTCGCGATTCCGTAGTGGCGCGCCAGTCGCCAGTGCGCGTCCATCCGGCGCAGCAACGCCGGATGGGACATGAGGCGCCACGCCTCGTCGTAGATGCACCAGCGCTGACCACCGTTCGGGTCGAGCAGGGCGGATTCCATCCAGGCCGACGAACAGGTCATGAGGACCGAGGTCAGGGTCGAGTTCTCCGTCACTCTCGATAGGTCAAGAGAGATCATCGGCAGCGTCGGATCGAATCTCACTGTCGACGGGCCATCGAAGAGCCCGGCGAGGTCACCTGCGACAAGGCGCCGCAGGGCATGCCCAACGAGACGTCCGTCTTCGGCGAGGCGCCCATCCGGATCCCCCTGCACTGTCGGGGCGAGTATGTGTTCGACAATCATCGGCAGGATCGGCACGTCGTTGCTGCGAACGACCTCGGTCAGGGCAGTGTCGATCGCCGTGTGTTCCAAGGGTGTGAGTGGTCGAGTGAGGACCGTCTCGGCGAGCGCGCCGATCAGGTCGCGTCGTCGGGCGGCGATCGTGGATGCCCAGCTCTCTTCGCTCATTCCGGCGGGTCGGTAGCCTTCGTCGAGCGGATTCAGCCGAGCGGCAAGCCCATGACCGAGCACGATCGCCCGACCGCCCACAGCTTCTGCGACCGCTGTGTGCTCGCCCTTCGGATCACCGGGGACGTAGACACGGCGCCCGAACGGGATCGATCGTGTGTAGAGGCTCTTGGCCAAGCTGGATTTTCCGGAACCGACAATGCCCGCGAGCACGAGATTCGGTGCGGTGATGATGCCGCGCGCGTAGAGCACCCATGGGTCGTAGACGAAAGAACCGCCGGAGTAGAGATCCTGACCAACGAAGACGCCGTCGGAGCCGAGCCCGCCTTCAGCTAGGAATGGGTATGCACCAGCAAGAGTTGCGGACGTGTCTTGATGCTGTGGCAGGCGAAACCTTCCGGACGAACGCATCTGCATTGGTCCTGGTTCGCCAGCTGGCGAAATGTATGTGGTTGCCCGACGCTCAGCCAGATCCGCGGCGTACTTTGCGCGAGACGCCTGCTGCTCCGCTCTCTGCTGCTCCGCTTGCAACTTCGCGGCAGCCTGCCTGCGCTGCTTACGTATACGCCGCTTCTCGGATGCTGGAGCGACGAGGACCGCAGTGTGCAAGCGCTCGGCATCGTCGCGGCTCATAGCCCCAGGCCTCGCTGTCGCTTGACCGCGGTGATGCTGGCAGGCTCAAACCAAGTCGCTCGCTGTGGCTCGCGAGCACGGCTCGGTGCCGACGGAGCAGGGAGGCTCCGAGCTTCATCGGGCAGTTGATCTACCGTGTCCACTGCGTGGATTCGGTAGAGCGCGACGTGCGCGAAGGCGTGACTGTAGGCGAGGTGGTAGTCGCCGTCGTGCAGTTCATGCTCAAGCGGGCCACTCGGAGGTGCGTCGTAGACGTATCCGTTTTCCAACGCTGCGCTGGTGGTCTCGTCACCGTAATCCCAGTACTTCAGATGGTTGAGCCCAGCGAGAGCACCGTCGGCGTCGATCATCTCCAGCACCTCGTCTGCTTCTTGACCTTGCATGAAGACGACATTGATCCAACGAGCGACAGTCGGTGCTTCGTTGGCTGGCACTTCGTGCCAAGCGACGCGACTCGCCGCACTCGCTGCGGCGTCGAGCCGTTCCTCTGCCTGGTCGATCAGGGTCGCCGCCTGGTGAAGCTCGTCGGCGGCGGCCAGGGCATCCTTGGATCCGATGGAGTGGTCACCGTGGTCGTCAAACGCGCGAGGGCGATTCTTGATGTGAGCGGCAGCGATCTGATCGAGAACCTGCTTGAGCGATCGCACACCTGAAAGCAGGTCGCCGAGAACGCCGTACAGATCCTGCGGATTCTCGACCGTTCGTGTCGCCTGGGCGAGACCGCGCAACGCTTCGGATGCTTCCGTGGCGTCAGCGCCGGGATCGTAGAACGTGGGCATGGCTGTGTCTCCTTGGCTATCGAGCGTCGGCCTTGATAGCAGTCAGGTGCGCAGTCGGCATTCCGGACGTCTGAGGTAGGCAATAACCTAGGTACGGGCAGTTAGCGAGGAGCGCAGCATGACAGACGAGATCGAACTCGCGAGCGACGGAGACGGCCTCGCGATCGTCGGTGAACTGTAGGAAATCCTCGAACTTGTCCGACACAAGCGCGTGGTATTGGTTGAGAGATGTCCACGCTGATCACGCCGATCCGTCAGTCAATTTGTCTACGCGGTGCGAACACGTCCCGCGGTCTTGACGAGTGGTAGTCCAGTTGTCGATCCGCTGCCTTGGCAACCTGCTCCACCCACGATCCCAGGATGGGTAGCCCATCGTCCTGGTTCCTGAGATGGACGGGATAGCCCGCGGGAGAGGGTTGAGACCGGCGTCATCGACGGCGCCGTCGAAGTATTTGCTCTTCTAGATCTGAACACCAGATCGGCGACCCGGATTCGAGGATGGCGGCGATCTGGTCCAGCGGCGCGCCGGGGACGAGCCGACTACCTGCAGATGCTGCCTCTGCGTCACCGAGAGACGCCGCGCAGCGCCTCCTCGACCTGTTCTTGAGTTGGTGCACCGGCGAAGCCATCCTTCGTCAGGTAGACCCGGCAGGCCAGCGATCGGACTGGCGGCGTCGGGAACAGGTCAGCCCCATCGACGAGGATCGTCGGCGAGCCACCGAAGTGGATGCTCGCAGCCTCGGCTTCGGAGCGAATCGTGACTGACTCGACCGCCACACGCTCGTAGCCGAGCGCATCGAGTGCAGCGCGCGTGCGCGCTTCGGCATCCGCCGTGTTCGGGCAGTCATCGATGTGCAGGAGTTGTACTTTCATTGGGATGGGCCTTTCGCTCGCGTGGTGCGAGCAGGGGTCATGTCCGTCTGTGCGTTCGGCGAATCGTGGTCAGAATCCACGTCCCTGCGCTCATGCTGGTCCGGTTGTGGGCTCGTCCTGACCATGATCAGGCAAAGCAGGGCGACACCGCTGACGACGAGGATGTCGGCGATGTTCCCGACGAAGAGGTCACCGTAGGCGATGAAGTCGGTGACATGCCCCTGCCCGAACGACGGCGGGTTCATGATCCGGTCGACGAGGTTGCCGACCGCGCCGCCGAGGATCAGGCCCAGTGCGATGCCCCAACGGACGCCACGCAGTCGCACCGCGAATCCAACTGTTATTGCGGCGGCGAGGACGCCGATGATGGTGAACACCCAGGTCGTTCCGGAGCCGAGGGAGAATGCCGCTCCGGGATTGTACACGAGCGTCAGAGACAGCACGTCACCGATGAGTGGGACGCGGTCGCCGGGTGGAAGCTGGGCTGTCGCGAGGGCTTTTGTACCCTGGTCGAGGATTAGCCCGAGTCCCGCGACGGCGAGGGCAATACCGACCGCGCGGGAAGGCCGCTTGGTGGTCTTCCGTCGGGGCGACGGCTCATCGCGTGTTCCCGTGGGTGCCTCGGCGTACCGCCCGGTGTCTGGGGCAGTCATGCGACCGCCGTCCGTGTGCGGGCGGCGCGGAGGCCGTTGAGGATCACGATGACCTCCGCTATCTCGTGGACCAGGACGACGGCGGCGAGCCCGAGGACACCGAATAGCGCGAGTGGAAGCAGGGCGGTGATGATCAGCAGAGACAGGACGATGTTCTGGTTGATGATGCGGCGGCCGCGGCGAGCGTGGTCGAACGCGCGCGGGATAAGCCGCAGATCGTGGCCTGTGAAGGCAACATCAGCTGACTCGATTGCCGCGTCGGAGCCGGTAGCTCCCATCGCGATGCCGATATCCGCGCCAGCGAGGGCGGGGGCGTCGTTGATGCCGTCCCCGATCATCGCGACCGAACAGTCGTGGGACAACTCACCGATCGCGGCGGCCTTGTCCTCGGGGCGGAGCTCGGCGCGCACGTCGTTGATCCCGGCCTGCGCGGCGAGGGCGCGCGCGGTGCGGGCGTTGTCACCGGTGAGCATGGTCACCCCGATGCCCTGACTGGCGAGGGTGCACACGACCTCCGGCACCTCGGGGCGCAGCTCGTCCCGGACGCCGATCGCGGCGACCGGTGCCCCGCCACGGTGCACGATCACGACGGTCATGCCCTGTTCCTCCAGACTCGTGACCTGACTCGCGAGCGTGTCGGCGTCGAGCCAGCGGGGGCTGCCTACGGTGACCCGCGCCCCGTCGACGGTGCCTTCGATGCCGTGCCCGGCTTGCTCGGTCACCTCAATCGCCGCGGGAACGCCCGGGGCAGCGGCGGTGATCGCTGCGGCGAGAGGGTGCGTGCTGTGTTGCTCCAGCGCCGCCGCCCAGGCAAGCGCCTGACGCTCGGTCACACCGTCGGCGGTGAGGACCGCGGTAACGGCGGGCTGGTTGCGGGTCAGGGTACCTGTCTTGTCGACGGCGACGTGGCGGATCGTGCCGAATCGCTCGAAGGCTGCACCGGACTTGATGATCACGCCGAACTTGCTGGCCGCTCCGATCGCGGCGACAACGGTGAGCGGAACCGAGATCGCCAGGGCGCATGGGCTGGCTGCGACGAGCACCACCAGCGCGCGGGTGATCCACAGCTCCGGGTCACCGAACAGCGACCCGATCAGCGCGACCAGCGCGGCGAGGATCAGCACGCCCGGCACCAGTGGCCGGGCGATCCGGTCTGCAAGGCGGGCTCGATCGCCCTTCTCTGCCTGTGCCTGCTCGACGAGCTCGACAATCGTGGTCAGCGAGTTGTCGGTCCCCGCCGCCGTGGCCTCGACCTCGAGTGCCCCTGCCGTGTTGATCGCCCCGGCGGACACAGCATCGCCGGGCTCAACCTCGACCGGGATCGACTCGCCGGTGATCGCGGAGGTGTCTAGGCTGGAGCGCCCAGCAAGGACGACGCCGTCGGTAGCGATCCGCTCCCCAGGACGCACCAACATGACCTGCCCGATCGTGAGGTCCTTCGCCGCGATCTCCGTCTGCTTTCCGGCGACGAGCACCGTCGCGGTGTTGGGAACCAGCTTCAGCAGAGCCCGTAGACCACCGCGGGCACGGTCCATCGCCTTGTCCTCCAGCGCTTCGGCGATCGAGTAGAGGAACGCTAGTGCGGCCGCCTCTTCGACGTAGCCGAGGATGACCGCGCCGACCGCGCTGATCGTCATCAGCAGACCGATGCCGAGCTTGCCCTTGAGTAGCTTCCTGATCGCACCGGGGGTGAATGTCGACGCGCCCAGCAGCAATCCGATCCAGAACAGTACTAGCGCCGGAATCTCCGCACCGGACCATTCGCAGATCAGGCCCGAGAGGAACGCGACACCGGAGAAAACCGGGACCATGATCCCGCGGTCCGTCCACCACGGCCCGTCATGATTGTCGTCGTCATGATCGTCGACGTCGACGGTGTCCACCTGAGACCGCATCACGGCGCTCATGCGTTCGTTACCGCCCCGCAGCAGCCCAGCACGGTGCACGACGAGTCCACGCACGGTGCGTTCTCGTCCACCGCCAGCGTCACATCCACAAGGGAAGTCAGAGCCGCCGCGAGGTGAGGGTCCGCGATCTCGTAGCGGGTCTGCCTGCCCTCGGGCTCGGCCACCACGATCCCGCAATCACGCAGGCAAGTCAGATGGTTCGAGACGTTGGAACGAGTCAGCTCCAACTCGCGAGACAACACAGCGGGGTAACTCGGCCCGCCGAGCAGAGTCATCAAGATCCGGGAGCGCGTCGGGTCCGCCATCGCTCGGCCAAGCCGGTTCATGACGTCGAGACGCGAAGCAATAGTCAGCATGCGATGACTATACAGTAGTCAGTGACCCATTCCCAAGTGGAAGGTTTCTCCACCAATCGCGCCAACTCGAATACCGCGGGTCAGCGGCTAAATGTCCTTATGGATATCGCGTGGACATTTCACCTGACGATCAGACAAGTTCAATGACCGCGAAGAAGGCGGCGAAGGGCGGCGACTGACGCGCGCATGCCACGCGCATCCAATCGGATCATCGGCTTCCTGCCTGACGGTCACACAACCCGGCATAACGGCAGGGCCGCCGCAGTGAACGCTTGGGCCTGCTGTCCGACGAGAAGTCGCGTCTCGCAGGACGCTTGAATGGCGGCTTGCTCGATCGCGGCGACGGCTGCGTCGAGGTCGTCAGCGGTTCGCGCGGACACTGAGATGAGTCCGGTGTAGCGCAGGACGCCGTGCCCGGCGGTGAGGTCAGCTTCCTGCTGGAGAACATCCTGAAACTCAGCCGTCTGCGAAGCGTCCTCGATTTGGCCGATGCGCTGACGCTGAGCTGCGTCTGAGATGTACTCCGTCTTCTTCTTTCGGATATCGCGTGCTGCCTGGTCTGAGCGCATCGGTGTGCAGAGCAGCGAGAAGGACCGCTGTATCCCGGTCGACAGGAGCACGGGTACCAAGAAGCCCGGGTAGACCATCGACCGCGGCCACTCTGAGATCCACAACACCGCGTGGAAGGCCGAGTCTGTGCGTAGCCGAGACCAGGATTCGTTCACTGCGACCGGACCTGCGGTGGCGAGCGACTGGCCAAGTTCGCCGTGCCGTTCAAGAGTCGCAGCAATCGCTGGGTCGTATGCCGAACGCAGGATGACGGCGATCTCGCCGCACGTCAGCCACGATGAGGGTGCGAGGTCTGCTGAGCGCAGCGCGGCGACCAACGTAGACATCTCTTGGCGAAGAACAGCCGCAGCGCCACGGATGCCACCACCGGCAGTGCGGATCTGTCGTGCCGCTGTCTGCATGTCGAGCGCGAGGGAGAGCGTGGTGGCGTGGCGTTCTCCAGCGGGCCCTGCACGGTCGATGAGTTCGGCGTACGTCGTCGAGGCCCAGGAGCCATCTGCGCTGCCGTGCGATGCCCACCATTCGGCGAGCCCGGCGCCGGAGTCCGGGAGGGTGCGCTCAAGCACTTGCAGCATTGAGAGGCGCCCGGATCTGCACACGGTCGCGAGCACACGGCCCCAAGAGGAGACACGCCGTTCCTGTTCGCCGGGATCGAGGAGCGCGAATGCTGGGTGCGAGACCGTAACGATGGCCGTGAGGGTACTGGCGGTCGGGTCATGAACCATTCCGGCGCCGGTGATCGGGTCGTCGTACTCGCGCAGCCGTGCCATGTCGCCGGGTAGCGCGAGCGAGCCCGCAGGTCGCGGCTTCACAACACGCCGCCGGTAGAGCAACTGTCCACCGGTGGTTTTCCACATCCACCAGAAGGCAACGGGAATCCATTCGACGATCGGACGTCCAGCGATCCGGATCCACACCACGGCCGCGGCACAGAGCCATACGGGTGCCGAGAACGCGATGAGCATGCCGCCTCCGGCATAGAAGGCCCACACAAGCGTGGTCACACCAATTCCGAGCGCGACCAGCTGTGAGAGGGATAGTCCGAGCAGGATGCCCCTTCGTGTCAGTCGAGAGAATTTCACCGGAATGAGGTCCCCGGCTCGTTGATCGTCGTAGTCCTTTGGCATGGGCGGCTATTCCTTCCCAGATCGTGGCTGCTGGGTTCTGGGTGGGGCTGGATCTGATCGCGGTGCGGGAGGCTGCGGCGTGGAATGAGGAGTGGGTGCAGCCGCGCCCGAACCACCTGCACCGGCAGCCGCAGTTTCGGCCGTGCCACCAACGGCGCCTCCGAGCTGGGGTCCGGCAGTAGCGGCAGCTTTGACGACCTTCGCGCCAATGACCGCTGCCGCTGCGGGGCCAGCAGCTGCGGCAGCGCCACCAGCACCTGCACCTGCACCTGCTCCGGCAGCGGATCCGCCGGACGTCGCCCCAGCTGAAGCAGACGTGCTGGGTGAAGCGGATGCTGTTGGAGCGGCTTTGGACGTTCCGCCACCACCGGAGCCACCGTCGAGAACTTTCTTCACTCCGTCGCTCTGAGGCTTCGACGGCACAGGCACCGGCCGGTTCACAGCGCTCTTCGCTTCCTGCTCGCTTCCCATCGCGTGGTAAAGATCGAAGCCGAGGAACGAAATGAATCGGTAGACCATGTACGGCGCAAAGGCTGCGATGAACAGCAGCACGATGCCTGAGATTGGTTCGGTGACGGCTGACAGGTCAGCCTCGATCGGGGTCGAGACCTGCCTTATCGCAATGAGAAACACGACGACGAGTACGAGCTTGGAGATGATGAGCGCGACCACGAACGCCGCCCATTTCCCGATCCATCCGCGGGTGACGTCCCATGCCGCCCCAGCGAGAGCGATGGGCGCGAGCACGATTGCGACGAGCAGCAGGGCCTTGCGAATCAGGAGCGAGAACCACACGATAGCGACAGCACAGATCATCAGTCCGGCGAGGAAGATCGTGACGATCGCACCGACCCCGGGAGCAGCGATATTGATTGTCGTGAGTCCCGCGGTCAGGAGCGCGATCTTGTCGCCCATGGTGGCGGTGGTTTCTCCCGCGGCCTGAACAACCCCGATGCACAGCTGATCCACGATCTCCAAGGCCGTCGCCGTCAACGTGATGACGACGAACGATCCCAGGACCGCCTTGGCTGCGCCGAGGGCCGCGCGGGCAAGAGCCGCGGGTTCGCGCCGGATCAGGCCGAGGATCAGCTGGAAGCAGAAGAACAGGAGAACGATGAAGACACCGATGCCGAAGAGCAGGTTGTAGACGTTCAGGTAGCCCGGGGATTGGACGTCCACGAGGGTTGTGCTGTCGAAGACGGTCCACATGGCTTCGATGAGCCATCCGGCAGCTTGCCCCATCGTGGAGGCGAGCCAGTCGAATGGCGCGGACACGAGAGTCGCGGCCCCCTCACCGACGGCATCACACACGTTGGAGATGACAGGAATATCGCAGACACTCATCGCAGTCCTCCCGGAAGTAATGGATGGGTGAGTCTCAGACCTGCTGTCCGACGTTCCAGAAGAAGTTGATGAGGGTCACCGACGCGCCGCAAATGACGGCGGCACCACAGGAGATGAGCACGCCGAGCTTGCCGCGAGACGCGAGGTGCGGGTTGGACGAGTTCGATCCGAATCCCCAGACGATCGCCGAGATGATGAGCGCGAGCACGGAGAGGATCAGGCCGATCGTCATGACGGCGCCGACGATGGTGCGCAGTTGCGCAATCCCTGGCAAGCCTGAATCGTTCGGTGTGATGTCAATATCCATCGGCAGGACCGAGGCGATAGTCGTGATGAGTTCGAACACGGTGGCTCCTTGGTGTGAACACCGCCGTCGGCGGCAGGCGAAACAGGGTCATCGAAGAGGTGTGCCACCGGCTCCTACTGGGTGATGCTTAGTACAGATAGAGCGTTGGACGATGTGCGTTATCTCGCCTGCTGAGAGCTATGGGTCCGAAGGGGTGCTGCGATCACATGATGAAGGATCCGGAAAGTGGGTCAGTGGGCTCCAAGTAGACTCATAGCGATACGGTGCTCGGACGTTCCGTTCCGCGATGCCAATGGAGCAGTCAGGAAGGACGAGGTAGACGATGCCGTTTCCACTCATCCCGGTAGCCATCGTTGGTGTCAGCATTCTGGTTGCTGCGATTACCGTTCCGGCAATCGTGAGGAGTACCCGCAAGGCACTCAGGGACAAGAGCATCGCCATACTCGGGCGGCAGGAAGTTGGAAAGTCGACGCTCCTGCACTTTCTGATAGAGGGCAAGCTTCCCGAGCGCCGGGAGCGCACTCCGGATCCGTTGCCGGGCGGACAGTTCACGCTCCAGCTTCCTGGCAAAGGTGAAGTCAAGTTTTCAGTTCCGCAAGACTTGCCAGGACACACTATCCCCGCGTACAAGGACTGGCGTGAGGCGTTCGAGGCAGCTGACTTTGTCTGGTACCTGTTTCGGTCTGACCTCATTGTGAGTGGCGATGTATCGGAGACAAAGCTGGTTGAGGAACATCTTGATCACCTCGGAGACTGGTTCGAAGAGCTTCGAAGTCGAAACGCAGCACCGAAGGTGATCCTCGTCGGGGTCTTTGCCGATCGCGATGCCACTTACAGCGACGATGGCGACTTCGAGGATCGAGTGCGCAATTCAACGCCAATACGCCAGGGCTCTGTGAAGCTGGGGAAGGCCGACATCGTCATCGGCAGCCAGGTGGCGAAGGATGGTGCCACCAAGCTGGTTGAGCGGATTGCGAGGTATCTGAAGTGATTGCGGTCTACGCGCAAGCATCGGGCCGCCAGGGGCTTGAGTCCGCGGTGAATGGTGCGGTGGTTGGGAACGACCACCCAAAGTTCTCGGAGCTTCGCGAGCGCGGGAGAGCGGCGGCGAGCGCAAATCCGATTCAGATTGGCGGCTTTGAACTCCGATACTCGCACGGTGTCGCCCGCCTTGTATTCGACGACACCGATGACGATCAAGACGGCTCGCCCATCACAGTTGTCGTCGACATGGATCGCGCGAAGGGCAACCTGGATGCGGCAGTCGCCGCTGCGGTCAAAGGAGTCCGCGCAATCCACCGCGATGTGGACGCAACGGGAATACGGGAAGTGATTCAGCTCGCTACTGACGTGCATTCGTCATATTTGACTCACCGGAGGATCATCCTCGGTGGAAGCGTCATCATCGTGGCTGGCGTTGTGATCGCGGCCGCTATTTTTATTGTCACCGCATTACCCAAACAATGAACAGAGTGAACTTGTCTGAGCAATCCATGCCTGCCCCTCGTGTAGCGGTCGTCGTGTCCGACCGCACTTATCGCAACATCGCGAACGACGAACGCAAGGCATACCTCCTAGAGACTCCAGACTCGCTCGTTGTCCCCTATTCGGCTGACCCTGTCGCCCAGGCCGAGCGTGTGGTTGCCGTGAGGGAACAGCTTATTGATCGTGATCTCATGGCGACTGATCAGTTATTGGTTCGGAATCCATACGATCCAACTTCATACGAGTATGCGGACGATGCTTTAGAAACATTCGTCAAAGCGAAGTACTACCACCTAGCTTCTATTGCTGCACATCTTGGCGCGTCTTCCATCAAGTTTTTGAAGGTGGAAATTGAGCAGGATAAGTCGGACGCTGCTGGCGATCTCAAAGCGAATGTGAAGGTCACAAAGGCCGATGCTAAGTTCGCTCGTACGATCAAGAACCGGTTGGAAGGGCGATTTGAGGCTGCAACCGACCTCGCTGGCAAGCCTGTTGATGTCGAAGCGGCGCGGGCATTCATGCTGGAGCGACGCCTAGCGAACGACCCGGACGTGTTGGGCCTTATCGACCTCTGTGCAGCAGGTAACCCCGTACGGACTCACAGAGTGAAGATGAATGGTCTTCGCGAATCAACCCGAAGTCTTAAAGCGGGCCTCGAGCTGACGACGAATCTGGGTATGAAGCTTGGTGGCGGCGGTCTGTTTACACGGGCCGTTGAATCGATCAGTTCGATTGAGGTCACGACCGAGATCGTTTGGTTGAAGAATTAGGCCGAGCACGAAAATGCTGGAGCCAGTGGTCACGGCGTTGAGGCTGAACGCTTGACCAGGAACCTGGTAGAGCCGATGTGCGCGACGAATGATCTCGTAAAGCCATCTGGAGGCAACGCGGTCGCCACCAGCGCGGGGTAGAGACATCACAGCTGCTCACCCAACTGAATGAGCCAGTTCATCCACGTCACGCCACCACCAGCGAGGACCGCGGCGCCCAGCGCGACGAAGACCCCGGCGCGTGCCTTCGTGGCCGCCCCAGGGTTGCCAGTGGAGGTAGCGATGGCCCAGATGATTGCGCTGATGATGATCATGAGGACAGCACATATCAGGATGATCGTGAGCATCGCTCCGATGACAACCTTGAGATCACCGATACCGCTCATGCTGCCGAAGTCGGGGAACACGTTCATCAGCGACCACCTGTCATCGCCGAGCATCCGGCTCCTGCGGTGGCTTCCGGAAGGTCAGCGGCATCGTGATCGTTGAGCCACTTCGCCGCATCGACCGCCTCAGCATTCGTGCCACCCGGCCGGACTTCGAAATGAAGGTGCGGACCGGTGGAGTGTCCAGACGAGCCGACATCACCGATGTGTTGACCAGCGATGACGTGTGCTCCGACGGTGGCGTGGATGCCGTTCTCCCACATATGCGCGTAGGCGGTCGCGATGGTCTCGCCATCGATGCGGTGCTCAATCACGACGAGTCCGCCATAGCCGCCAGAGAACTCCGCGACTGTCACGACACCATCCGCTGCTGCGAGGATGGGTGTTCCGTCAGCGGCAGCAAGGTCGGTGCCCGAGTGGAAGGCCCTCTCTCCGGTGATGGGGTCAAAGCGGGGCCCGAAGTCACCAGTGAGCACCCAGGTACCTTCCGGCAACGGGAACACGACGTGCGAGGATCCGGCCACGGCGCCAGCCGGAGACGGGGCAGTCGTCGAAGAAGTCGATTTGCCGCTCGTGAGGGTCGTGAGGATCATCTCGGCGACGGGCTCGTAGTTGTTGTACCGGTCAGGATAGGCAGACACCTCGACCGCCTGAGCGGCTTCGCCTTTACCCATGCTCTGCCATCCAGGAATGTCGAGGAGGCCGCGGGGCGAGGGATAGTTGGGGCCGGACGGTCCGCCAAAGAAGGCAGCAGCTTGATACTTGGGGTCCATCAGCTCAGCTACGGATCCCCAGCCCGATTGTGGGCGCATTTGAAACAGGCCGAGCGAGTCGTGGTCGGACCCGTTTCCATCGTTCGGATAGCCCCCGGATTCCGGGTAGGTGCCCGTGTTCGCGAGCTGCCGCAGCGTCGACTCGGTGAGCGCAGCCATGATCGCGATCTGGACGCCATCTCGGGTGACGCCCTCGATCCGTGAGCCCACGGTGATGATCGTTGCCGCGTGAGTCAGCTGCTGCTTGTTGAGCGTGAACGTCTCACCATTCGCTGTTGTCACCACGAGAGAGTC
>CALMSL010000050.1 GCA_937872445.1 uncultured Microbacteriaceae bacterium | reverse complement strand
GGATTTCGCGTCGATCTCGCCGAGGTTGTCGATGACGTTGCGCAGCCCCTTATATTTGGGTCCGCCGAAGTAGAAGCTGGTGAGCCAGTCGACCCGGCTCTCGCTGCCGTCGGCGATGCGGTCGAGGTCGTTCTCCATGCCGGCGGTGAAGTCGTACTGCACGAGCTCCGTGAAGTAGTCCTCCAGCAGTCGAACGACGGAGAACGCGACCCAGTTCGGGACGAGAGCGCTTCCCCGCGGTGTGACGTAGCCGCGGTCGATGATGGTCGAGATGATCGACGTGAACGTGGACGGGCGACCGATCCCCAGCTCTTCGAGCGTCTTGATGAGGCTCGCTTCGGTGTAGCGGGGTGGCGGCGACGTCTCGTGGCCTTTCGCTTCGACGTCGTCGAGGTGGAGCGACTGGCCCTCGGCAAGCTGCGGCAGCTTCGCTTCGACCGGTTCGGCGGACTCGTTGCGCTCCTCGTCGTGGCCCTCTTCATAGGCGGCGAGGAAGCCGCGGAACGTGATCACGGTCCCGCTGGCCGAGAACTCCGCGAGCGCATCCGGCGTCTTCGCAGCGATCGTGACGGTCGCCGTCGACCCTCGCGCATCCGCCATCTGGGAGGCGATGGTGCGCTTCCAGATCAGGTTGTACAGTTTCCATTCGTTGCCGCGCAGCGTGCCTTCAAGCTCGCCGGGCGTGCGGAAGGTATCCCCGGATGGGCGGATCGCCTCGTGCGCTTCCTGCGCGTTCTTGGAGCGGCCGGCGTAGGTGCGCGGCTTCTCGGGCACGGTTTCCGGGCCGTACAGCGATGCCGCCTGGGCCCGCGCCGCGGAGATCGCCTGCTGAGACAGCGCCGGCGAGTCGGTGCGCACGTACGTGATGTATCCGTTTTCGTACAAACCCTGCGCAACGCTCATGGCCTGGCGTGCCGTGAACCGCAGTTTGCGCGCGGCCTCCTGCTGAAGGGTGGAGGTTGTGAACGGCGCCGCCGGGCGGCGCGTGTACGGTTTCGACTCCACGGAGGTCACGGTGAGCGTTGTCGAATCTTCCCTCAACGCGGCGGCGAGGGTTGCGGCTGCGGTCTCATCGAGTGCCGTCACGTTCGACTTCAGTGCGCCGGTGTCGTCGAAATCGCGGCCGGTCGCGATGCGGGTCCCGTCGAGCCGGACAAGTTTCGCCTCGAACCGCTCAGCTGACGTCGGCGGTACGAACTGCGCAATGAGGTCCCAGTATTCGGCGCTCACGAACGCGAGCCGTTCGCGTTCCCTGTCCACGACGAGCCGGGTTGCCGCGGACTGCACCCGACCGGCGGAAAGGCCGGGACCGACCTTCCGCCACAGCACCGGTGACACCTCGAAACCGTAGAGACGATCCAGGATGCGCCTGGTCTCCTGCGCATCCACCAGGTCGATGTCGATCTCCCGCGTGTTGTCGCGGGCATGTTCTATGGCGTCCTTTGTGATCTCGTGGAAGACCATTCGCTTCACCGGAATCTTTGGGTTCAGCACCTGCAGCAGGTGCCATGCGATGGCTTCGCCTTCGCGGTCCTCATCGGTTGCGAGGTAGAGTTCGTCGGCATCCTTGAGGGCACGCTTGAGATCGGCGACCGTCTTGCGCTTCTGCTCGGAGACCACATAGTACGGTTCGAAGTCGTTCTCGATGTCGACCGAGAATTTGCCGAGAGAACCCTTCTTCAGCTCCGGCGGGAGGTTCTTGGGTTCGATGAGGTCGCGGATGTGGCCGACGGAGGCCTGCACCTCGTAGTCCTCTCCCAGATACTGTCCGATCGTCTTGGCTTTCGCCGGAGACTCGACAATGACCAGTTTCTTCGTGCCAGGCACGCGACTCCTCTACGTTCCGAATACTGCAACAGGGGACACCATACACACAGAACCAGCGCGCTGTCCGCGTCAACGCCCCGCGGCGGCCGGCCCCGCCGTGGCGGTGGACGACACCGGAAACCCGAAGATTGCCGTACTGACTCTCACGGTCACAATAACCCCATCGGCCAGACATTCCCGCAATTCGGCCCCGTTTGCCTCTGCGACCCAGGACGCCATTTCGCACGGAATGCCGGGCTCGATGCCGATCGCGACGTCGGCTGCGGCCAGCGCAGCAGCATCCGCAGCGCCCGTCACGACCGCGCGGGCGACCAGCACGGAGCAGAAGGGTATGAGGAGGAACAGGGTCGAAAGGATTGCCGCGACGAGCGAGATCGCCAGAATCGATCCTGCCCCGCTGTCGCCGCCTCCCCTGACGCGCCTCTGCGCGATCAGCACAGCGCCGCCCCTCAGCGGCCGCCGGCGAGCGCGCAGCTGGATGCCGACAGTTCAATGGTGCCGAGGATTGTGGACAGCGGGGTCCCCGCAGCGTCGACCCGCACGCAGACCAGGCTGCCCCGCGGCTCGACGCTCCCGCGAGCGCCAGGCACGAGCGAATTCACGAGCGAATCGATGGGCGATCCGCGGGCGGCGCTGCGGGCCGCGAGCGCCGCGGCATCCTGAAGCTGCAGCTGTCGCACGGCGAGCTGGATGCCGCCAAGGCTGACGGCCAGCACGAGGACAACGGCGGGAACGACCGCCGCGAACTCGGCGGTCACGCTGCCGGAGTCTCGCGGCCGCTCAACCGCTGAACGACAATGCACGCTGCACGAGGTCCAGAAGTATTCCGCGCACTTCGTCACTGCGGAAGATGGCGACGAGCAGTCCGGCGAACGCGACGGCGGCCATCGTGACGATCGCGTACTCTGCCGTTGCGGCACCGGACTCCCGGGTGAGGCGATGGACGAACTTCCTGATCATGGTGGTTCCTTCCTGGTTGACCCCAGTGTGCAGCGGCGGGCGAGACATGCGGGTCAGCTGTGGTGTCCTGGGGGAGTACGTCACAGCGCGCCGACTGTTGACGAGAGGATGGCGATCATGAGCGGCGCGACGCCCAGGAGCATGAATGCCGGAAGCACGCACAGACCGAGCGGCATCATGAGAGTGACGGCGAGCCGGGCCGCCCGACGGTGGGCGTCGCTCGTGGCGTCACGGCGCACCCCGTCCGCCTCGCTCCGCAGCAGGGCCGCCGCGGGGACACCAGCACGCCGGGCGAGGTCAAGCACTGGTTCGATGCGATCCCGGGCATTTCCGATTCCGCAACGCTGTGCGACGTGGGACACCGCGAAGTCGGCCCGGTCAAGGGATGCTCCGCCGGACACCGCGATCGCGAACAAATCGAGCACGAGCCCCGGAGTGAGCTCCGTCGGTTGTGACCCAGCGACCAACCGCCGATTCCAGGCACGCCCTGCGATCAGGAGCGATCCGCCGGCGATCAGGCACAGGAGCCCGGGAATTGTGGTGAACAGCGTTCCGAGCGTATCGAATCCGAGCGCCATGCCGAACAGCACCCCGACCGCGGGCAGCGCGAGAACGAGTTTCGCCGTTGCGGCGGGCCCGGAAAGCGCGACCGAGGCATCCCGCCGCGCCTGCGCGAGCGACCTCAGGCACGCGGCGAAGTCGATCAGAGACTGCGACAGCGGCGCACCGGAATCCGTCGCAACGATCCAGGCGGCCGCAAGCCCGCGCCACGCCGACAGGTCGGTTGGCGTCTCCGGCTGGCCGGACCGCGCGGCCCGGCGCGCCGACGTCGCCACGGCGGGTACGCTCGCGCTGACCGCCTCAAGAATCGCCTCCCCGAGCGAATGGCCGGCCTCTGCGCGCGAGACCGCGTGCACGATTCGGGCGGCCGAGCCGGGCGGGGCCTCGGATTCGGGCTCCGCCTCCGCGAGGTAGCCCCAGGCCGCGTTCGGCGTGATGCCCGCCGCGAGGAGAACAGCGAGCCGCTCGACCACCGCGGACACCTGGTCGAGCCCCACCCAGCTGTCCGGCGCCTTAGCCATCGTCGGGTGCCGCGGCAGAACCTGTGCCGGGTGCTTCGCCGGGAACCGTGTCGCTCATCGCTGCCAGGCGGCCGTTGCCGTCCACCGCGAGTCGGCCGAGTTGGGCGATCCTGCGCACCCCGGCACCTCTCTCCACATGAAGCACGGCGTCGATGGCGCTCACCGCCTGCCTGGCGACGGCGCTCACGCCGAGGCCGGCGAGTGCGCCGAGCGCTTCCAGCCTGGCCGGCACATCGTCGAGGGAGTTCGCGTGCAAAGTCCCGGCGCCGCCGTCGTGGCCGGTATTGAGCGCGGACAGCAGCTCCCGCACTTCGGCGCCGCGGCACTCGCCCAGCACCAGACGGTCCGGGCGCATCCGGAGCGCCTCGCGCACAAGCCGTGCGAGTCCCACCTCCCCTGCCCCCTCGAGATTCGGTTGACGCGCCTCAAGTGAAACGAAGTGCGGATGATCCACCTGGAGTTCCGCCACGTCCTCGATCGCGATGATCCGGTCCGCGGGCGGTGCGGCTGCGAGAAGTGCGGACAGGAGCGTAGTTTTTCCGGATCCCGCTGCCCCCGTCACGAGGATGTTCTTCCGCGAGGCGATGAGAGAAAGGACTGGCTCTACCGGCACGGTGTCGAAGAATCCGCCGGACGCAAGGTCTTCGAGGCTGAGCCGCCGCACACGAGGCAGCCGGATGGACAGCAGGGTTCCGTGGGGCGAAATCGGCGGGAGCACCGCGTGCACGCGGATGCCATCGTGCAGGCGGACATCGATGCACGGTGCGGACTCGTCGATGTGCCGGCCGCCCAGTGCGATCAGGCGAACCGCGAGGCCGCGGACCTGATCTTCGGCGAGCGGGGCCGTGTCCTGGCGTTCCGGGCCTCTGCCGCGATCCGCCCAGGTCGCCCCCGCTCCGTTCACGAAGACATCCGTCACCGCGGCATCCGCGAGGAGAGGCGCAAGAGCGCCGAACTCGGGAAGGGTGCGGCCGGCGGGGGCCGGTGCGCCAGACGGCGCGGCGCGCGAGGCGTCGGCGTCGGCAACCGAGACCGGCCGTACGGCCACGAACCTTCCCTGTGCTGACGCAGACATGCGGAAACGGTATGGCCGAGAACGTCGAGGCGCGCGTCCGTACCATTAATAGGGGGGACGGATGAGCCTCACGCCGCCTGTGCAGGAGAAGCCGCGGCACGGGAGGCCGGGGAGGTCCGGCCAAGCCACAGGCTCACGAGATCCAACGCGACCAGCGACGCCGCCACGAGCAGCATCGTCGCCCAGGCCGGCAATGCGCCGCTCGCTATGCTCGCGATCGCGGGCAGCACAATGCCGGGAACGAGCAGGGTGGCGATGCGCGAGACCGGCCGCCCGAGACGCAGTCCGATCGCCGCGTTCGTCAGGTAGAGGATGCCGACTCCCGCCGCCAGCAGCACCCGAACGGCCAACGGCAGCGGCTCCGCTGCGCGCTCCACCGAGATCCCGATGGACGTCGCCACGAAGGTCAGCCCGATGATGAGCAGGAATGGCAGGTACATGACGACGTCGCGCAGGGCGCCGTACGACTTCGAACGCTGCGCCTCCTCGAGCCCCACCTCCGCGGTCGGGATGCCCCACCGGAAGAACGCCCGCGCGAGAATCGCGCACACCACGAAACCGAACAGCGCCGCCGCGCCCCCCGCGAAAGTTGGATGCGCCGCGAGACCGGTCACGGAAAGATACACGGCCTCGCCGATCACGATCACGATGAACAGGCCGATGCGCTCGAGCGAGTGGGAGATCGATGCCCGATCGTAAATTTCGGCGGAAAAGCGCGAGCGCAGCGCGAGCAGCCCCATCTCCCCCGCCACGGCGACAGCCCACAGCAGGTAGTTGTAGGGAGAGGGAACCAGGATCGACACCAACCAGATGGCCGCCGTCACGAGGTTGTAGGCGACAGTGCGCCACGGCGAAATCGTGCTCGCCGCCTTCTTCCTCGGCACGAGCCACATGACCAGGAGCAGGAGCCGAATCCACACCGCACCGAGGGCATACAACCAGGCAAGATGGTCGATCCCACCCGCGATGGCAATGGCCATCGCCGCCGGACCTGGCATCGCCGAAACCACGAGCACCCCCACCAGTGGGAAGCGCCTCCCGAACAGGTTGTTCGTGACCATGAGGTTCACCCACGCCCACCACAGCGGAAACAGCAGCCCCACGAAGACGCCGACAGCGCCGATCGTCGGGTCGACCTCGATGAGCCCCACCGCGACCGCAATGACCGCGACGAACACCAGATCGAAGAACAGCTCGTACCAGTCGGCACTGCGGCGGGGGGACTCGGGCGGCAGGACCTGCGGATAGCTCTCGGACGTCATCCGCCCATCTTGCGCCCTGAAGACGGCCGACGGCAACGCCGCGGAAACGGGTGCGTTAACGAGAGGGGCGACGCCCATTGGGGGGAACGGGCGCCGCCACGGCAACGAACTGATTGGGGGGAATCATAGTGCTCGCTGCAGGCCAAACTCTCGTCTGGCAATCGTTAGTCTAACCCAGGAGACCATCATTTGGGTGGTGACTTTCTGAACGGGGTAATGTCGGATTCTGTACGGCCGCGCGGGCGGCACACGGCAAAGACGCACCCGGGAGAACCATGAGCGAGAAAATCGACAGCCTGCTGCAGGAAGACCGGCGATTCCCGCCGTCGGCGGATTTCACCGCGAACTCGATCGCGAGCCCCGACCTCTACCGGCGTGCGGCTGAGGACCGGCTCGCATTCTGGGCTGACCAGGCGCGGGGACTCCTCCACTGGCACACGCCATTCACGCAGACCCTCGACTGGAACAACCCGCCGTTCGCCCGCTGGTTTGCCGACGGATCGCTCAACGTCGCCTACAACTGCCTCGACCGCCACGTGCTCGCCGGCAACGGCGACCGCGTCGCGATCCACTGGGAAGGCGAACCCGGCGACACCCGCACGATCACCTACGCCCAGCTCACCGAGGAAGTCAAGAAGGCGGCGAACGCGCTCGAAGCCCTCGGCATCCGGCACGGCGATCGCGTCGCCATCTACCTTCCGATGATCCCCGAAGCTGCGGTCGCCATGCTCGCGTGCGCGCGCATCGGGGCCGTGCACTCCGTCGTCTTCGGCGGTTTCAGCGCGGAGTCCCTGCGCTCCCGGATTGAGGATGCGCAGGCGAAACTCGTGATCACCGCGGACGGCGGATGGCGGAAAGGCACAGTGTTCCCGCTCAAGGATGCGGTCGACGCCGCCGTCGCCAGCGACGCGAACCACCCCGCCACAACCGTGGAGCACGTGCTCGTCGTCAAGCGCGGAGAAAACGACGTCCGCTGGGTCGACGGGCGCGACCTGTGGTGGCACGACGTCGTCGCCGGCGCCTCCGAGAACCACGAAGCAAAACCGTTCGAAGCGGAAAACCCGCTCTACATCCTGTACACCTCGGGCACGACCGGCAAACCCAAAGGCATCCTGCACACCTCGGGCGGCTACCTCACCCAGTGCGCGTTCACCCACAAGTACGTGTTCGACCTGCACCCCGAAACCGACGTGTTCTGGTGCACCGCGGATGTCGGCTGGGTGACCGGGCACAGCTACGTCGTGTACGGCCCGCTCGCGAACGGTGCCACCCAGCTCATGTACGAGGGCACGCCGGACACCCCGCACCCCGGGCGCTGGTGGGAACTCATCGAAAAATACGGCGTCACGATTCTGTACACCGCGCCCACCGCAATCCGCGCGTTCATGAAAACTGGCCGCGAATACCCGCAGAAGTTCGACCTCAGCTCGCTTCGCGTGCTCGGATCGGTCGGCGAACCGATCAACCCCGAAGCGTGGATCTGGTACCGCGACATCATCGGGGGCGGGAAGACCCCCGTCGTCGACACCTGGTGGCAGACCGAGACCGGAGCGATCATGGTGTCCGCCCTTCCCGGCATCACCTCGACGAAGCCGGGCTCGACGCAAGTCCCGATCCCCGGAATCTCCGTGGACGTGCTCGACGAGACCGGCAAACGGGTCGGCAACGGCAACGGCGGACTGCTCGTGTCAACAGCCCCCTGGCCGTCCATGCTGCGCGGCATCTGGGGCGACCCCGAACGGTTCATCGAAACCTACTGGGAAAAATTCGACTTCGACGGCTCCCCCAACCGACGCATGTACCTTGCCGGCGACGGCGCGAGGCTCGACGCCGACGGCGACCTGTGGGTGCTCGGACGCGTTGACGACGTCATGAACGTCTCCGGGCACCGACTCTCCACCATGGAAATCGAATCCGCCCTCGTCTCGCATCCGATCGTCGCCGAAGCCGCAGTCGTCGGCGCGACCGATGACACGACGGGGCAAGCCGTCGTCGCGTTCGTGATCCTTCGGGCCAAGCAGGCCGAGGCGCAGACGGCCGAAGAGGCCGAAGCCATCCTCAAAGCGCACGTCGCCGAACAGATCGGCGCGATCGCGCGGCCGAAGAAAATCTACATCGTCACCGAACTACCGAAAACCCGGTCGGGCAAGATCATGCGGCGGCTGCTTCGGGATGTTGCGGAAGGTCGGGAGGTCGGCGACACCACCACGCTTGCGGACACGCAAGTCATGCAAGTGATTACGGACAAGCTGAAGTAATTCTTGGGCGCCTGCGAGAAGGGGTGTCGGTTTTCAGCTCAAACATTGAGGCGGCTTCGACGCCTCAAAACTCGCGAGAAAACCGACACCCCTTCTCGCAGGCTCAGTTACTTCGAGCCCGTCTGGCCGGGTTTAGGCGAATTCGAACGTGAACTCGATCTCGACGGGGGCATCCAGCGGGAGGACTGCGACGCCGACGGCGCTGCGCGCATGCTGGCCCGACTCGCCGAAAATTTCGCCGAGCAGTTCGGAGGCGCCATTGATCACGCCGGGCTGACCCGTGAACGACGGATCTGAGGCGACGAAACCGACCACCTTCACGACGCGGGTGATCCGGTCGAGTGAGCCAATCGCCGAACGAGCGGCCGCCAGACCGTTCAGGACGGAGATTCGGGCGAGCGCCTTCGCTTCGTCCGGTGAGACCTCAGCCCCAACTTTCCCGGTTTTCGACATCGCGCCATCCACCATCGGCAACTGGCCGGACGTGTACACGAGGTTGCCACTCACCACCGCGGGAATGTAGGTGGCGACAGGCTTGGATCCCTCAGGGACAACGAGCCCCAGCTCGGCGAGTCGATCATCCAGTGCAGACATCAGGCATTCCCCTCGTTAACGTGCGGTGCAGCTTCGCGCTTGAGATACGCCACAAGTCCGCCCTCCGGCCCCTGCACGACCTGCACGAGTTCCCAGCCCTGCTCGCCCCAATTGTTGAGGATCGCGGCGGTGTTGTGCACAATGAGAGGGGTTGTCAGGTATTCCCAGCGCGGCATCAAGGCATCCATTCAGGTTTCCCGGGACGTTCACCCGTTACTCTGTATCCTATGCCCAGCCAAAACACCAAGCCTCTCGGCGTGCTCTCCGGCATTGCCGGAATGCTCAGCCTGAGTGCCCTAGCCGGCGTACTGATCACCGCAATGGTCACCCCGGCGCTTGCCGTGACGAGCATGACCGCGAACGCGTCGATCGGGGTATTCGAGGCGCTGCCCGACTACATGGAGATCGGGACGCTCTCCCAGAAGAACGTGCTGTGGGCGACGCGCGACGGCAAGTACGTGCCGTTCGCCGAAGTGTACAAGCAGAACCGCGAAGAGGTCAGTTGGGATCAGATCTCCCCGTACATCAAAGAGGCGCTCGTCGCGGGCGAAGACCGGCGGTTCTATGAGCACGGCGGCGTCGACGCCCAATCGATCATCCGTGCCGCCATCGGCAACATTTCGAGCAATGCGATCGGCAGTGGCGCGTCAACCCTCGCCATGCAGCTCGTCAAGAACGTGAACATCCAGGAAGCACTCCTCCTCCCCACCGAAGCAGAGCGCAACAAGGCGCTGGCCGTCGCTCAGGAACAAAGCCTCGACCGCAAGCTCAAAGAGGCGAAGCTCGCGATCGGCCTCGAAAAGAAGTACACGAAGAACCAGGTCATGCTCGCCTACCTGAACATCACCGGGTTCGGCGGCAACACGTACGGCATCCAGTCTGCGGCGAAGGAATACCTCGGCAAACCGGCGTCCGACGTCACGATTGCCGAAGCCGCGAGCCTCATTGCGATCGTCCAGCTGCCCAACGACCGCAACCTCGACGATCCGAAAAAGTATCCGGCAAACAAGGCCCGTCGGGACATCATCCTCAAAAACATGCGCGACCTGAAGATGATCACCGAGGCGCAGTACACGGAGGCGTTGAACACTCCCATCGCCGATTACGCCCACTACAATTTCCCCACGAACGGCTGCACCTATGCCGCGGACGCGAAGACGTTCTGCGACTTCATCCTGAAGTCCGTAAAGGACTTCCCCATGCTCGGGGCCACCAAGGACGAGCGTCAGGCGAACTGGGACCGTGGCGGCTACAACGTGTACACGACGCTCGACCTCGGCCAGCAGGACAACGCGCAGGCGCAACTGGAGGCACAGGCTCCCCCCACGGAAACCCGCTTCGACCTCGGATCGGTTGCGGTGTCCACGCAGGTGGGAACTGGGCGAATCCTCGTCATGGCCCAGAACAAGTACTTCGACGATACGGGCCAGGGCGATCCGGCGACCTCGACTGCCGTCAACTACGCCACCGACCGAGACTACGGCGGGTCCTCCGGTTTCCAGCCCGGCTCCACCTACAAGATCTTCACGCTCACCGACTGGCTCATGAACGGCAAGGGCCTCGGCGATATCGTGAACGCAACCCCGCACGACTTCAAGAGTTTCCCGGCATCCTGCAACGGCGGAAGCTGGGTTCTGGGGGCGCCGTGGAA
Organism: uncultured Microbacteriaceae bacterium; assembly: GCA_937872445.1. GTDB lineage: Bacteria > Actinomycetota > Actinomycetes > Actinomycetales > Microbacteriaceae > Terrimesophilobacter. Next base: position 56,113 of record CALMSL010000050.1, on the reverse strand, counting down.
GCCCAAGAACGACGCCGGTGAAAATGGGCCGATGAGCGTGCTCACGGCAACAGCGGGATCCGTCAACGTCGCGTTCGTGTCCATGGCGCAACAACTGGACCTGTGCCAGATCCGGGATGTCGCCCAGTCGATGGGGGTTCACCGGGCGGATGGAGCCGAACTCCAGTACAACCCGACCTCGGTCCTTGGAACAAACGAGGTCGCCCCGCTCACGATGGCGCTGGCCGTGGGAACGATCGCCAGCGGCGGCATGTTCTGCAGCGCCGTGGCGGTCGACAAGATTGTCGGGCCCGACGGCACCGACCTCGGAGGCCAGCCGACATCCTGCCACCGCGCCATCACCCCCGAAGTTGCCGCTGGGGCCGCGTACGCCATGCAGCGCGTCATGACCGGCGGCACCGGCGTGGCTTCGAACCCGTTCAACGGCCACCCCCTGATCGGCAAGACGGGAACCACAGACAGCGCGTACCAGACCTGGACTCTGGGGGCGAGCACGAAGTCCACGCTCGCCGTGTGGGTCGGCAACATTGTCGGCAAACAGTCGCTGAGAAACATCTCGCTTCCGGGCGGGAACGCCGCCACAGCGCGGCACCGGATCTTCCGACCCATCATCGAAGCCCTGACGAACCAGTACGGTGGTGACGGTTTCGCTGATCCGCCGTCGAGCATGCTCTCCAGCAGCGCGACGCCAATCCCGTCCGTGTACGGCATGGACATGGAGTCGGCGAAGAACCTTCTGGAAAGCCTGGGCCTTACCGTGACTATTGGTGGTCCGATACCTTCGGCGGCCACAACCGGAACTGCAGCGGGCACAGACCCCGCCGATGGGACGCGAGTCTCCAGAGGTTTCGACGTCACGCTGTATCCGAGTGACGGTTCTCTCTACGTCAAGATTCCCAACGACCTGGTGGGCAAGTCTCCGACCGATGCCAGGAATGACCTCGTGGCCCTCGGATTCGCATCTGGCAATATCCACTTCTCCTGGGTCCTGGTGGCCAACCCGTCCAAGATCTGCAAGGTCACAGACTCGAACCCTGGGGCCGGTGAAGCTGCATCCAAGCAGGGGAGTGTCACGCTCACGGTCGGCAGCACCGTTGACGGATCTCCACCGCTCGGCTGTACTCCATGAGTTCGCCGGGGGGCACGCGGATCCTCGGAGCGGCGTTAGCCACTCTGGGCACCGCGGCCCTCGGCGCATTCGCGTGGGGAGCACTCGTCGAACGCAACCGGTTCACGGTACGCAGGGAGACCATCCCGGTACTCGATCCGGCCGCGAGGCCGATCACCGTCCTCCACCTCTCCGACCTGCACATGGCACCCTGGCAGACCGCGAAGCAGGACTGGGTGGCGTCTCTCGCAGACTACGAGCCTGATCTGGTCGTGATCACCGGCGACAGCCTTGGGCATCCCCGGGGCATCGAGGGTCTGGAGAGGGCGCTCGAACCGTTCCGCGGCGTTGCCGGCGTGTACGTCCATGGGTCGAACGACTATTTCTCCCCCACCCCGAAGAATCCGTTCAGCTACTTCGGCGATGCCCGGGGTGAACGCCTGAATCCGCCTCGGCTCGACACCGAGCAACTGGAAGAGCTTTACGACTCCCTGGGCTGGCTCGACCTCAACAACACGGCTCGCGCGATGTCGATCAACGGATCGCGAATCGAGTTCGTCGGAGTGAACGACGCCCACAACAATTGGGATCGCCTGGACCAGTTGCCGGGCGCAATCGACGAGATGCGGGAAAACGTCGGGTGGCAGGATGACCGCACCGGACCTCAGCCGGTCACGATCGCGCTTACCCATGCCCCCTATCAGCGCGTGCTCAACTCGTTCGTGAATCACGGCGCTGACGTTATTTTCGCCGGGCACACCCACGGCGGGCAGGTGCAGGTTCCCGGATTCGGGGCCCTCGTGACGAACTGCGACCTTCCGAGCAAGTATGCAAGCGGCCTGCACCTGTGGCACCATGCCTTCCACGCGGCGTACCTTCAGGTTTCCGCGGGGATCGGAACGTCCATTTTCGCCCCGGTGCGATTTGCCTGCCCGCCGGAAGCGGTCGTCGTGACACTGACCGCCGACGATTTCGGCTATTCTTGATCAGGTTCGGTCAACCGGAAGGTCGACCGGAGACACTATCGGGGTGTGGCGCAGTTTGGTAGCGCGCTTCGTTCGGGACGAAGAGGTCGTGGGTTCAAATCCCGCTACCCCGACCAAATGCGTTAGCGGTCACCGTAAGGTGGCCGCTAACGCATTTCGTCTGGGTTGAAGAATTGCACCCACGAGTGGGTGGGCCCACGTCGCCGGTCACGGCGCGCTGTGCAACAGCGTGACGTCCGTGCGGTGGGGACAAATCCCGCTACCCCGACGATGAGGATCAGGTGAGAGTGAACTCTCACCTGATCCGAAGAGGAAGGGGTAAGAGGCGCGCAGCGCCGAATACCCCGACTAAATGCGTTAGCGGTCACCGTTAGGTGGCCGCTAACCGCGCTCCTCGGCGACGCTGTTTCCGCCGTCAACCACAATGACCTGCCCGGTGATGTAGGACGCACCGGGGCTGGCCAGCCACGCGATCGCCGACGCCACCTCTGCCGGCGTACCGCTGCGCCCCACCGGCACGCTAAGGCCCTGTGCTGCCTCGGCCTCGGTCTGGGATCCGGTGCCGATCCACCCGGGCGCCACGGCGTTGCAGGTGATGCCGGCAGCCGCCTCGTCGACCGCCACCGCGCGGGTCAGCCCGACCATTCCCGCCTTCGCCGTGGCATACGCGACATCGCCGCGGGTGGCCATGACCGCGCCGCTGACGCTGGCGACATTCACCACGCGCCCCCAGCCTGACGCCCGCATTCCCGGGACCAGAGCGCGCGTCAGGAGAAACGCGCTCGTGAGGCTCATGTCGAGGCTTCGACGCCACTCGTCCACACCGCCGTCCAGACCACCGGTGATCATATCGCCGTCCGAAACACTGACCATGCCGGCATTGTTGACCAGGATCGCGGGCACGATGGAGGCGGCGGCGAGCTCCTTCGCCAGCGCATCCACCCCGCCTTCGGAATCCAGCCGCGCGACAAACCCGATAGCGTCGATGCCGCTGGAACGCAGTTCCGCGACCCGCTCATGGATGCGCTGGGTCGTCGACGTCAGCGCCACGCGGGCACCCAGCTCACCGAGAGCGCGCGCCGTTGCTGCACCGATTCCGGTCGAACTGCCTGCCCCGCTCACGAGCGCGACGCGTCCGGCCAGCTCGCGGCGATTCATGACGGGGACCGATTCGGCGAGCATGCTTCCATGCTCAAGCGCTGCGACACCGACACCTCAGGCAAAATCAGCGTCGGGTCCAGAGTCGTATGCCGTTGCCAGAGGGGAGCTCTGGACGCGTTGCGTCCGATTGAATTTCCCACCGCTTTCCTCGAGATAGCATGCGCCGCAGAGAGACTCGTAGACCACCTCAACGCCATCCTCGATCGCCACCTGGTCGCCATCGAAAATGTACAGGCCGTCGACCATGCGGGTGTTGAACACGGCCTTGCGCCCGCACCGGCAGATCGTTTTCAACTCCTCGAGCGAGTGGGCGATCTCCAGCAATCGCCGACTGCCGGGGAACGCGACAGTTTGGAAGTCCGTGCGGATGCCGTACGCCAGAACGGGGATGTCCTTCAGGATCGCAATCCTCAGCAGGTCATCGACCTGGGACTCGGTAAGGAACTGAGCCTCGTCCACGAGCAGGCAGTTGAGCGGCTTGCCCGTTTTCGCTTCGAACTGCGCCCGCTTCTGGGTGAACAGGTCCCAGAGATCGTCCTGCGGCGTGATGAGGAAGTCGACGGGGCGCGTCACGCCGAGCCGCGACACGATCGCCGTGTCACCCTTCGTATCGATTTGCGGCTTGGTGAGCAGAACCTGCTGCCCGCGCTCCTCGTAATTGAAGGCGGCCTGAAGCATGTTGGTGCTTTTGCCGCTGTTCATTGCGCCATAGCGGAAATAAAGCTTCGCCATTACTCCAAATATCCATCCTCGGCTGCCCGGCGAATCAGCTCCGCCTTCTTGCTGGCCGGCCTATTGACCTTTGCGTATTTCTCCCGAACCCGGCGAAGATACGTCTTCGCCGTTTCATACTGTACGTTCATTTCCTCGGCCACCTGAACCGTGCTGAGCCCAGAGACGTACAACCTGAACGCCTCCTGCTCGCCGTGGCTGAGTTTGGGCTTCTCCTGATTGAGCGCGCCCGACGGCAACGGCCGCCAGTCCCGCACTTCGGGCGTCTCCACGTCCATCCCCATGACGCGGCGTGCCGCATCCATCACGGCCTGCATGGGCAGCGACTTGGAAAGGAAGTCGGCGGCGCCGGCAGCGAGAGCACGCTCCCGAGCCTCGCGGGAGTCCAGGCTGCTCAGGATGATGACTTTCGCGCCCGCGGCCCGGCAGGTTCTCACGCGCGCTTCGATCGACACCGATTCCTTGAGCTTGAAGTCGAGCAGGACAAGTTCGGTGGGGAAGTTGTCGCTGTGCACAAGTTCGAGCCAGGTCTGTGCCCTGAGGACGAGAGAAAAGTCGAGCGCATTCGCCGTGATCCAACTGCCGAGGCTGTCCAGGAGAACCTCATGATCGTCGAGGATCGCGAGTCGGATCGGTGCACGGTCGTGCGGGTCGGGTTGAGGTGAAGCCGTGCCCGGGTCAGCGCTGCTCATAGGAGAACCTTAGTGTGAGTGTTTGATGGTGGATTTCGAGGTGGACTGCGGAAAACACGATTCGAATCACGGCGAGATACGGCGCCACGGCCGCGCGAACGTCGAGGTCACTCGCGGTGAACTGACTGGAGACTGCGCCGTGGCACACCGACTTCGTGCCGGTAATGGCGATGCGCATGCTGCCGGGGACGAACGTGGGCTCGTCCGTGAGACCGACAATGAGGGCGCGAAGTGCCGTGCGTTGATCGCTCACCATCCAGGACGCCCTTCCGGCCCTGTCGTCGACGGCCCTGCTCATCCGCTCGTCAGGCACGCCATCATCCACCGCGACGACTTCAAGCCAGGTTCGGTCGGCTTCGGCCACCATGAGTGATCGGATCGCTCCGGCAATGTCGCGTGCCCGTTCGCGATCTTCAGACGCCACGGTGTCGCGCTCCAGGACACCATTGAAGAACGGAAGCACGTCCTTGCTCAGGATCATGACCCGGTCCTGCTGCACCGATCGCGTGATGCCGTCGCGCAGACGAAGCTTGCGACGCTCCACCGCCAACTGCTCCTGGAGCTGCCACCGCTCCAGCGCATTGACGAGGCCGCCCGAGAAGCTCGCCGAGGCAAACGACAAAGCCAGGACGGGGGCCATGCCCACGAGCACGAACGACACCGTGGGTGCCGAAGCATCCAGATTCGGCACTTCGGTGAGCGTGACGAATCCCACGAAGACCGCCGAAAGGCCACCGGCGGCCGCGAGCTCCATCGCCGGGCGGTACGGGCCGAGTGCGAGCATCAGAAGCCCGAGCGACATCGACCCGAAATCGTCCTGGATGAATCGGTTTGTACCCCACTGGCTGGCGACAGAGAGCACCACGGCGCCGAGCGCGAGCAATTGCACGGCAAGGTGGGCGGACTGCGTAAACGGGGCGCGGCTCGGGGAGGTCGCAATCGTGACGACGAGTGTCGCGGCGGCGAGCCAGGACAGCGTGAGAACCGCGAGCATCACATTGGAGACCTGATCCAGCGATCGAATCGTCATGACCAGACCGAAAAGGAACGCGCCACACGCCAGGACGATGGACAGCGGCCGACTCCCGAGAGAGCCGATGGGGTCGAGCTGCTGGCGGGTGCGCTCAATCGGTTTCACGGTGCACCGCCCCCACCCTGGGCCGGCTCCGTGTGCGCCCCTTCCGACGCGGGAACCGTGATCATGACGGACGTTCCGCGGCCCGGGGTGGACCAGACGTTGACCCGTCCCCCCACCATTTCGATGCGCTTGCGAACGGAGGATCGCAATCCGAGTCGATCAACGCCCGTGGACTCCTCACGGAAGCCGCGACCGTTGTCCACCACCATGACCGACACGCTGTCGTTCGTGCCGTAAACCGCCACCTCTGCGCGATTCGTTCCGGAGTGCTTCACTACGTTGACCAGACACTGTTTGACTGCGAGCCCCAGCGCGATGGAAGATTCCCGGTCGAGGCGTCCGACCGTGACCAGGTCTCCGGTCGCCTCCACCTCCAGACCGAGCAGGCGCCCCTCCTGTATGGCGCTGAACAGGCCGCTGTGCTGCCAGTCGGCGCGCACCTTGCCGTCCACCACTTCCGATTGTTCGGACAGCCACTCCTCACCCATCAGAGCCGTGACGTCCCGCCGGATCTGCTCCCGCAGGGTGGGAGCGAGTCCCGCGCCGGGGGACTCGGCAATGGCGGCGAGGTGGTTGAGTACCGTGTCGTGCATGAGCGCGGCGGCTTTCACCTCGATGCGGGCGCGCACCTGCGCCGCCTGTTCGTCCCGGGCGGCACGGCTAATCCGCGGCTGCACCCGCCGTTGCCGTCTGCCGGTAAACGAGATCAGGGGAATGGTGATGACCGTGGCGATCATGGCCACGAACGCCGGCAGGTCGAACTGCGCCGGAATTCCGGCGTCCACCTGCGCCAGCCCTACCGCGAGCTCGGCAACGATGTACCCCGCGACGGCCCAGGCGACACCAGCGCCGACCCCGAGCACGCAACCGCCCACCATGATGATCGCGACCTTCGCGGCCAGGAAGGAAAACCCGTCGCCCGGGGTGATCGGAATCGGCTGGCTGAGCAGAATCAGCGCATGGAGGTGAAGGGCGATTCCGGAAACCAGAAGATATGCCAAGCACCACAGCACGGTCCTCATCCGGCTACTGAGCAGCAAAAGTGCCACAGACGGGACGAGCGCGAACGCGGCTGGCCAAATCGCCGCGGTTGGCCGTGCGCCCTGAAGCACCAGAGTCGCCAGCAGGGCAATGCCCAGCAGGGTGAGAGCGACGGTGTGCTGTGCGGTTACGAAGGATCGCCAGATGGCCTGTGGCGCAAGGTGGGCCGGCAGTCCAATAGACACGCTTGGTAACTTTCGCTCGGGTTGCAAGTGCCACGAGTATGCCATCGATTCGAGACAGGTTGTACCCCGACACGAACTGAACTGTCGCGAAAACCCCCGGATTCCGTGACTCTTGTCCCCCGGACTGGGGTTACGCGGGTCGGTTCAGTTCCAGCGTGCGGGCCGTGGCGTCGAGCGTCTTTTGCGCGAGCGCAGGGGTAGCCGAAAGCGTTTTGCCGTAGCTCGGAACCATCGCCCGGAGCGCCGGCGTCCACTCGGCGACACGATCGGGGAAACACCGCTCAATGAGTTCAAGCATGATCGGTACGGCCGTCGACGCCCCCGGCGAGGCCCCGAGAAGTCCGGCGATCGTCCCCTCAGCGCCGGTCACGACTTCCGTTCCGAACTGCAGGATGCCGCCCTTCTTCGCATCCTTCTTGATGACCTGAACGCGCTGGCCGGCGGTAATCAGGTGCCAGTCGGACGGCCTGGCATCCGGCATGTATTCGCGCAACGCAGCAAACTTGGCCCGCTTGCTGGCCAGCAGCTGGGTGACCAGATACCAGGACAGGTCGAGATTGTCCTTGAACACGGCGAGGAGCGGAATGATGTTGCCGAACCTGATGGACAGTGGCAGATCCAGCCAGGAGCCCGTCTTCAGGAACTTGGGCGTGAACCCGGCGTACGGGCCGAACATCAGGCTCGCCGCTCCCCCGATGATCCGGGTGTCCAGGTGCGGCACGGACATCGGCGGCGCGCCGACCGAGGCCTTTCCATACACTTTCGCGAGGTGCCTGGCGACGAGCGTCTGGTCGTCGGTGCGCAGGAACTGGCCGCTCACCGGGAATCCGGCGTACCCGCGGGCCTCCGGGATGCCGGACTTCTGCAGGATCTTCAACGCTCCGCCGCCGGCGCCGACGAACACGAATCGCGCCCGCACTCGGGATACCCCCTTTCCGATGGCGCGGCGCATCCGAAGCGTCCAGACCCCGTCCCCGCCCCGCGACAGACCGGTGACTTTCTCGTCGGTGCTGATCGCGGCGCCCTGCGATTCCAAATAGTCGGCGAGGTCGCGCGTGAGCGCCCCGAAGTCGATGTCCGTTCCCACCGCCATCCTCGTGGCGGCGAAACGCTGGGACTTGGGCCGACCGGCAACAATCGTGGGCGCCCAGGCGTGAATGACGGCGGGATCCTCGCTGTACTCCATCCCGGCGAACAGGGGGTGGTCCTTGAGCGCGTCAAAGCGCCTGCGGAGGAACGCGACGTTGTCCTCCCCCCACACGAAGCTCATGTGCGGGACGGTATTGATGAACTTCTCCGGTTCGGGCAGGAGGTCCTTTTTCACCAGGTACGACCAGAACTGGCGCGAAATCTGAAATTGCTCGTTGATTTTGACTGCGCTGGAAATGTCAACGGAACCGTCGGGCAGTTCCTTCGTGTAGTTTAGCTCGCACAGCGCCGAGTGGCCGGTTCCGGCATTGTTCCACGGATTGGAGCTCTCCAGCGCGAGCTCGGGCAGCGCCTCGTAAAGGTGAATGCTCCACTCCGGCTCAACCTGTTTGAGAATTGCGCCCAGGGTGACGCTCATGATGCCGCCGCCGATGAGCACGACATCGACCGTGTTTTCTGGACTCACGATCCCAGTTTAGTGTTTCCGCTCAGCGTCCCGGACCGCTAGACCGAGGCAACTCTGGAGGCGAGCAATTCGGCAATCTGCACGGTGTTCAGCGCGGCACCCTTGCGCAGGTTGTCGTTGCTGATGAACAGGGCGAGGCCCCGCCCGTCCGGCACGCCCTCGTCCTGACGGACGCGGCCGACGAAACTGGGATCCTTCCCCGCCGCGTGCAATGGCGTTGGCACGTCGACAAGTTCGACGCCCGCAGCGGACCTGAGGAGTTCCTCGGCGCGCGCCACAGAAATCGGCTCGTCGAACTCGGCATTGATGGAGAGGGAGTGGCCGGTGAACACGGGCACGCGAACGCAGGTTCCGCTCACCAGAAGGTCGGGAAGCTCGAGAATCTTGCGGCTCTCGTTGCGCAACTTCTGCTCTTCAATCGTCTCCAACAAACCATCGTCGACGAGGTCGCCCGCCATGGGGATGACGTCGAACGCGATGGTTGCCGGAAACACGGTGGCGGGCGGAAATGCCACCGATGACCCGTCATGGACGAGTCCGGCGACATTCTGCTCCAGTGCCGCTCTGGACTGGGCGATGAGTTCGTCCCCGCCGACCAGCCCCGCACCGGACACCGCCTGGTAGGTGCTGATCACGAGTCTGCGAAGTCCCGCCTCCGAGTGCAGCACCTTCAACACGGGCATCGCGGCCATTGTGGTGCAGTTCGGGTTCGCGATGATTCCCTTGCGCGCTTCGGAGATCGCGTGCGGGTTGACCTCGCTGACGACGAGGGGCACATCGGGGTCCATCCGCCAACCCGACGAGTTGTCGATGACGGTCACACCGGCGGCGGCGAACCGGGGTGCCTGCGCTTTCGACGTCGTGGCGCCGGCGGAAAAAATTGCGATGTCGAGACCCGTCGGGTCCGCGGTCGCGGCATCCTCGACGATGACCTGCTCGCCCCTCCAGGGCAGCGTCGTGCCCGCAGAACGGGCCGACGCGAAATACCGGATGGTGGCGACCGGGAAGTTCCGCTCGTCAAGCAGCTCGCGAACAACGGCGCCCACCTGGCCGGTGGCCCCGACAATCCCAACGTTCACTCCTGTGGTCATCGTCCCGTCCCTGCGTGTACGACGGCGAGTTCGTCGCCGTCCAGCTCGAATGCGGTGTGCACCGCGCGTACTGCGTCGTCGACCGTGTCGGCGCGCGTCACGACCGAGATGCGGATCTCGCTCGTGGAAATCATTTCGATGTTCACTCCGGCCTCATACAGCGCCGTGAAGAGTTTCGCGGAAATTCCCGAACTCGTGCGCATGCCGGCACCGACGAGCGCGAGCTTCGCAATCTGGTCGTCGTACTGGAGGCTGTCGAAGCCGACCCGCTTTTTCTCCGCCAGGAGCGTCTGCATGACGTGCGCGCCGTCCGCCATGGGGAGGGTGAACGAAATGTCGGTCAGCCCGGTAGCGGCAGCGGAAACGTTTTGCACGATCATGTCGATGTTCGCTTCCGTCGAGGCGACGATGGTGAAAATCTCCGCCGCCTTCCCCGGGACATCCGGAACGCCGACGACAGTGATTTTCGCCTCCCCGAGATCGACTGCGATCCCCGCGATCATGGCCTCTTCCACGGTTTCTCCGTCCTTCGGATTGACGACGAGCGTCCCCTCATTATTGTTGAACGACGACCGCACGTGGATGGTGACCCCGTGCCGCCTGGCATATTCGACCGCGCGGATGTAGAGCACCTTCGCTCCGGCGGCCGCGAGTTCGAGCATTTCTTCGCTCGTGATCCTCGCGAGCTTGCGCGCACTGGGGACGATACGCGGGTCGGCCGTGAAAACACCGTCAACATCGGTATAGATTTCGCACACCTCGGCCCCGAGCGCCGCGGCAAGCGCCACCGCCGTGGTGTCGGATCCGCCTCGACCCAGCGTTGTGATGTCGCCCGTGCCCCGATTGAACCCCTGAAATCCTGCGACGATGGCGATGGCCCCCGCATCGAGAGCCTCGCGGATGCGGGTCGGGTTCACCTCGACGATGCGGGCGCTGCCGTGTCGGGCATCCGTGGCCATCCCGGCCTGGCTTCCGGTGTAGGAGCGAGCCTCGAACCCCATCGATTTGATCGCCATGGCGAGCAGTGCCATCGAGATGCGCTCCCCCGCCGTGAGCAGCATGTCCAGTTCGCGCCCGGAAGGCAGCGGTGCGACTTCCGTCGCGAGGTCGACGAGTTCGTCGGTCGTGTCGCCCATGGCGGATACCACCACGACAACGTCGTTGCCGGCTTTTCGGGTTTCCACGATGCGTTTGGCGACGCGCTTGATGCTCACGGCATCCGCAACGGAGGAGCCGCCGTACTTCTGCACGATGAGGCTCATGGGTCTCCCGAAAAATTCAGAGGCGGAAGTAAGAATTCTACCGTTCGCTAACCCTGTACTACGCGGCGCCCCTCGAATGCCCGACCGAGCGTCACTTCGTCGGCATACTCGAGGTCGCCGCCGACGGGCAGTCCGGAGGCAAGCCGGGTCACGCGGAGGTTCGGCTGGACGAGAAGGCGGCTGAGGTAGCTCGCCGTCGCCTCGCCTTCCAGGTTCGGGTCGGTCGCGATGATGACCTCGGTGACGGTGCCGTCGCCGAGTCGTTCCATGAGTTGGCGGATTCGCAAATCGTCGGGCCCAACCCCGTCGATGGGGCTGATCGCGCCGCCGAGCACATGATAGAGCCCCTTGAATTCGCGCGTGCGCTCGATCGCCGCGACATCCTTCGCCTCTTCAACGACGCAAATCGTGGCGGCGGAGCGGCGCGGATCCCGGCAAATCGGGCAGCGTTCCTGCTCGGTGACGTTGCCGCACACCTCGCAGAATCGCACCTTGTCGCGCACCTCGACGAGCACTTCCGCGAGGCGGGACACATCGAACGATTCGGTCTGCAGGATGTGGAATGCGATGCGCTGGGCAGACTTCGGGCCGATTCCGGGGAGCCTGCCCAGTTCGTCGATGAGCTCCTGGACGATGCCTTCGTACACGGGTCAGGCCTCCTGGCTCGGCGTGACTCGCGGCGCGACCGTCTTCTCTTCAATGAAGTTCGCTCCGAGGATCTCGCGCACCACGGCTTCGCCGTACCGTTGTTTCGCGCCCGGTTCGCTGTGCGACTTCGGGCTCGATTTCTTCTTCGCCGGCGCTTCAGGAGCGTCGGACTTCGCGGTGCGCTGTGCCGGAGTCGCCGAACCCGCCTTCGGTTCTGCCTTCGGTTCCGCCCCTGGTTCCGTCTTCGGTTCTGCCTTCGGTTTCGGTGCCGGCCTCTGCGCCGATCGAGCGTCCGGTTCTGTCGCGGTGTCCCCCTGCGGGATCGCCGCTACGGCCCATCCGCCGGAGTCGGTTGCACCCGCCGGCGCCGTCGGCGCGGCGGGTTCCTGTGCTGGTTCGGCCGGCGAAACCTTCGGCCGCGATCCCGCAGCCGCCGCATCCGGTTTCGCAATGAACTTGACCCGGATTCCGAGCACCTCGATGATGGCCTGCCGCAGGATTTCGCTCACGCTCTGGTCGGCGGCCTGAGGCTTCTTGAAGTTCTCCACGTCGTTCTGGCTCGGGAACGCGAGCGCCAGAACGTCATCCTTGAGACCCATCGGCTTCGCGGTGAACGCGACGGCCCAGGCCGCGCGCTTCTTCTTTCCGACGACCTCGAGGATTTCCGCCCAGGAGTCGACGAGCTGCTGGAACGTGACCGGCGTGCTCGGAGCCGCTTGCGTGCTCCCTTCGAGAGCCTCAGGGAGCGGCTTCTCGATTTCTGCGTCGCGCTTCTCAGGGAGCGGAGCTTCCGTTTTTGCCAGTGGCTGGTCGTCGGGTGTTGATCGGGATGCCGGGGTGTGGCGGGCGTCTACGGGCGGGGCGTCCCGATCAACACCCGACGACCCCCGGAGTGCTGTCCTGCTCCCTTCGAGACGCGCTTCGCGCTCCTCAGGGAGCGGTGACTGCTCGACGCCGACGCGGCGCTCGAGACGCTCGACCCGGGCAAGAGTCCCCCGCGCTGAGGCATCCGAGGCCGGAACCAGGATCCGCGCGATCATGAGCTCAAGGTGCAGTCGAGGCGAGGTCGCACCGGTCATTTCGGTGAGCGCGGCACCGACAACATCGGCGGCGCGACTGAGTTCCGCTTCGCCGAACCGGGATGCCTGAACCGCCATCTGGTCGAGTTCGTCCTGCTGGATGCCGCGCAGCACCGCCGCAGCGCCGCCGCCGGTCGCGGCAACGACGATGAGGTCGCGAAGCCGCTCCAGGAGGTCCTCGACGAAACGCCTGGGGTCCTGCCCGGTTTGGATCACGCGATCCGCGGCGGAAAACGCGGCGGCCGCATCCCGCGATCCGATCGCGTCGATCACTTCCCCCAGAAGCGCCGAGTGGGTGTAGCCGAGGAGTGCGACAGCCCGCTCGTACTCGATGGAGTTGCCTTCCGACCCCGCCATGAGCTGGTCGAGCAGGGAAAGGGTGTCGCGCACCGATCCGCCGCCGGCGCGCACGACGAGAGGCAGGACGCCCGGTGCCACGGTGACTTTTTCGCTGTCGCACATGCTTTGCGCGTATTCGAGCATTTGCGCGGGAGGGACAAGCCGGAACGGGTAGTGGTGCGTGCGCGAGCGAATCGTCCCGATGACTTTGTCCGGTTCGGTTGTCGCAAAGATGAACTTCACATGGTCGGGCGGCTCCTCCACGATCTTGAGGAGCGCGTTGAAACCCTGCGGCGTCACCATGTGCGCCTCGTCGAGGATGAAAATCTTGTAGCGGTCGCGGGCCGGGGCGAACACGGCGCGCTCGCGCAGGTCCCTGGCATCATCGACCCCGTTGTGGCTGGCCGCGTCGATTTCGACGACATCGAGCGAACCGCCGCCATCCCTGGCCAGCTCCCGGCAGCTCGCGCACTTCCCGCACGGCGTGTCCGTGGGGCCTTCGGCGCAGTTGAGGCACCGGGCGAGGATGCGCGCCGAAGTCGTCTTGCCGCATCCACGCGGACCGCTGAACAGGTATGCATGATTCACCCGGTTCGTGCGCAGCGCCGTCATGAGCGGCTCGGTCACCTGCGACTGTCCGATCAGTTCGGCGAACGTTTCCGGCCGGTAGCGGCGATAAAGGGCGGTGACCACCACCCCATGCTACTGGGGCGCACCGACCTCACGCCGAGCCCTGGCAGCGAAGCGAGCACCCCAGGGCAAATTAGTCGCGGACGAGCGCTGCCGCCTGGCGCGCGATCTCCAGCTCCTCATTCGTGGGCACCACCACGACGGTGACGGCAGCATCCGGGGGGGAGATTATCCGGGCCTCGCGGGACGACGACCCGTTGCGCTCCTCGTCCACCCGAATTCCGAAACCGTCGAGTCCGGCGAGCGCGCGGGCGCGCACCGAAGCGTTGTTCTCGCCGACGCCCGCAGTGAACACGATCGCATCCACCCGCCCCAACTGGGCCAGGTACGCCCCGACGTAGCCGCGGATGCGGTGGGTGTACACCTCGATGGCGAGCGCGGCGCGCGCGTCCCCGCCGTCCGCCGCCTTCTGCACATCGCGAATATCACCGAAACCGCCGAGGCCGAGGAGGCCGCTGCCATGATTCAGGAGCCGATCGAGCTCGTCGACGCCCAAACCACCCTCTCGCTGCACATGAAGGAGCACCCCCGGGTCGATGTCGCCACCGCGCGTGCCCATCATGAGCCCCTCCAGCGGGGTCAGCCCCATCGAAGTTTCCACCGAACGGCCGCCGTCGACCGCGCACGCGGAGGCGCCATTGCCGAGGTGAAGAATGATGAGCTTCAGCTCCGCACACGGCCGACCGAGATACTCCGCGGCCGCTCCGGCGACGTGCTGGAACGAGATCCCGTGGAACCCGAACCGTCGGATGCCGTACCGTTCGGCGACATCCGCGTCGATCGCGTAACTGCGGGCAACCGGCGGCAGGGTGCTGTGGAATGCGGTATCGAACACCGCGACCTGCGGAACGCCGGGGAACGTGACCTCCGCCGCGACGATTCCGGCCAGGTTCGGCGGATTGTGGAGGGGAGCCAGCCTCGACAGGTCGTCGATTTGCTGCTTCACCTCGTTGGTGATGATTGTGGGTTCCACGAATCGCTCGCCGCCGTGGACCACGCGGTGCCCGATCGCCATCAATCCTTCTGCCGGGTCGATCCCCTTCGCGCGCAACTGGCCGAGCATCACGCCAAACGCCGCCGTGTGGTCTTTCACGCCACTGGCCCGGTCGCTTTCGGGGGCCGGTTCGGAGTCTCCGCCCGTAGACGCCCGCCACACCCGAGACTCCGAACCGGCCCCCGAAAGCTCCGCCACTGTCGATACCGAAGCCGTGTGCGACTCGCCGATGCGCTCCACGAGGCCGGACGCGACAGTGCGCTCGCCGTCGAGTTCGATGAGCCGGAACTTCAGGGACGAGGACCCCGCATTGATGACGAGGACGCGGCCCGGCCGTGCAGGGCTCATGGGCGCGCGGCCTGCGCCTGGATGGCGGTGATCGCGATCGTGTTCACGATGTCCTGCACGGTTGCGCCCCGCGACAGGTCGTTCACCGGCAACCGCAGTCCCTGAAGTATCGGCCCGATGGCCACGGCACCCGCGCTGCGTTGCACCGCCTTGTACGTGTTGTTGCCGGTGTTCAGATCCGGGAAGATGAACACGGTGGCGCGCCCCGCCACCTCCGAGTCCGGCAGTTTCGCTCGGGCCACTGCAGCATCCGCCGCCGCGTCGTACTGGATGGGCCCGTCCACCGGGACGCCGACCAGGCGCTTGCGCACCATGGCGGTCGCTTCGCGCACCTTGTCCACATCCGCGCCCGTCCCCGACTCGCCCGTCGAATACGACAGCATGGCGATGCGGGGTTCGATGCCGAACTGCAGCGAGGTCTCGGTGGCCGACACCGCGATGTCGGCGAGCTGGTCCGCGGTCGGATCAGGTATGACCGCGCAGTCGCCGTACACGAGCACGCGATCGGCGAGCGCCATGAGAAACACGCTCGAGACGACAGCGACGCCCTCCTTCGTCTTGATGATCTCGAAGGCCGGGCGGATCGTGTGTGCCGTGGTGTGGGCGACGCCGGACACCATCCCGTCCGCAAGTCCGAGATGCACCATGAGCGTGCCGAAGTAGGAGGGGTCGGTGACGGTGTCCCGCGCGCGCTCCAGCGTCACGCCCTTGTGTTCCCGCAGGCGGTGGTATTCCTCCGAGAACTTGAGTCGAAGCACGTCGTCGAAGGAACTCAGCACCTGGGCATCCTGAATGTCCAGGCCCAGTCCGATGGCCCGCGAACGCACCTCGATTTCTTCCCCGAGGATGGTGAGGTCGGCGACACCGCGGCTCAACACGGTTGCGGCGGCGCGCAGGATGCGGTCGTCCTCGCCTTCGGGAAGCACGATGTGGCGCCGATTCGCCCTCGCGCGTTCGATGAGCCCGTACTCGAACATGAGTGGGGTGACGACGGTGGTGCGCTCCACATCGAGGAGCGCGAGGAGTTCATCCGCGTCGACGTGTTCCTCGAACATGGCGCGCGCCGTGTCGAGCTTGCGTTGCGAGTCGGCGGCCAGCCTGGGCCGGATCTGGGTGATGCGCACGGCCGTGTCGTAACTGCCGAGTTCGGTTCGGATGATGGGCAGGGTCGACCGGATGCCCTCCATGAGCCGATCGATCGGCTCCGGGAGCTCGAATCCGCCGTTCAGAACGATGCCGGCGACGGACGGGAACGTGCCCGATTCGTTCGCCATGAGAACGGCCAGCAGCACCTCGGTTCGGTCGGCGGGGACGACCACGACCGACCCTTCGATGAGCCGCGGCAGCACGTTGTTCATGCCCATCGCCGCGACCACCACACCCAGGGCTTCCCGGCTGAGCAGTTCGGGGTCGCCCTTCAGCAGACTCCCGCCGGTCGCCTCCATGATCGATTTCATGGTGGGGGCGACGAGCACCGGATTCTCCGGAACCACCCACACGGGCACGCCCGCGGTCGCCGACGAGACACCGGTGCGGATGTCGCCGACCGTGTCCGGGTCGGCCCGGTTCGCAATGACGGCAAGGAGGGTTGCGTGTTCGTGATGCAGTTCGGCTGTGGCAATCTCCGCCAACTGGCGCAGCGAATCCGCGGATCGAGCGTCCAGCCTCTCCCCGACCCGGCCCCCGAGCACGAGCACGACGGGGGCGCCGAGGTTTGCGGCGACCCGGGCGTTGAATCCCAGCTCGGTGGGACTGCCCACATCCGTGTAATCGGAACCGAGGATGACAACGGCATCGCACAACGCCTCGACGGCCTTGTACCGCTGGACGATGGTGGCAAGGGCGGCGTCCGGATCGTTGTGGACGTCGTCGTACCCCACGCCGACGCACAACTCATAGTCGAGGTCTACGCCGTCATGGGCGAGCAGGAGTTCGAGAACGTAATCGCGTTCCGTGGCCGATCGCGCGATCGGCCGAAACACTCCCACCTTTTCGATGGACCGCGTCAGCGTGTCGAGCACGCCCAAAGCGATGGTCGACTTGCCGGTGTTGCCTTCTGCCGAGGTGATGTAGATGGATCGCGCCACCCCACCAGCTTACGTACCGAGACTTCGAATCCTTCGCGGCAGACAGCCGGGCACTGCGAGGCATCGACCGCGCCGAAAGCGTTCGGCCGAAAAAGTAGCAGCCCCCCGCGCACCCGCCAGAGCCCGGTTACCCTTGCTCCGTTTCCGTCCTGGGGGAATTCGCCTGGGTGGCGCCACGCGGGGAGCCGTCCAAAAGTCTACCGGGAAGCGCAGTGCTACAAGGTGTGCGCGATTTTCTCCGTCGTGGTTTCGCCCGGCACCTGCTTCCGGCTGGCCGACCGCAACATCATCGCGGTCACCACCAACCACGCTGCGCCCGCAATCCAGGTGCAGATGACACCCATGTCGTGCACCACCGGCAGCCCGAGGAGTTTGCCGAGGTGGATGCTGGCGACCGAGAACATGCCGAGCGGGAAGACCATGCTCCACAGTTCGGACTCGTACCGCACCGGGTAGCGCTTCACGGCGTGACGCCACAACCCGAAAATTACGAGGATCGGAATCCACCACACGCCGAATGCCCACAACATGAAGGTGAAGCCCGAGATGAAGTCGTGGGTCGCCTGCATGATGGGCATTTCCGTCAGGAGGCTCAGGATCGACCACCCCGCATACACCGTGATGGCGGTCGCCCCCATGTACACCCAGTAGGTGGGCCGAACGCCGAACGCGTCCTGAGTGGTCGTCATGAGGCGCAGAGTGATGATGACGGTCAGGATGATGTACAGCATCACGCCGATGCTCCACATCCCCACCGCGATGACGCCGAGCAGGTTGACGTTCAACCCGTGGTCGATGATGCCGGTCACCACGGAGATCGATTGCGTGGCGACCACCCAGATGAACCAGCTCCCGTTCGCCTTGTGCGCCGGCGGTCCATCCTGCGGACCGAGCATCATGGCGGCGGCGATACCGTACGTGAGCACGAGCCAGAACGGGACGCTGAGGCACAGGAGCACGATCGTCACGATCGGCTCGATCGAGAAGAACAGCGCCCCCACAACGTTGAGCGCGGCGACAATCGTCGCGAATCCGAACGCGATCGCGGGATTGCGGGCATCGGCGTACACGAAATCCCAGTGGCGCACGATCCGCCACGCCAGCGCGCACAGCAGCGCGACGAGGCCGGCGACGGCGATGATGAGGAGCACCAGGGTCACCGTGGACAGGCCGATCAGCGAAAACGCCGCAGCGACGATTCCGGTGGCCATCACAAACGCGAATGCTCCCGGCGGCAGTTTCTTCACCGCCGTTGCCAGTCGTCCTGTTTCTGTCTTCATGGTTCCCACCCGAAGCCTTCCAACCGCAGCGTTGCTCTGCAGGTAGGTTATCGGGCGGCCGCTATCCTGCCCTGCGGAAAATACAGTGAAAAATGGTTGCCATGCGGATGCGCGCCCGCCCATCCGCGAAGCATCAGCGGGAGGCTGCGGGCCGCCGCACTGCCGCGCTGGCCACCATCGCGGCCGCGACGGCAAGCCATGCGAGCCCGGATACCCATGCGCCGTACTCGCCCAGCGTCGTCATGAGTGGAAGGTGGGTTTGCGTGCCGAAGTGCATGCTCGCCACGGAATACATCCCGAGTGGGAACACAATGCTCCACAGGTCCGTCTCGTAGGTCAGGGGGATGCGCTGGATGCCGTGCCGCCACACCCCGAAAATCAGCAGGAGCGGAATCCACCACACCCCGAACGCCCACAGAATGAAGGTGAGCCCGCCCACGACAGGGGACATCACCGCCATGATCGGCAGGTCTGCGGGCAGCACGAGAATGTAGGAGCCCGCGAGCACGGTGATGGCGGTGGCGCCCATGTAGATCCAGTAGGCCGGGCCGAGTTTGGCCGCGTCGTTGCGCGTCGTGAGCAGCCGCAGCGTGACGAGCGTCGCGAGCATGAGATACAGGACGACGCCGATGCCCCACAGCGCGACGGAGATCGCGGCAATCCACTGGTTGTCCGCGCCCCGCCCGATCTCCGCGCCGACCGCGGCAAGCGACTGGGTGGCGACCACCCACAGGAACCAGCTCCCGTTCACCTGCGTCGCGACGGGTCGATCCCGCCTGCCCAGCATGAGTGCGGCCTGAACGCCGTAGTTGAGGAGCAGCCACACCGGGATGCTGACGATGGCGAGCGCGATGGCTGCAACCGGATCGTGCGAATACAGCCGGACCGCCACGACATTGATGGCGGCGACGATCGTGAAATACCCGAACGCTCGCTCCGGTTCGCGCGCATCGCTCAGCGCGGATCCCGGATGCCGAACCAGTCGCACGACCAGCGCAACGGCGAGCGCCGCGAGGCTCACCTCGGCCAGCACGAGCATCACCGTCGAAACGACGGACCACCCCACCATGAGAAACGCCGTGGACACGATTCCGGTCGCCATCACGAAAGCGAACGCGCCCGGCGGGAGTGTGCGTATTCCTGCGTCGAGACGCGCCCAGAACTGAGCCATCCTTTTACGGTAGTACCGAGCGCGGTTCGCGGGGCGCGGGAAATCGCCGCCGCGTCAGAGCAGCATGCGCAGCGGATGCTCAAGAACGCCGACGAGGTCCCGCAGGAAGTTGGCGGCGACCGCACCGTCCATGACCCGGTGGTCGACGGTGAGCGTGATCTTCAGCTTCGGAACCTCCACGAGCACGCCGTCGCGCACGACGGGAACCGGGCTGGCCGCCCCGACCGCGAGAATTGCCGCCTCCGGCGGGTTGATCACGGCCGTGAACTGGTCGATGCCGAACATCCCGAGGTTGGAGATGCTGAACGTCCCGCCGCTCATCTCGTCCGGACTGAGCTTGCCGTCGCGCGCCTTTTCCGCGAGCGCGACGGTCTCCTGCGCGATGGCGCCGAGCCCCTTCGTTTCGGCGTCGTGCACGACGGGAACCAGCAACCCGGCGTCGGTGGCAACCGCGATTCCAATGTTGACTCTGGCCCGGCGGATCACCGAATCATCGCCCCACGAGGAGTTCGCCTCCGGATGCTGCCGCAGCGTCACGGCGGCGGCACGGACGAACAGGTCGTTGACGCTCACCCTCACGCCCTGCGCCTCGAGGCTTTCGTTCACGTCGGAGCGAAACGCGAGCAGCTTCTCGACATCGACGACGCTCGTGAGGAAGAAGTGCGGGACGGCCTGACTCTCGGTGAGCCGTTTCGCCGCGACCTTGCGGATGCGGTTGACCGGAATCTCCTCGTCGGACCCTGGGATCATCGCACCGGCCGGCCGAGCGGCAGTTGCGCTCGGCGAGACAGGTGCCGTCGGGCTGGCGGCCTGCTGGGAAATCGCCGCTTCCACATCCGCGCGCACGACGCGGCCCTGCGGACCGGAACCGGTGATCGTCGCAGGATCGATCCCGTGGTCTTTGGCGATCTTCCTGGCCACGGGCGACATGCGGAGTTTGCCTGAGGCCTGGTTTCGAGACGCCGACTTCGGCGGCTCCTCAACCTGCGGGGCTTCCTTCGCCTTCGGCGGTTCCTCGGCCTGAGGGGTCTCCTGCGCCTTCGGCGGATCCTTCTTCTTCGGAGCATCCGTCGTGCCACTGCCGTCGCCGATGATGGCGACCGGCGTCCCGATCGGGACGACGCTTCCCGCGTCGACGAGGTGCTTCTCGAGCACGCCGGACTCGAACGCCTCCAGGTCCATCGTCGCCTTGTCGGTTTCAATCTCCGCGAGGATATCGCCCTTCGCGATCGTGTCGCCCTCGTTCTTCAGCCACGTGGCGAGTTCGCCCTCCTCCATCGTGTCCGACAGCCGGGGCATGACCACTTCAGACATCCTGACCTCCCTGGAATGCGGATGCGGCAAGCGTCTCGCGGATGACCTTCGTGAGCGCGGCGGCATCCGGCATCGCCGCCCGCTCCAGCGGCTTCGAGTACGGCAGCGGGACTTCGGCGGCGGCCACCCTGCGCACGGGCGCGTCGAGCCAGTCGAACGCCCCCTCGCCGATGGTCGCCGAAATTTCGGCGCCGATCCCGTAGGTCAACAGGTCATCCTCGAAAATCACCGCCCTGCTCGTCTTCCGGACCGAATCGCACACCGTATCCCGGTCGAGCGGCCTCAGGCTTCGCAGGTCGACGACCTCGACGGAGATGCCCTCCCCGGCAAGCTGGTTCGCAACCTCCACAGCGGTCACCACGCCGCGCGAATAGCTCACGACGGTGATGTCGGTTCCGTCCTTCACGATCGCCGCCGTGCCGATCTCGCCGACCTGCTCGCCGTCCGGGACCTCGCCCTTGAGGTTGTACAGGCCCAGGTTTTCCAGGAACAGTACGGGATCGTCGTCGCGAATCGCCGCAGTGAGCAGCGCCTTCGCGTCCGCGGGGCTGGACGGTGCGACAACCTTGAGCCCGGGGATGTGCGCGTACCAGACCTCCAGGTTCTGGGAGTGCGTTGCCGCGAGTTGCTGGCCGCCTCCGCCCGGCGTCCGGATGACGAGCGGCACGCTGACTTCGCCGCCGAACATGGACCGGATCTTCGCCGCATGGTTCACGATCTGGTCGATCGCGATGAGCGAAAAGTTGATGGTCATGATTTCGACGACGGGCCGCAAGCCCAGCATCGCCGATCCGATGGCCACCCCGGTGAAACCTTCCTCGGCGATCGGGGTATCGACGACGCGTCTCGGCCCGAACTCCTTCAACAGCCCGGCCGTGATCTTGTACGACCCCTCGAACACGCCGATCTCTTCGCCGATGAGGTACACGTTCTCGTCGCGCGCCATTTCGGCGCGGAGCGTGTCGTTGAGCGCCTGGCGATACGTCAGCTCGGTCATGACGCCACCACCACGGGGTCGCCGGGGAACGCGCTGGGCATGTTGGCCACGGGCGTCGCATAGACCCGGTCGAACATTTCGGCGGGCAGCGGATCGGCGCTCGAGTCGGCGAACTTCACGGCCTCGTCCACGGTCTTCTCCGCCGCCTCGTGGATGGCATCCGCGGCTTTGTCATCGAGAGCTCCGGATGTGATCAGCCGAGTGCGGAACGCGGGAACCGGATCATTCTCCTGGGCGGCTTCCGTGTCCTCCTTCGAGCGGTACCGGGCGGGGTCCACCACGGAGTGGCCCTTCAGCCGGTAGCTCATCGTCTCCAGAATCATGGGTTGGCGATCGACGCGCGCCTTTTCCAGAGCAGCAAGCGCCGCATCCCGCACCGCCACCGGATCATCGCCGTCCACGCGTTCGCCGGGGATCCGGTACGCGCAGCCCCGCTTGTACAGATCGGGTTCGGCCGAAGCGTGCTCCACCGACGTTCCCATGCCCAGGCGGTTGTTGACGATCACGTAGACGATCGGGAGCTTCCACAGCCCGGCAAGGTTCAGCGACTCGTGGAATGCGCCGATGTTCGTGGTTCCGTCCCCCATGAGGCACATCACCGCTTCCGCATTTTTTCCCGCAGCGCTGCGGTAATTGATCGCGAACGCCGCCCCGGTTGCGAGCGGAATCTGGCCGCCGACGATTCCGTAGCCGCCCATGGTCCGACGCTCGAGGTCGAACATGTGCATGGACCCGCCGTAGCCGCCCACGACACCGGTGGACTTGCCGAACAGCTCCGCCATCACGGCCCCCGGCTCCATCCCCCTGGCCAGCGCGTAACCGTGGTCGCGGTAGGTCGTATACAGGTAGTCGGTGGGTTTCAGCGCCGCCATGAGCCCCACGACCGTCGCCTCTTCGCCCAGATTGAGGTGACAGTAGCCGCCGATTTTCGCTCTCGCGTACATTTCGCTCGCGCGCAATTCGAATTCGCGAACCAGCACCATCTGCGTGTAGTAGCCGCGAAGCACGTCAGCGGGCGCGCTGCTTTGCTTCGCGGTCTTTCCCGTGGCTTTCGGACGTCGTGTGTCCGCCATTCGGGCCTCACTTTCGGTAGACCGCCTTCTTCCAGCCTATGCCTCGTCCCGCCCGGCTGCAGCCCGCGTTGACACTGCACACGGAACAGCGCAGCATGGGGTGAGGATCACCGTCGGCGGTGAGTTCACCGCCGTCGGCCTGGCGGAGGTATGGGACATGAACAGTTTCGGTGCGAAAAGCGATCTGACGGTCGGCGGCACGAAGTACGAAATCTACCGACTGGATGCCGTGGAGGGCTCGAAACGGCTCCCCTACAGCCTCAAGGTGCTGTTGGAGAACCTGCTGCGCAACGAGGACGGCACGCTCGTCACGAAAGAGCAGGTGCAGGCGGTCGCGGACTGGGATCCGGCCGCAGATCACGGTGCGGAGATCCAGTACACGCCCGCACGGGTGCTGTTGCAGGACTTCACGGGCGTTCCCTGCGTCGTCGACCTTGTCGCGATGCGCGACGCCATGGCCTCGTTCGACGGCGACCCGCAGAAGATCAATCCGCTCATCCCCTCCGAGCTCGTCATCGACCACTCCGTCATCGCCGACGCGTTTGGGGCGGCGAGCGCGTTTCAGGTCAACGCGGATCTCGAGTTCTCCCGCAACCAGGAGCGTTACCAGCTTCTGCGGTACGCCCAGCAGGCTTTCGACGACTTCCTCGTCGTCCCGCCGGACACCGGAATCGTCCACCAGGTGAACCTCGAATACCTCGCTCGCGTGGTGTTCACCCGGGAGCGCAACGGCGTGACTCAGGCGTACTGCGACACGCTCGTCGGCACCGACTCGCACACGCCCATGGTCAACGGGCTCGGCGTGCTCGGTTGGGGCGTCGGCGGAATCGAGGCCGAGGCCGCGATGCTCGGCCAGCCCATGAGCATGCTCGTTCCCCCCGTCGTCGGGGTGAAACTCACCGGCAAGCTGTCGGAGGGTGCCACGGCAACCGACCTCGTGCTCACGGTCGCCCACACTCTGCGAAACGTCGGGGTCGTCGGCAAATTCGTCGAGTTCTTCGGCCCCGGCGTCTCCTCGATCCCGCTCGCGAACCGCGCGACCCTCGGCAACATGAGCCCGGAATACGGTTCGACGTGCGCGATCTTCCCGATCGACGACGAGACGCTCAAATACCTGCGTCTCACCGGTCGCGAGGAATCTCAGATCGAGCTCGTGGAAGCGTACGCGAAGGAACAGGGCCTGTGGCACGACCCCGAGAACGAGGCCGAGTATTCGCGGATCGTCGAACTCGACCTTGCCACCGTCGAGCCGTCGATCGCCGGCCCCAAGCGCCCGCAGGACCACATCCCGCTGCGCAAGGCGCGCAAGGTGGTCAGCGTCATCCTCACGGAAGGATCCCAAGTGCCGGAGATTCTTTCCGGCCTCGACGAGGCGTCCGACGAATCGTTCCCGGCAAGCGACCCGATCGCGTTCGGTTCTCTTGAGAAGGAAGCGAAGCCGATCAACCGGGACGTGCCCCACGAGGATGTCCCGTGGCTGTCCGACCCCGCATCCGTCACATTCCAGGACGGGACCACATCCGATATCGACAACGGCCACGTCGTGATCGCCGCGATCACCTCGTGCACGAACACCTCCAACCCGGAGGTCATGATTGGCGCCGGGCTCATGGCGAAGCGGGCCGTCGAACTCGGCCTGACGTCCAAGCCCTGGGTAAAAACGTCGCTCGCGCCCGGATCCAGGATCGTCACCGACTACTACGACCGGGCGGGACTCACCCCGTACCTCGACAAGCTGGGCTTCAACCTCGTCGGGTACGGATGCACGACGTGCATCGGAAACTCCGGGCCGCTCATCCCCGAGGTGGCGAAGGCCGTCGACGAAAACCACCTCAATGTGTCGGCCGTGCTCTCCGGAAACCGCAACTTCGAGGGACGCATCCACCCGCAGACGCAAATGAACTTCCTCATGTCGCCGCCGCTCGTCGTGGCGTACGCGCTCGCCGGCACCATGAACACGAACCTGCTGACCGACTCCCTCGGCAAGGGCACTGACGGCCAGGACGTGTACCTTCGCGACATCTGGCCGACAAGCCAGGAGGTGCAGAAACTCATCGGCGAGTCCGTCGAGTCGAGCATGTTCACGGAAGGGTACGCGAACGTCTTCGACGGCGACCACAACTGGCAGTCGCTCGAGGTCCCGGACGCCGACATGTTCGCGTGGGACAACACCTCCACCTACGTGCGTCAGCCGCCGTACTTCGAGGGCATGCCACGCGAACCAGAACCCCTCAGAGACATTGCCCATGCGCGCGTGCTCGCGCTGCTGGGCGACTCGGTCACGACCGACCACATTTCGCCCGCGGGAAGCATCAAGCGGGACTCCCCCGCCGGACGGTGGCTGCAGGAGCAGGGCGTCAAGCCCGGCGACTTCAACTCGTACGGTTCGCGGCGCGGCAACCACGAGGTGATGATCCGCGGAACTTTCGCGAACATCCGCCTGCGCAACCTTCTCGTCCCCGGAGTGGAGGGCGGGGAAACCCGTCACCTGCCGGACGGCGAGCAGATGAGCATTTTCGATGCGAGCCAGAAGTACCAGAACGACGGTGTTCCGCTGCTCATCATCGCCGGATCGGAGTACGGCTCCGGCTCGTCCAGAGACTGGGCGGCCAAGGGCACCCTGCTCCTCGGCGTGAAGGCAGTTCTCGCCGTCGGGTACGAGCGCATCCACCGGTCGAACCTCATCGGCATGGGCGTGCTTCCGCTTCAGTTCAAGGACGGCGACACGGCGGAGTCGCTCGGCCTGACCGGTGAGGAAGAGTTCTCGATTTCCGGACTTGAAGGCAGGGACGACATTCCCGACACTGTGACGGTTGGGGTCGCATCGGATGCTGGCGAGCGCACGTTCGAGGCGAAGGTGCGCATCGACACCCCGGCGGAGGCGGCGTACTTCCAGCACGGCGGCATCCTGCAGTACGTGCTGCGCCAGTTGCTGGCGGCCTGACGGCGAGGGCTCAGTCCACGACGCGCTGGCCGCCGGAGTAGACGACCATCGAGTCTCCCCTGAGGAACCCGACGAGCGTCATCCCCTGGTCTTCCGCGAGTTCTGCGGCGAGCGAGGACGGGGCGGACACGGCGGCCAGAATCGGGATCCCGGCCATAAGCGCTTTCTGCGCGAGCTCGAAGCTGGCCCGCCCCGACACCATGAGCACGGTGCCGCGAAGCGGCAGTCTGCCCTCCTTGAGCGCCCAGCCGACGACCTTGTCGACCGCGTTGTGCCGACCGACATCCTCGCGGAGGACGAGCAGTTGGCCGGTCGCCGCGTCGAACAGTGCCGCGGCGTGCAGCCCGCCGGTCTGGTCGAATACGGCCTGTTCGGACCGCAGCCGGTCGGGGAGTTCGGCGAGCGCCTCCGCGCTGATGGTTGCCTCGTCGCGGTCCACCGTGAACACGGAGTGGGTGCGCACCGCGTCGATGCTGGCTTTTCCGCACAGCCCGCAGGAACTCGTCGTGTAGAAGGAGCGTTCGAGGCTGGGGTCGGGTGGGGCGACCCCGGGTCCGAGGGTCACGTCGAGGATGTTGTAGGTGTTGAGGTGCTCCTCGCCCGCGCCCGCGCAGTACCGGGCCGTACGGACGTGATCCTGCTGGAAAATCACGCCCTCCGACACGAGAAACCCGGCCGCCAGGTCGAAGTCGTGGCCCGGCGTGCGCATGGTGATGACAAGCGACCGGCCGCCAACCCGGATCTCGAGGGGTTCTTCGACGGCAAGGAGGTCCTCTCGCCTGCTCTGCTGCTCTCCGAGAGTGACCCTCGTCACCCTTCGCCGCGCCGTGATTCGGCTCATCGGGCCAACTCGGCCGTGACCACGTCGGCCAGGTCGGCGCCCGGATCGTCGTCGTCATCCTGCCGCGCGACGAAACGCACCGCCATCGCCTTGAACCCCGGCGTGTTCGATTCGCGCGCGAGCAGCTCGCGATGCACGAGCGCATTCGCTTCCGGGAAATACGCCGCGACGCAGCCGCGCGCGCTCGGGTACGCGACGAGGCGGAATCGGTCTGCCCTGCGTTCCGTTCCGCCGAACGTGCTGATGACGTC
Organism: uncultured Microbacteriaceae bacterium; assembly: GCA_937872445.1. Classification (GTDB taxonomy): domain Bacteria; phylum Actinomycetota; class Actinomycetes; order Actinomycetales; family Microbacteriaceae; genus Terrimesophilobacter. The sequence continues at coordinate 29,046 of CALMSL010000050.1, read as the reverse complement.
CACGAGCTGCCGGTCGGCGAAGCCCGCCTCGGCCAGGTCGTCGGGGTGGATGAGGATGACGCGTCGGCCCTGGGAGATACCGCGGTAGCGGTCGTCCTGCCCATAAGACGTGGTGTTGTACTGGTCGTGGCTGCGCAGGGTCTGCAGCGTGAAATGGCCCGGGGGCGGCGTGAGGTACTCCAGCGGGCTCACCGTGAACTTGCCGCGGCCGATGTCATTAACGAACGAGCGCCGGTCGCGCGGCGGGCTGGGGAGCACGAATCCGTTGCGCTCCCGCACGCGCCGGTTGAAGTCCTCGAAGCCGGGGATCACCCTGGCGATGTGGTCGCGGATGACGTCGTAGTCTTCGGCCATCGCCCTCCAGTCCACAGGGTGGTCTTCCCCGAGCGCCGCGACCGCCATGCGCGCGATGATGACGGGCTCCGCGAGCAAGTGGTCGGAGACCGGATCCAGTCGGCCCTGCGTGGACCGGATCACCGACATGGAGTCCTCGACGGACACGATCTGCCTGCCGTGCGGATGCTTGTCGTCCGTGTCGGTGCGGCCGAGCGTCGGAAGGATGATCGAGGTCTGCCCGTGCACCACATGGGACCGGTTCGGTTTGGTCGAAACGTGCACCGTGAGGCCCGCCCGCTTCATGGCTCCCTCGATCACTTCCGTGTCCGGGCTCGCGAGGGCGAAGTTCCCGCCCATCGACACGAACACGTCGACCTCTCCGTTCGCGAACGCGTTGACGGCCTGCACGGAGTCGTATCCGGGCTCGGTGGGAACCGTGATCCCGAATTCGGCTCCCTGCCGGTCGGTCATCCACCCGACCGGCTGCTCCCACACGCCCATGGTGCGGTCACCCTGCACGTTGGAGTGCCCACGCACCGGGCAGGCGCCGGCGCCGGGCTTGCCGAAGTTCCCCTGCAGCAACAGCAGGTTGATGATTTCGCGGATCGTGTTCACCGAGTGCGGTTGCTGGGTGAGTCCGAGCGCCCAACAGAAAATGGTCGCCTTCGACCGCGCGAGCAGTTCGGCGACCTCCGTGATCTGTTCCCGGGTCAGCCCGGTGGCCTTCTCGGTCTCATCCCAGTCGAGGGTTGCCCGGGCGGCCCGGTACGCGTCGATGCCGTCGGTCACATCGGCGATGAAGTCCGCGTCGAGGACGGTTCCCGGCGCCGCCTCCTCGGCCTTCAGCAGGAGGTGGCCGAACGCCTGGAACAGGGCGAGGTCCCCGCCGACCTTGATTTGCAGGAAGTGGTCTGCGAGGGCGGTGCCGTTGCCGATGAGACCGCCGACGGTCTGCGGATCCTTGAAACGCAGGAGCCCGGCCTCCGGAAGCGGATTCACCGCAACGATCGTGCCGCCCCGGTCTTTGCAGTCCTTCAGCGCCGAGAGCATCCGCGGATGATTCGTTCCCGGATTCTGCCCGACGACGAAAATGAGTTCCGCCTGCTCGATGTCGTCGAGGGACACCGTGCCCTTTCCGGTCCCGATCGTGGAGTTCAGTGCCGCGCCGGAAGACTCGTGGCACATGTTGGAGCAGTCCGGAAGGTTGTTGGTGCCGAGCGAGCGAGCGAACAGCTGGTACATGAACGCGGTCTCGTTCGCGGTGCGCCCCGAGGTGTAGAACACGCAGCGATCCGGAGTCGTGGCGCGGATCCGTTCGCCGATGAGGTCGAATGCTTCCGTCCAGCTGATCCGGGAATAGTGCGTTTCCCCCGGCCGGATGATGACGGGCTCCGTGATGCGCCCCTGGTTGCCCAGCCAGAACTCCGTCTTGTCGGAGAGTTCGGCGATCGAGTGCACTGCCCAGAACTCCGGTGTGACGGTGCGTTTCGTGTTTTCTTCGGCGACCGCCTTCGCTCCGTTTTCGCAGAACTCGGCCACCTTGCGCTTGCCCGTGATGGTTTCCGGCCAGGCGCAACCCGGGCAGTCGGTTCCGCCATCCTGATTGAGGCGAAGCAGCGCTCTGGCGGTTCGCACCACACCGGCCTGCGCGACGCCCCGGTCCAGGGCGATGGCCACCGCCTCCAGCCCGGCCGCTTTCGTCTTCGGCTTCGAGACCGTGAGGTTGCCCTCATCGATGTCCCGGCGGGGCGCTCGGCGTCTCATTCCTCTATCTTGCCGTTTTCACCCGCGGATTTCGCGATCAATTAGAGTGAGCGCATGCTGATCGATGCGGTGGTTCTCGCGGGGGGACGGAGCGCGAGGCTCGGATCCGTCGCCAAAGCGACGCTCACGGTCGGCGGCCGAGACCTGCTGGAACTCACGGTGTCCGCGGCGCTGAGCGTGTCCCGTCGCTGCGTCGTCGTCGGCCCCATCGATCCGGCCGAACTGGATCGGGTGGCGCCGGGCGGCAGGGCAACGCGCGACACCGCGCTTGACGACACCGCGCTTGACGACACGGTGCAGGTCGACACGGTGCTGGTCGACACGGTGCTGGTCACGCGCGAGGAGCCGCCGTTCGCCGGACCCGCGGCCGCGCTCGAGGCCGGCGTGCGCGAGCTCGCCGCTGCCGGCGCACCCCTCGGCGACGCGGTCCTCGTCCTCGCGTGCGATATGCCCGCCATCGAACGCCAGTTGCCCGTCCTCGTGGCGGCGCTCGACGCGGCCGAGGAGGGCGTGGACGGCGCGATCACCGTCGATGCCTCCGGACGCCGCCAACCGCTCGCGTGCCTGTACCGCAGCCGCGCCCTCGCGGACGCGCTCGCCCGGTTTTCGCCTGGCGAACTTGTCGGCCGATCGATGCGGGACCTGATCGAGCGGCTCGACCTGCTCCCCGTCGCTGAGCTGTCGAGTGCGACCGACGATGTCGATACCTGGGAGGATGCGGCACGGCTGGGTGCGACGATTCCCACGAGAGAAATGAAGGAAGGGGCACGATGAACGCGGAGGAAAGTCAGCGCCTGAACGACTGGGTGCGGCAACTGTGCGAACAGCTCGGGATCGACGAGAACGAGTTCCGCGGCGAAGCCGACATCGACGGCATCCTGAGCCTCGCCGGGGTCGTGGCCCACGCCGTTCTGCGACCCGCCGCCCCGCTCACAACCTATCTCGTCGGCTACGCCGCGGGGCGCGCCGCCGGTGCAGGGACGGCTCCTGCCGCTGCCGTTCAGGAGGCCATTTCCCGCGCGGTCGCCCTCACCGACGCTGGATAGACTGGACGTTCAGGCCGCGAATCCCCTCGCGGCGGATGATGGCCAGGGAGGCAGGCGTGGGACCGCGTGCTGCACTTGTTCCGGTCGGCCCGGCACTGAGCCCGCACCGTCTCGCCCGCTACAGCCGCCAGCTCTCACTGCCCGGATTCGATGAGGACTCCCAGCGCAGGCTCGCAGCAGCGAGGGTGCTCGTCATCGGCGCCGGCGGCCTGGGCAGTGCGACGATCCCGTACCTCGCTTCGGCGGGAGTCGGCACGATCGGCGTCATCGATACGGATGTCGTGGAGCTCTCCAACCTGCACAGGCAGACCGCGCACGGAATGGCCGACATCGGCCGGTCGAAACTGGACTCGATCAGCGACACCGTGAAAGCGATCGACCCCGAGATCCGCATCGAGCGTCACGCCGAACACGTGGACTCCCGCAACATCCTGCAGATCCTCGACGGCTACGATCTGCTCCTCGACGGCAGCGACAACTTCCCCACGCGCTACCTCGCGAACGACGCCGCCGCGATCGCCGGGAAACCGCTCGTGTGGGGCGCCATCCTGCGCTACCACGGGCAGGTCAGCGTGTCCTGGGCCGACCACGGTCCCACCTACCGCGACCTGTTCCCCTCCCCGCCCGCGCCGGGGACCGTGCCGTCCTGCGCGGACGGCGGCGTGCTGCCGAGCGTGTGTGCCGTGATCGGCGCCATCATGTGCTCGGAGTCCATCAAGCTCATCACGGGCATCGGCGAACCGCTCCTCGGCACCGTCACGACGTATGACGCGCTCACCGGGAAGTTCCGCGACCTGGCGTACGGCCGAAGCGACGGCACTGCCCCCATCACGGAACTCATCGACTACGACGCGTTCTGCGGAATCGCGATCCCCCAGGATGCCGATGCGGATGTCGCTGCGGAGGCGGACGCCGGCCACCCGGACATCGTCGACGCCGCCGAGCTGGCCCGGATGCTCGACCAGGGCGACGCCCTGCAGCTGGTCGACATCCGCGAGCCTTTCGAGCGCGCGATCGCCGTGATCGAACCGTCGGATTTCATCCCGTTCGGCAGTCTCGGCGGTCGGCTCGGCGACATCCGCCGCGACGTTCCCGTCGTGCTGTACTGCCACCACGGCGTCCGCTCGGACGCCGCACTGCGGATGTTGCGCCAGGCCGGATTCGGCAATGTCCGCCACCTGGCGGGAGGGATCGACGCGTACTCGTTGACGGCCGCCCGCGAGCTGGCCAGGTATTGATCGTGCAGACTGGAAACGTGGCCCCCGTTTTTGGCATCGTGACCGACCAGCCGATCGACGATGCCGCCGTCCGGCGCGCCGTCGAATCGCCGGCATCCGGTGCGGTCGTCGTGTTTTCCGGCGTCGTGCGCAACCACGACGGCGGCAACGACATCCGCGCTCTCGACTACCAGGCGCACCCGGATGCCGAGCGGATTCTCCTGGAGTGCTGCACCGAGGTCTCGGCTGAGACCGGCCTCGCCGTGGCCGCCGCGCACCGGATCGGCCACCTGGAGATCGGCGACGTGGCACTTTACGCGGCGGTGTCGGCGGCGCACCGGCGCGAAGCGTTCCACGCGTGCGAACTGCTCGTGGAGCGAATCAAGTCGACTGTGCCGATCTGGAAGCGCCAGTACCTCGCCGACGGCGCATCGGAGTGGGTGGGGCTCTGATGGCGCTCCCCGGGGCGAAGCGGTTCAGCGGGGTCGTCACGAATTGGCACGACGAGCGCGGGTTCGGATTCATCAGGCCCGAGGACGGCGGCCCGGACCTTTTCCTGCACGTGAAGGCATTCCAGAATCGTCTGGAGCGGCCGCACGACGGCATGACCGTGACGTACGAATCGCAGGTTAACCGCGAAGGGAAGCTGCGTGCGGAGCACGTCGTCGTTGTCGGCGAGAAATGGTCCCATGTGCCGACGGTCCGCCGCGTGGGAGCTCAGGTCGCCGGATATCTTGCCGTCGCGTGCTTCGCGGCGATCATGATTCTGGAGGTCGTCTTCTGGGGGATGCCCGCCTGGGTTTTCGCGGTGTACGGCGGCACGAGCATCGTCGCCTTCGCGCTCTACTGGCAGGACAAGAGGGCCTCCGTCGCCGGAACGTGGCGGGTTCCGGAAGAGCAACTCCACCTTCTGGGGCTCGTCGGCGGATGGCCGGGCGGCATCATCGCTCAGAACCTGTTCCGCCACAAAACCCAGAAGGAAAAGTTCGCGCGGAATTTCTGGTTCACGGTCATGCTCAACGTTCTGATCTTCGTCGCCGCGGGGACGATCATCCGCTTCGACTGGGTGGCCGTGCTCCTGGCAACCCAGCAATAACTCGACGCGAGGCCCGCCGTGTCGGCGCACACCGCAAGAATGGGTTCATGAGTATCGCCCCCAACTTCACGATTGTGACCCTCGGCGTTGCGGACCTTGCCCGAAGCGCCGAATTCTATCGGGCGCTCGGCTGGGAGCAGCGCGGCGACGAGTCCGCCGGCATCACGTGGTTCCGCACGTCCGGCACCTGGCTAGGCCTTTTCGGGTACGAGGAGCTGGCGGCCGACGTCGGTGTCGCGGCCGATCCCGCCGCCACGTATCGCGGCATGACGCTCGCGCTCAACGTCAACAACGAGGCCGATGTCGACCGCGTGCTCGCCGAGGCCGTTGGTGCCGGCGCTCGACTGGTCAAGCCCGCCGAACGCGCGGAATGGGGAGGGTACTCCGGGTATTTCGCCGACCCCGACGGTCATCTGTGGGAGGCCGCGTTCGCGCCGGGGTTCCCGGTCGGCGACGACGGGACGATCGACATCCGGGACTGACTCGAGCGTGAATGGCACGGGGGTGCGCTCGCCGATCCGAGCCGTTATTTTCGCCGCCGCGCATAGGGCAGACTTGATCCATGTCACCTGCCTTTGACTGGAAAGATCCGCTGCACCTGAACGAGCAGCTCACCGACGATGAGCGGATGATCCGCGACACTGCAGCGCAGTATGCGCAGAAGAAACTCGCCCCGCGCGTGCTGGAGGCGTTTCGCAGCGAGCACACCGATCCGGCGATCTTCCGCGAGATGGGCGAGATCGGGCTCCTCGGCGCGACGGTCCCGGAGGAGTACGGCGGGAGCGGCCTGAACTACGTGAGCTACGGCCTGATCGCGCGCGAGGTCGAACGCGTGGATTCCGGGTATCGGTCGATGATGAGCGTGCAGTCCTCTCTCGTGATGGTGCCGATCCTCGAGTTCGGCACGGAAGAGACGAAACAGAAATACCTGCCGAAGCTCGCGAGCGGCGAGTTGATCGGGTGCTTCGGGCTGACCGAGCCGGATCACGGCTCCGACCCCGGTTCGATGGTGACGCGCGCGAAGAAGGTGGATGGCGGCTACCGGCTGAGCGGCGCCAAGACCTGGATCACCAACAGCCCCATCGCGGACGTGTTCGTCGTGTGGGCGAAGGATGACGCGGGAGATATCCGCGGATTCGTTCTGGAGAAAGGATGGGAGGGGCTGAGCGCCCCGGCCATCCACGGCAAGGTTGGCCTCCGCGCCTCCATCACGGGCGAGGTCGTCATGGATGAGGTGTTCTGCCCGGAGGAGAACGCGTTCCCGGATGTTCGCGGGCTCACGGGGCCGTTCACGTGCCTGAACTCCGCCCGCTTCGGCATCAGCTGGGGTGCGCTCGGCGCCGCTGAAGACTGCTGGCACACCGCGAGGCAGTATGTTCTCGACCGGCAGCAGTTCGGCCGGCCGCTCGCCGCAAACCAGCTCGTCCAGAAGAAGCTCGCCGACATGCAAACCGAAATCACGCTCGGCCTTCAGGGGTGCCTGCGGCTCGGCCGCATGAAGGACGAGGGAACGGCCTCCCCGGAGATCACCTCGATCATGAAACGCAACTCCGCGGGCAAATCCCTCGACATTGCCCGGCAGGCACGCGACATGCTCGGCGGCAACGGCATCAGCGACGAGTTCAGCATCGCCCGCCACCTCGTGAACCTCGAAGTCGTCAACACCTACGAGGGCACGCACGACGTGCACGCGCTCATCCTCGGGCGGGCGCAGACGGGGATCGCCGCATTTTCCTGACCAGCGTCGGCCGCGCCCGGCCGGCGCCGCGCTGGGCCAGCGACGGTCAGAGCGTGACGACGCGGATGGTGTCGACGGCCGAATCGCGCGCCCCGCGCACGTACCCGCCCGGGCTCGCCGCGACCTTCTGCAGGAACTCGACAACTTCCGCGGAAATGACCTCGCCGGGCAGCACGTTCGGTATCCCCGGCGGATATGCCGCGAGCGAGTCGGCGGATACGAGTCCCACCGCGTCCTTCGCTGCGACGGCGACGGCTGGTGCGAACCAGGCGTCGCGCGGCCGGATTCTCAGTTCGCCGGTGCGCGGCAGCGGGAGCGTGTGCGTCTCGGCGTAGGCAAGTCGGCCGGTGGGTTCCAGCCGGTGAAGCGCGTCGACGAATCGTTGTGCGTCCGGTTCGTATCCGGGTCCGAGGAACGCGACGATGCACGCATCGGTGGAAATTTCGGTGTAGATTTCGTCGGCGCGAATCAACTCGTCACGCACGGCGTGGCCGTTCAACCCGGCGCTGCGCACATCCACGGAGATTCGCAACGGGTCGGCGGCAACCGCGTCATCCGGTCCCCAGCTGTCGCTGACGATCGTGAATCGACCACCGTCGCGGATGCGCTGGCGGATGTCCTCCGCCGCGGCAATCGACGCTCCAATCCGCTCTGTGCCGTTCTGCAGGGAGTTTCGCGCGATGTCGAGAGAAGCCAGAAGCACGGCACTCGTGCTCGTGGACATGGTCAGCATGAACGCACGTTGGACGAGGGGTTCCAGGACGTCCGCGTAGGGACCGTCGCCGAGGTGCAGCATGGCGGACTGGGTGAGGCTCCCGCCGAGCTTGTGCGTACTGGACACCACGAGGTCGGCACCCTGGGACAATGCGTTCTGCGGCAGTTTCGGATGGAAACCGAAGTGCGCGCCCCACGCTTCGTCGACCATGAGCGGCACCTCTGCCGCGTGCGCAATTTTCGCGAGCGCCGCAACATCGGACACAGCGCCGAAGTAGCTTGGCGTGACGACGTACACGCCCTTCGGATTGTCCGTCTCGGCGAGCCTGCGCTCGAGTTCGGCCGGCGACACTCCGTGGGCGATTCCGTAGCGGTCGTCCAGCACCGGTTGGAGGAACACCGGGGTGAGTCCGGCGAGGATGATGCCGTCGATGAAGCTCGAGTGGGCGCTGCGCTGCACGAGGACGGGCTGTTCGGCCTGCCCGAATGCGCCGAGCGCGAGCGCCCCCATCCGGTTGGCCTGCGAGGCGCCGTTGGTCAGGAACCAGGTTCGCCGCGCACCCCAGGCTTCGGCCGCGAGCGCAAGCGAGCGCAGGAACGGATTGTCCGCGCCCAGATCGATCCCGCTGAGGAGCGGGCTGATGTCTTTCCTGACGACGTCCGCGCCAAAATAGTCCATAAGCTCCGGAGCCGTGGCATGATCGGCGCTGTGCCCCGGTACGTTCAGGCGGAGGCTGTCCTGTGCGGCGTTTCCGGCTACGGCATCGGCATACGGGGTCCCGTGGTCGTTCGGATTCGCGCGCGCTGGCGCGCCCACTATCCGCCCGCGAACGGGGGGAGGATGTCTACCCGCTCGCCCACCGGATACGTTTCGTCGGTGCGCACGACGCCGTCCATCAGAAACGAACCCGACTGCACGACCCGGCCCATCAGTTCGCCGTAGCGGTCGACGAGGACCGTCTTGAGCGCGGCAAGATCCGCTTCGCCGGGAAGTTCCACCTGCTCTTCTTCGCGCCCGGCCGCTTCGGCGGCCGCGGCGAAGTACCGCACGGTCACCGACATTTCCGCCTTCGTTTCAGCCGCCAATGTAGGACATCTCGATTCTCTTCGCACCACGCCCCGGGCGCTCAGTATTGAGCGACCGCACTTCAGAATACCGATCCGTTCGCGTCCGCCAGATGTTCGCCATCACGGCGGTGAGCTCGTCATCGGTGGCCCCGCCGCGCATCAACTCCCGAAGGTCGTGTCCACTCGTGGCGAACAGGCACGTGTACAACTTCCCGTCGACCGAGATGCGGGCTCGCGAACATTCGTGGCAGAACGACTGCGTGACGCTGGAGATCACCCCGATCTCTCCGGTGCCGTCGCGATACCGCCAGCGACGCGACGTCTCGCCGCGGTAGTTCGGTTCGACCTCCTCGAGCGGCAATTCGGCGTTGATGCGGGCGACGACCTCCGCCGAAGGCACCACTTCGCGAAGCTGCCAACCGTTCGTGGTCCCCACATCCATGAATTCGATGAATCGCAGAATGTATGGCGTGTCCTTGAAATGACGGGCCATCGACACGACGTCCTGGTCGTTCTGGCCCCTCTTCACCACCATGTTCACCTTGATCGGACCGAGGCCCGCCTCGTGGGCGACCTCCAGCCCGTTGAGCACTTTTTGCACCGGGAAGCGAATGTCGTTCATCGCCTGGAAGGTGGCGTCGTCGAGTGAGTCGAGCGACACGGTCACGCGCCGCAGTCCGGCTTCCTTGAGGGCCGGCGCCAGATGGGCGAGGGCGGAGCCGTTTGTCGTGAGCGCGATGTCCAGTGCCGCACCGGAGGGTGTCCGGAGCGCGCTGAGCATGGCCACGAGCTCCGGCAGCCCCTTGCGCAGCAGCGGTTCGCCGCCGGTCAGCCTGATTTTCTCTACACCGTGCACCGCAGCGATTCTGGCGAGCCGGGTGATCTCCTCGAAGCTCAACAGCTCTTCGCGCGACATGAAGGCGTAGTCGCGGCCGAAGATCTCCTTCGGCATGCAGTACACGCAGCGGAAGTTGCACCGGTCCGTCACGGAGAACCGGATGTCTCGAAGCGGGCGTCCGCGCGTGTCGACGAGCGGGGCGCTCTCGTCACGCTGCGAAGTGCTCATACCCTCGAGCGTAGCCCGGCCCGTCCGGTACCGCTCAGGACGGTCACCGTTAGAAATGATTGACCTGAGGGATCCACGCGAAATCGGCGCGGCAATTCATTACGCCGCGCTGCTGTGCGCAAGGAACAGGCCGACGATGACGCTGGCCAGCAACAGGACGACAAGCGCCCAGTAAGCCCACAGTGCCCCTCCGCGCTTCCGGGGTCGCCACACGGACCACCCAAACCAGGCGAGAGCGATGGCAATGAGCACGCTGCCCGCATCCACCCAGATCGGCGCACTGATGAGGGTACCGAGGATCACTCCCGCATTCCCCAGGTTGAACACCACGAGTTCGCCGGCAATGACCCCAGGGGACAGCCGTTTCGACGCCAACCACCATTGCCCCAGCCCGAGCGCTACCTGGGCAACCCCGACAATGAGCACGAGGTATGCCACAAGCCACGCCGAATGGTACGACGCCACGCGCGCGAGGGCAGCGGACAACAGCCCGGCAAAAATGATCGCAGCCGTTCCGAGAGCAAAGAACGGCAGTACTGCGCTTCGAGGCGAAGTGGGCGAATCGATGTCGGGAGTGTTCATACGGCGAGTCTAGGCCTGCCGCATCATGCCGTTCACTCGGTGCGGAGCGCTAGTGTGAGGGTGGGTCCGGTGACGTTCGGCGGATGTTTTCGGATCCCCACTCCGGAGAAATCAGGCGAACCATGTCACTGCCCATCACGAAATTACTGGAGAAGATCGACGAGGCCGACGGCAGCATGTCGTTCCGGTTCGAGAAGCCGCCGGGGTTCGAATACACGGCGGGCCAGTTCGCCGACTACACGCTCATCGATCCGCCCGAGACCGATGCGGAAGGCAACATCCGCGGTTTTTCCCTCTCCAGCGCGCCCTACGAGCCGTTCCTCATGGCAACGACCAGGCTGCGAGACACGGCATTCAAACGCGTGCTCCGGGATGCCCCGATCGGAACCGAGCTGGAGCTGGATGCCCCGTACGGCTCGTTCACACTGCACAACAACGTGAACCGGCCGGCGGTGTTCCTCACGGGAGGCATCGGAGTCACGCCCGCTCGCAGCATGGCGCTGCAGAGCGTGCACGACACCACCGGCCACCGCATCGTGCTGCTCTACTCAAGCGCTGCCCCAAGAAATGCAGTGTTCCTCGACGAACTCGTCCGACTCGGCCGGGACAACGAGAATGTCACGGTCGCGCCGACCATGACCAGGCTCGACGGCTCCGGGGAGTCCTGGGACGGCGAGAGAGGCCATATTGATGCCGCGATGCTGTCCCGCTACGTCGATGATGTGGCCGCCCCGATCTACTACGTGTGCGGGCCCGGTCCCATGGTCAAGGCGATGCGGGCGGTGCTGGACAGTGCCGGCGTCGACAGCGACGACATCCGCACGGAGGAGTTCACCGGATACTGAGCCACCATCCTTCACGGAGCGTTTCTCCACGACTTGACCTGCGTCAAGGCGATGCGCGGGGCAATTTGGCCTAATGGTGTTACCGGGCCGCCAACGGTCCGACTACCGGAGGTCACCCATGCGCACCGTGAAGTTTGAGACGGAACCCTTCACCTGCCCGTCCTGCATCAACAAGATCGAGAACGTCGTCGGCAAGAAGCCCGGCGTCGAGTCCGCGCAGGTGATGTTCAACTCGAACAAGGTCAAAGTCTCGTTCGATGAGTCGGCCATTACCGCCGACGAAATCGCCGAGTCGATCACCAAACTCGGCTACCCCGTTCTCGGCCAGAAGGTTAGCTGATTCACTAGAGGGATGGACCACCCGCGCGGGCACACCGAGCCCGGTGCCGAAGCAGACGGCGAACTCGAGTCGCTCGTGGCTCGGGTGCCGATCTTTTCCGGCCTGGACCACGGACAAATCAGGGAGATCGCCGCGCGCGTCCAGCCGAGAATCGTCCCGCGAAACGAGCAACTGTACGGTGCCGGCGACGTAAACCCGTACCTGCGCATCATCCACACGGGAACAGTGAAGGTGTACCGCATCACCGAATCCGGGCATGAGCAGGTGCTCCGCGTGCTCGGCGCGGGCGACTTCCTGGGCGAGAAGGCGCTCATCTCTCCGAGCGTCTCCGACCATTTCGCTGTCACGCTCACCGAAGCGGAGATCTGCTCGCTCGAACATGCGGACATCCGGGATTACCTTCTTCGGTATCCGTCCGTCGCGCTCACGATGCTGGAAACTCTCAGCGCGCGGCTGGGAAGCACCGAGGAACAGGTCAGCGCCATAGCGGGAGAGGACGCAGCGAGCAGAGTCGCCACCTACCTCGTGGGTCTTGCCGAAGAACTCAAGCGCAACAACGTCGCCCTGCCCATCACGAAGAAGGATGTCGCCTCCTTTCTCGGCCTGACCCCCGAGACGCTGAGCCGCAGATTGGCCGGTTTCGAAGACAACGGGTGGATACACCAGCAGGGCAACCGGCGAATCGACATTCTCGACCTCGAGGCTCTTCGCCTCGTCTGACAGAACCGGTGGCGCGTCGCCGCGCCGGGCGACAACGTGCGCCTTGACCGGCGTCAAGGCGCGCGAGCGCGCAGTGTCCTGTACTGGAACCGCGCCCGCGAACCCGGGTGCGCACGCTCAGGGAGAAGTCGATGACTGGTCGAATGAAGTTCTGGATCGCGGTGGCATCCGGCTGGTTGCTGCTGTTTGCACTCGGAGCGCATATCGCGGGTCTCGCGCCCGCCCGCGACAGTGCCCTGTTCGCGGCCGCGATCATCGCCGGCGCTCCGACCGCGCTTCGCGCGTTTCAGGCTGTCCGCGCGAAAGCATTCAGCATTGACCTTCTGGTCACGATCGCCGTGACCGGCGCTCTCATCATCGGCGAATACGTCGAGGCCAGCGTCGTCGCCTTCCTGTTCATTTTCGGAGCGTGGCTGGAAGCGCGCACCCTCGAGAAGAGCAGGCGGTCGCTCCGCGATCTCATCGACCTCGCACCGCAGCAGGCGCTTGTACTTCGGGACGGCGAGACTGTCATGGTGCCGGCGGAAGACGTCGCAGCGGGGGACCGTGTTCTCGTCCACTCCGGCGGCACCATCGCCGTCGACGGCACCGTCGCGTTCGGCCAGGCGCACGTGAATCAGGCCACCATCACGGGCGAGCCCCTGCCCGTTTCGCGCGCCGTGGGCGACCCCGTGTACAGCGGCACGATCGTCGACAACGGTTACCTCGAGATCATCGCCGACCGGGTCGGGGAGGAGACGACGTTCTCCCGCATCATCGAACTCGTCGAGGAAGCGCAGGAGACGAAAACCAAAACGCAGCGGTTCCTCGACCGCTTTGCCAACATCTACACGCCGACGATCGTCGTTCTCGCGGTGATCGTGTTCCTCGTCACGCGCGACGTGGAGTTCGCGCTCACATTCCTCGTGATCGCCTGCCCGGGCGCTCTCGTCATTTCGACGCCCGTGTCGATGGTCGCAGGGCTCGGCAACGGCGCACGCCACGGCGTCCTTATGAAGGGCGGGGATGCTCTGGAGCGCCTCTCCAAAATCGACACGGTCGTGTTCGACAAGACCGGGACGCTCACGCGCGGCCTGCCCGAGGTGACGGAGGTGACGGCACTGGGTGTCGACGAAGGCCGGATGCTGCAGCTCGCGGCCGGGCTCGAGGTCGCCTCGGAGCATCCGCTCGGCCGCACGATCGTGGCGGAAGCAACCCGGCGCGGGCTCGACGCCCTTCCCTCCCCCGGCGAGGTCGAGGTGATCAAGGGCGGCGGCATCAGCGGCGTCGTGGATGGCCGCCGGGTCGCCGTCGGGTCACGCCGCGTGCTCACAAGCGAAAACGTGCTGATCGCGCACGAAAATGCGCGCTACGCCGAGGACCGCGAGCGCGCGGGAAACACCGTGGTCTTCGTCGCGATTGACGGGGAGCTCGCCGGCGTGATCTCGATCGCCGACCAGGTGAGGCCGGACGCCGCGTCCGCGATCGCCGCCCTCCGGGGTGCCGGCGTGAAACACTTCGTGATGCTCACGGGCGACAACCGGCACACCGCACAGCGAGTTGCCGCGCTGCTCGGCATCGACGAGGTCCACGCCGAGCTGCTCCCCCAGGACAAGGTCGCCGCGATCACGGCGTTGAAATCGGAAGGACGCCGCGTGGCCATGATCGGAGACGGCATCAACGATGCCCCGGCGATCGCCACCGCCGACGTCGGCATCGCGATGGGCGCGGGGACGGATGTGTCCATCCAGACCGCCGACGTCATCCTGATGGCGAACCGCTTCGATCAGCTCCTGCATGCTTACTCCCTGTCGAAGGCGACCGTTCGCAACATGAAGCAGAACACGGTCATCGCCCTCGGCACGGTCGTCGTGCTGCTTGCCGGCGTGCTCGCGCAGCAAGTGTTCATGTCCACGGGCATGCTCGTGCACGAGGTGAGCGTGCTCGTCGTCATCCTGAACGCGGTGCGGCTTGTGCGCTTCCGGAGCCGGAATCAGCGCCCGTCCGAGCCCGAGAATTCAGGCGGGAAAGACCGACCCGGGGTTCAGGATGTTCTGCGGGTCGAGAGCTGACTTGATGCGCTGGTTGAGCGCCATCGCGTCCACCCCCAGATAGTCCGGAAGCCATGCCCGCTTGATGCGGCCCACACCGTGCTCGCCCGTGATGGTGCCGCCGAGCGAGATTGCGAGCCGCATGATCTCGTCGAACGCGGTCTCGGCGCGTTTCTGCTGGTCGGTGTCCGCCGGGTCGAACACGATCTGCGGATGCGTGTTCCCGTCGCCCGCGTGGGCCACAACCGAGACCGTCACCCGGTTCCTTTGCGAGATCTCCCCAATGCCGTCGACGAGATCCCCGAGCCTGGACACCGGAACACCCACGTCCTCAAGCAAAATCGTGCCAAGTTTTTCGATCGCCGGAAGCACCATGCGCCGCGCCGCCACGAACGCTTCCCCGTCGTCCGGATCATCCGTCGCATAGACCTCGGTGGCGTTGTTCGCTTCGCACAGTTCGCTGATTCTGGCGATCTCTGCGGCAGCGGTTGCGCCGGGTTCATCCGACTGAATGACGAGCATCGCGGCGGCAGCTCGGTCGAGACCCATCCTGGTCAGGTCTTCGACCGCGTTGATGCAGATCGAATCCATGAACTCGAGCATGGACGGCCGCATCGACCGGGTGATGTCGATGACGGTCTGCGTGGCATCGGTCAGCGTCGGAAACGTCGCCACGAGCGTCGAGGCCGGGCGCTGCGCCGGGATGAGCCGCAGCGTGACCTCGGTGATGATCCCGAGCGTGCCTTCGCTGCCCACGAACAGTTTGGTGAGGGAAAGCCCTGCGACATCCTTGAGGCGCGGCCCGCCGAGAGTGACCGCGGTTCCGTCCGCGAGCACGACGGTCAGGCCGAGCACGTAGTCGCTCGTGACGCCGTACTTCACGCAGCACAGCCCGCCGGCGTTGGTCGCCACGTTCCCGCCGATCGAGCAGATCTCGAACGAGGACGGGTCGGGCGGATACCACAGCCCTTGCTCGGCGGCCGCGGCCTTCACGTCGGCATTGAACGCGCCGGGCTGCGCGAGAGCGGTCCGCGTCACCGGGTCTACCGTGACCGAACGCATGCGGTCGAGCGACACGACGAGGCAACCATCGAGCGCCGAGGATCCGCCGGAAAGCCCGGATCCGGCGCCCCGTGGGACGACGGCAAGCCGGTGCTCAGCCGCGAACCGGATGGTGGCCTGCACCTGCTCGGTCGTCGTTGGTCGCACCACGGCCAGCGGCGTTCCCGCGCTTGCGTCGAGTGCGCGATCCCAGCGGTAACCTCCCATGCCGTCCGGATCGGTGATGACCGAATCCGCGGGCAGTGCGGCAACCAGCGCCGCAAGGTCCGGTCGTGCGGCCGCCGTCACGGCGCCGTCCACCAAAATTCGAGCTGGATGTTGTCCGGGTCCCGGAACACGAGCGCAGCCCCCGAACCGGAAGGGCTGTCCTGCACGGGAGAGTGTTCGACGCCGCGCTCGGCGAGGCGCTCCTGCCACGCGGCCAGGTCCTCGCGGTTCGCCACGCCGAACCCGACGTGGTCCAGCCCCGGGCGGTGCTCGTCGAATCGATCCCCCACCGTGTCATGGTGCTGGTTAAGGCCGATGATGAGGCCGCTCGCCTCGTGCAGGAGAACCACCATGATCCGGTTGTCCAGATCCGCTCGCCGCACGCGCCGCACGCCGAGCACATCGCAATACCAGTCGGCGCTCCTCTCCACGTCGGTAACCGAGAGATCCAGGTGGGAAAGTGACGTGAATGCGGGCATGCTCCCATTCTGCCCCTCCCGCACTCGCCGACGCTCACGCCGACGAGGGGGCACGGCGGTAGCATTCCCCCGCGGAATGGCGTTGAATGGGGACATGGCTGTTCGCCATTCAACCGATTACCGCACGCTGGCTTCGCTCAGCAGGATCAACCTGCTCCGCGAGCTTCAGAAGCATGGCTGGCAGACCATCGCCGAACTTGCCGAAGCGACGGGGCTGCACCACAACACGGCGCGCGAGCACCTCCACCGGCTGATTGATGCCGGATTCGTCGACTCCGAGCCCATCCCGAGCACGGGCAAGGGTCGGCCGCAGCTTCGATACCACGCCGCACGGGGCCTGGAAAGTCCGGCCAGGCAGGCCAGGCGGCTGTCCTCTGAGCGGCGCACGGAGCTGATTCGAAAACTTCTCCCAGTTTCCGATGTTTCCTCGGACAGTGCCCCCCTGACGCGCCAGCTCGATGCCCTCGACGACCACATGGAGCAGTGCGGTTTCGATGCCGAAATCGATGCGGAGAACTCCCGCATGGTCATGCACGATTGCCCGTTCGGCACCCTGGCGAAGGACAACCCCCAGGTGTGCGAAGTGCATTTCGCCCTCATCCAGGATGCCCTGGCCGACGGCGACGGTCCGATCAAGGCGAGCGAACTGCACCCGTTCTCCGGGCCCCGATCCTGCACGGTAGATCTTCACAGTTGATGTGAGACGGATGCCGGCGCCAACCCCCTGCCCCAGGTCATCCGAAAGCGCAGGACGGCATTATTCACGGCCTTTACACGTTGCCGTGCGGCGTCGGGTCTTGGAGACTTCGAAGAAGGGCGCAATCGCGACCGCGGGGCGCCCCCGAGCACGACAGGAGCCGCCGTGAGCATTGGCAAAGACATCAAACCCTCCTCGCCCGGAACTGACGGCCTGCTGGCGGATACCCTCGTCAACCTGGGGCGGTTTCTGCGCCCGGGCAAGGTCTCCGAAGACCTTCGAAGCGTGTTCCTGAAGGGTGGCCGCGAAGCCGACTCGTTCTACCGCGATCGCTGGACCCACGACAAAGAGGTCCGTTCCACGCACGGAGTGAACTGCACCGGATCCTGCTCCTGGAAGGTGTACGTCAGGGACGGCATCATCACGTGGGAGACGCAGCAGGTCGACTATCCGCTCGTGGGCCCGGATTCGCCCGAATACGAACCGCGCGGATGCCCGCGCGGAGCGTCGTTCAGCTGGTATACCTATTCGCCGACCCGGGTGAAGTACCCGTATGTGCGCGGCGTGCTCCTGGAAGCATTCCGGGCGGCCAAGGCACGCACCGGCGACCCGGTGCTGGCGTGGGCTGACGTGACGGAAAACCCGGAAACGTCGCGCGCATACAAGAGTGCGCGCGGAAAAGGCGGGCTGGTGCGCGCGAGCTGGGATGAGGCATCCGAGATCGTCGCCGCCGCACACGTGCACACAATCAAGAAGTACGGCCCGGATCGCATCGCGGGCTTCTCTCCGATCCCCGCCATGTCGATCGTCTCGCACGGTGTCGGATCCCGGTTCGTGACCATGCTCGGCGGAACCATGCTGTCGTTCTACGACTGGTACGCCGACCTGCCGGTCGCATCACCGCAGGTGTTCGGCGACCAGACGGACGTTCCGGAATCTGCCGACTGGTGGAA
The DNA here is from genome assembly GCA_937872445.1 of uncultured Microbacteriaceae bacterium. Taxonomy (GTDB): domain Bacteria; phylum Actinomycetota; class Actinomycetes; order Actinomycetales; family Microbacteriaceae; genus Terrimesophilobacter. The sequence continues at coordinate 11,086 of CALMSL010000050.1, read as the reverse complement.
CTCCTCCTACCTCGTGATGTGGGGCTCGAACGTTCCGGTGACCAGGACGCCCGACGCGCACTTCATGGTCGAAGCGCGCTATCACGGCCAGAAAGTCATCGTGGTCTCGCCCGACTACGCCGACAACACAAAGTTTGCCGACGAGTGGCTCGCACCCCACCCGGGAACTGACGGTGCGCTGGCCATCGCGATGGGCCACGTCATCCTCAAGGAGTTCCTGGTCGAAGCCAGGACGCCGATGTTCGTCGACTACATGAAGAAGTTCAGCGACTCGGCATACCTCATCGAGCTGGTGAAGCGCGGAGACGCCTGGGTCCCGGGCAAATTCCTGATGGCGGATGCCCTGCCCGGCAAGGACGGCACCGTACCGAATGCGGCGCACAAGCCGGTTCTGCTGGACCAGAACGGCAAGCCGGTTGTGCCAAACGGGTCCCTTGGCCACCGGTTCTCCGAAGCCGATGCCGGACTGTGGAACCTCGACCTCGGCGATGTCGACCCGCTGCTGTCGATCGCTGACGCCAAGGACTACGACACGAAGTCCGTGGCCATCGACCTGCCGCGATTCGATCTTGAGCCGCAGGCCGGTCAGGAACACGCCGGCGGCTCCGGCGTCATCCGCCGCGGCGTCCCCGTGCGCCAGGTTGCCGGTCGCACCGTCACGACGGTGTTCGACCTGCTGCTCGCCCAGTACGGCGTGGGCCGCGACGGCTTGCCGGGCGAATGGCCGACCGGGTACGACGACGCGTCCTCCCCCGGAACTCCTGCGTGGCAGGAGGAAATCACGTCGGTTCCCGCCGACACCGCCGAGCGCATTGGTCGGGAGTTCGCGAAGAACGCCGAAGACTCCGGTGGGCGTTCGATGATCCTCATGGGGGCTGGCACGAACCACTGGTTCCACTCCGACCTCATCTACCGCTCGTTCCTCGCACTGACCACCATGACGGGATGCCAGGGCAAGAATGGCGGCGGATGGGCGCACTACGTGGGCCAGGAGAAGGTTCGCCCGCTCACCGGCTGGGCGCAGTTCGCGTTCGGTCTGGACTGGGTCCGCCCGCCACGTCAGATGATCGGCACCGCGTATTGGTACCTGGCGACGGACCAGTGGCGTTACGACGGATTGCCGGCGGATAGCCTCTCCTCCGAGCTCGGCACCGGCCTCTTCGAGGGACGCACGACAGCGGACTGCCTTGTGGAATCCGCAAAACGCGGGTGGATGCCCAGCTATCCGACATTCAACCGCAACCCGCTCGATATCGTCGATCAGGCCGAGAAGGCCGGGGTCGAGCCCGCTCAATACGTTGTCGACCAGTTGAACAGCGGCGAGCTGCGCTACGCGTGCGAGGATCCGGACGCGCCGGAGAACTTCCCCCGAGTGCTGAACGTGTGGCGCGCGAACATTATCGGCTCGTCCGGCAAAGGGAACGAATACTTCCTCAAGCACCTCCTGGGTACCGATGCCGCCATCCGCGGAGAGGAATCCGATCCATCGCGCCGGCCAAAGACGATGGAATGGCACGAGGATGCTCCGATCGGCAAACTCGACCTGATGGTCACGAGCGACTTCCGCAACACGTCGACGACCGTCTTCAGCGACGTCGTGCTTCCGCCAGCCACCTGGTACGAGAAGCACGACCTCTCCACGACCGACATGCACCCGTTCATTCACACCTTCAACCCGGCGATTGCACCCCCGTGGGAGGCGAAGGCGGACTACGAGATTTTCAATCTTCTCGCGGAGAAGATCTCCGAGTTCTCGGTCGAACACCTTGGAGTGCGCAAGGACCTCGTTGCCTCTCCGCTGCTGCACGACACCCCCGACGCGATGTCGACGCCCCACGGCATCGTCATTGACAACCCCGAGTTGATTCCCGGTGTGACGATGCCGAAGCTCAGCGTCATTGAGCGCGACTACCCGGCATTCTCCGCGCGGATGACCGCACTGGGACCGCTCTCCGAGAAGCTGGGCATGGTCACGAAGGGCGTGAAGTTCAACCCGGACGTGGAGGTTGCGGATCTCGGCCGCCGAAACGGCCTCGTGGAGAGCGGGCCAACGAAGGGCCGTCCGAGACTGGACACGGTTCAGCGCGCAGAGGAAATGGTGCTCGCGTTCTCCGGCACCACGAACGGTCGACTGGGCACCCAGGGTTTCCGGGTGCTGGAGAAACAGACCGGTCAGAAGCTCGCGCACCTGGCGAGCGACAACGAGGGCAGGCGCTTCACCCTCAAGGACGTCTCCGACGCCCCGGTGCCCGTCCTCACCTCACCGGAATGGTCCGGCAGCGAGCACGGCGGAAGGCGCTACAGCGCATTCGTGGTGAACGTGGAAAACCTGAAGCCGTGGCACACCCTCACCGGTCGCCAGCACTTCTACCTTGACCACGATTGGATCGCCGAACTCGGCGAGCAACTTCCGGTCTACCGTCCGCCTCTCGACTTGCATCGACTATTCGACGGTTACCAACCCGTCGGGTCGATGGCCGCAACAGGGGCGCCGGGGTCGGAAGGCCGGGCGGAAGTCACGGTGCGTTACCTCACACCGCACTCAAAGTGGTCCATCCACTCCGAGTACCAGGACAACCTCATGATGCTTACCCTCTCGCGGGGTGGCCCGACCATCTGGATGTCGCCGAAGGACGCCGACAAGATCGGGGTGCGCGACAACGAGTGGATCGAGTCCTACAACCGCAACGGTGTTGTGGTGGCCCGCGCGATCGTATCCCACCGCATGCCGGAGGGCACGGTGTACATGTACCACGCGAAGGACCGCACGATCAACGTGCCCATCGCGGAGACATCCGGCATGCGCGGCGGAACGAACAACTCCCTCACGCGAATCCTGCTGAAGCCAAGCCACCTCATCGGTGGCTACGCCCAGCTGTCGTTTGCATTCAACTATCTCGGTCCGACCGGGAACCAGCGCGACGAGATCACCGTGATCCGCCGCCGCAGCCAGGAGGTGGAGTACTGATGCGCGTTATGGCCCAGATGTCGATGGTGATGAACCTCGACAAGTGCATTGGCTGTCACACCTGCTCGGTGACGTGCAAGCAGGTGTGGACGAACCGCGACGGCATGGAATATGTGTGGTTCAACAATGTCGAGACGCGTCCAGGTCTCGGCTATCCGCGCCGGTACGAGGATCAGGAGAAGTGGAACGGCGGCTGGGTTCGCAACAAGAACGGCCGCCTGAAGTTGAAGTCCGGTGGGCGGCTGAAGAAGCTGATCAACATCTTCTCCAACAACGACCTGCCGACGATCGACGACTACTACGAGCCGTGGACCTACGACTACGACATGCTGTCGAGCGCGCCGCAGACCAAGAACGGACCCGTCGCCAGGCCGAAGTCCCTTCTCACCGGCGAAAATATGGACATCACATGGTCGGGCAACTGGGACGACGACCTGGGCGGCTCGCAGGAGACGGCGCACAAGGACCCGATCCTCGAGCACATGAGCGATCACGTGAAGATGGAGTTCGAGAACACCTTCATGTTCTATCTGCCGCGCATTTGCGAGCACTGCCTGAACCCCTCCTGCGTTTCGGCCTGCCCCTCCGGCGCGATGTACAAGCGCGAGGAAGACGGCATCGTGCTCGTCGATCAGGACGACTGCCGCGGCTGGCGGATGTGCGTCTCCGCGTGCCCCTACAAGAAGGTCTACTTCAACCACAAGACGAACAAGGCCGAGAAGTGCACGCTGTGCTACCCGCTCATCGAGCAGGGCAAGCCCACGATCTGCTCCGAGACGTGCGTTGGGCGCCTGCGCTACCTCGGCCTCATGCTGTATGACGCAGACCGCGTGCTGGAGGCCGCATCCATCGAGGATGAGCACGAGCTCCTGGACGCGCAGCGCTCCGTCATGCTCGACCCGTTCGACCCTGCGGTCATCGCCCAGGCGAAGAAGGACGGCATCGCGGACGACTGGATCGAGGCCGCGCAGAACAGCCCCATCTACAAGCTCATCAGCGAGTACAAGGTCGCGCTGCCCCTGCACCCCGAGTACCGCACGATGCCGATGGTTTGGTACATCCCGCCGCTCTCGCCCGTCGTGGATGTCGTCTCCAACAGCGGCGCGGACGGCGAGGATGTGCGCAACCTGTTCGCGGCCATCGACAAGCTCCGCATCCCGGTCGAGTACCTCGCCGGACTGTTCACCGCCGGCGACACGGTTCCGATCGAGAAGTCCCTCAAGAAACTCGCCGCAATGCGCTCGTACATGCGCGACCTCAACCTCGGAAACGAGGCGAACGAGAACATTGCGCACGCGGTCGGCATGACGGGCAAGGAAATCGAGGCGATGTACCGGCTGCTCGCCATCGCGAAGTACGAGGACCGCTACGTGATCCCCAAGGCGCACGTCGAATCAGCGCGCGATCTGGAAGACTTCGCGTGCTCGCTCGACACCGACGGCGGCCCAGGGATGGGTGGAGCGCGCTCCACCGGAGACGTTCTGGCCACCGCGCGGATCCCGGGCACCCCCATCGATGCCACGGTGGAAAGCTTCCATTCGCTGAAGAACCTCACCGATCCGACCGAACCGTCGACGTCAGGCAGGATGAACCTCCTCAACTGGAACGGCAAGAGCGGCATCACGAACGGAATGTTCCCGCCCGCGGAATCCGGGAGCCCGGCATGACCATTGCTGCGGAACGGCGAACCGTTCCCGGTGGCCGACGAAAGAAGCCGCCAAAGAAGCTCAACGCCTCCGCCCTCACGGACGGGCAGCGCAGGACCGTCCACATGGCGGCATCCATCCTTCTCGATTACCCGAATCCGGAACGGCGCGCGCACTTCGATCGCGTTGCCGCAGCCGTATCGTCGCTGCCGGCGGAAATCGCTTCCGAGTTCGCCGCATTTCTGGCAGCCGCCTCCGGCATGAGCCAGAAGGATCTCGAAGCGCACTTCACGTCGATCTTCGACCAGAAACGCAAGTGCTGCCCCTACCTGACGTACTATTCGACCGGCGACACGCGCCGTCGTGGCATGGCGCTCGTGAGTTTCGTGGAGGCGTATCGGGCTGCAGGCTGGGAGGCCGTGGCCGGCGAACTCCCCGACTATCTGCCCATGGTGCTGGAGTTCTCGGCGCGGAGCGATTCGCCCATTGCGAGCGAATTGCTCGCCGCCCACCGCGAAGGGATCGAAGTTCTTCGCATGGCGCTCGAATCTTTTGAAAGCCCGTACTGGCACGTCGTTGCCGCGGTCTGCCGCTCCTTCCCGGACATCGATGATGAGACCCGGGAACGCTACCTGAAGCTTGTCAACGACGGACCGCCAACGGAAATGGTTGGCGTCACCACGTTCCTCGGCGCACTCGCGCCGTTCACCCCGGCCGGTGCCACTAGTGAAGGAGTGCGGGCATGAATGAAGTGACGTACGCGGATGTGCTGCTCTGGGTCGCGTTCCCTTATGTTGCGGCAGCGAGCTTCATCGTCGGGCCCATCCTCCGATTCCGCTATGACAAGTTCGGCTGGACGTCGAGGTCAAGCCAGACCTACGAGACGAAGTTGCTGAAGTGGGGCTCACCCATGTTCCACTACGGCATCCTCGGGGTGTTCGCGGGACACGTCGTTGGGCTCCTCATCCCGCGCGAGTGGCTGGAATTCTTCGGCATCACCGAACACATGTATCACCTCGGTGCGACGTGGCTCGGCACGATCGTCGCGCTCATCACGATCGCGGGTATGGTGATCCTGTTATCACGTCGTGGCGCCATCCGCCGCGTCGCGCGGGTGACCACGGTCATGGATGTCGTCATGTACTTCTTTCTGGCCAGCGCGATCATTCTCGGCACGATCGCCGTCATCCAATTCCAGGTGCTGGGCGCCGGATACGACTATCGCGGAACGATTTCGCCGTGGAGCCGCAGCCTTATCCTGTTCCGGCCGGACGCGAGCCTCATGGTCGGTGTTCCGCTCATGTTCCAGCTGCACGCCCTCACCGCCACCGCATTGTTCCTGATCTGGCCGTACACGCGCCTCGTGCACGTGATGTCCGTGCCGCTCATGTATCTGTTCCGCCCCTACGTTGTCTACCGTTCGCGGGATGCGCACCGCGGGGCGCGTGCCGTCCGTCCCGGCTGGGAGCCCAGCAAGCTTCCTGCGACGAGGCAGTCGCGCCAGAAGCAACCGGTTGGCCGAGACCGCTAGTCCCACCTCTCTCAACTCGAAAGGCCTTTGATGACCTCGGTCGCTGGATCGGCGCTCAAGCCGGACCTGTCCAACTGGAACCCGGAAGACGAGACCACCTGGGATAAGAAGCTCGCGTGGCGCACCCTGTGGGTGACCACCTACACGATGATCCTTGCCTTCGCGGCGTGGTTCCTCGTGAGCGCGATCGCGCCGCGGCTCAACGACATCCGAGCCGAGGGCGTCGACCTGCTCACGAAGGAGCAGCTCTATTGGCTGGTGGCCGTGCCGGGGCTCGCCGGCGGGGTGCTGCGCCTCGTGTTCATGTTCCTCCCGCCGATCATGGGCAGCCGCCTCCTGGTGTCGTTCAGCGGAGCGCTCCTCGTGCTCCCCCTCTTCGGCTGGGCCCTTGCCGCGCGGGACACCACGACTCCGTTCTGGGTGCTCCTGTCTCTCGCGTTTGCTGCGGGGGTCGGTGGCGGCAGTTTCTCCGGACTCATGGCCTCCACGAGCTATTACTTTCCGAAGAGACTCGCCGGCACTGCGCTCGGCATCCAGGCCGGAATCGGCAACCTCGGCATCGGCGTCATGCAGCTTCTTCTGCCCTGGGTGGTCGGGTTCGGTTTGTTCGGAACCGCGATCCTGACCCCGCAGAGCGACTCTGAGGGAAAGCTCGTCTGGTTGCACAACGGCGGTCTCGTGCTTATTCCGTGGGTGCTTCTCGCCGTCGCGCTGGCGATCCTGGTGATCCGCAGCGTGCCGGTGAAGGCCAACTTCCGGCAGCAGCTCGACATTTTCGGACTCAAGCACACCTGGATCATGACGGCGATCTACCTCATGTCGTTCGGCGCGTTCAGCGGCCTTGCGGCGCAGACCGGGTTGATCATCCTGAACGTGTACAGCAGCGACCAGTTCGGGGCAAGCGCCCCGAACCCTCTCACCTGGGCGTGGATCGGACCGATGCTCGGTGCGCTCGTTCGGGCCGGCGTTGGCCCGCTGTGCGACAGGTGGGGCGGCGGCGCGAAGTTCACCTTCATCGGCGGCCTCGGAATGACGGCGGGAACCGTCGTCACTCTGTTCTTCCTGAACCCGACGTCGGTCAACGAGTTTTACGGGTTCTTCACCGGCATGACGATCATTTTCTTCTTCTCCGGATTCGCGAACGCCGGGACGTTCAAGCAAATGCCGATGATCTTCCCTCCACGCCAGGCAGGCGGCGCGATCGGCTGGACGGCAGCGATCGGCGCATTCGGGCCGTTCCTGGTCGGGATATCGCTCTCGGTCATGGCACCGCACGCGTTCTTCGTCATTTGCGCCGTGTGGTGCGCGTTCTGCACCTGGTTGGCCTGGTGGTATTACGCACGCCCGAACGCCCCGATGCCGAGCTGACCGGTCGCTGGCGCGTGCAGAGGGCGACCGCGACAAAGTTTGCCGTTGCGACCTAGAGTTGAATCGTGGCCGGTGACGATTTTCGCGAGCTCTATCAGGATGTCCTGCTGGATCACTCCCGCGAGCGCCACGGCTACGCACTGCGCCCGGCGCCGTCAGCCGAATCTCACCAGCGAAATCGGAGTTGCGGCGACGAAATCACGGTGCGCGTGCACGTGAGTGGTGGGGCGATCGACACGGTGACCTGGGAAGGTCAGGGGTGTTCGATCTCGCAGGCATCCGCCTCCATGCTGAGCGATCTGGCTGCGGGCACCGACCGCGAGCACATCACGCAAACCGTTGCCGCCTTTCGGGCCATGCTGCACTCCCGCGGCAAAGATGAGGGCTCAGAGGAAATTCTGGGGGACGCGGTCGCCTTGAGCGGGGTGTCGAAATATCCGCCTCGCGTGAACTGCGCGATGCTCGCCTGGGTGGCGCTTGAAGACGCTCTCGATCAAGTCGCCGGGTGGTCGCCGCCGGCCACGACGGAAAACACCCAGTAGCGCAGCGGCCACGACCCTTCCCTGCGCACGGTCGTCGTTGAATGCCCGGACCGCGCGGCCCACAGCGGAATCTCGACCGGTGCGAACCGATCCCGCGTGTGAATTTCCAGCACCTCGCCTGCCGGAATGTTCTTCATGACGCCCGTCGCGCGGATGAGGCCTACCGCGCACGGTGTGCGGCGATTGTCGAGCACCGTGACGGTGGGTGTCACTCTGCAGAGGCTTTCACTGGGACATCCGCCGAGGAAAGGTCGTCAATGTTGCAGATACCCTGCACCGGCGAGCACTGCCGGAACAACGGACACGTGATGAACACCACGACGAGGGCAATGATCGCCAGCACTTTGAGGGGGATCAGAATTCCGGGGAAAGTCATCCACCATCCGATCGGTAAAGCGGTGTACACCCCCGCCATGACGAGCCCCGTCAGGATGATCGTGGGCAACGCGAACCGCACCACCCAGCGGAAGCGGTCCAGTTGGCGGGCCCCGGCAAGAACTGCGGTGACATCCGGGTGCTCCCGCCCGGCCGGCATCGCTACCCCGATGTTCCAGAGCGCGCCGCCGAGCCACAGGCTGAACGCCGTGAGGTGGGCGAGGCGGACCAGGCCGTGCCAGTCGGTTCCGGCGTCGACGAGCGCCCACGTGGCGATCAGGATGGCGGAGACGGTGATCGCCATCATGGCGACGGTACGATTCCGCACCCCCACGATCATGAGAATCCCAAGTACAAGGGTGCCCCCGAGGACGAGGTTGGAAACCCCGGGCAGGTAAGCGAGATAGCTGACGCTCAGCGTTCCGGCCGCCGCGACCGCGAGCATGACGCCGAGGATCCTGGAGACTTTGTCGGCGTGGCGCATCGAGGATGCTGTGAGGAGGTTGACTTTCTCCTGCTCCAGGTCGTGCTCGTGCTCGCGCAGGTAGAAAAGGCGCCAGGCCAGGAACCCTCCCGCGAGCGCCAGAGTCCACATTGCGAACCACCGCATGCCGAGCGCCGGAGCATCCAGTCCGAAGCTCAGCCCGGTGAACACGGCCCCACCCATGGATGCGAGGGTGATGAGGGCGAAAGCCACTTTGGGGAGGAACGGTGTTTCTTTCTTGACGATGACCTGGAGGGTTTCGATGCGGCTGAGATCGGAATCGGAGAAGAACGGATGTGCCATAAATTCCTCCTATTCCTCGCTACGCCCGATTGGTAAGGGTAGGCTAACCTATTGCGCATTTGTCGCGGATTAGACTGGGGTTGTGCCGCTGGATTTCGAACGTCTTCGCGCGGATTTTCCCGCGCTGGCCCGGCTCACCAACGGTCGCCCCCTCGTGTATCTTGACTCGGCTGCGACGAGCCACAAACCTCTGCAGGTGCTCGATGCTGAACGGCGCTTCTATGAGGATCACAACGCCGCAGTGCACCGCGGAGCGCACACCCTCGCGGGCGAAGCGACGGAAGCGTTCGAATCTGCCCGGGATCGCCTCGCCGAATTTCTTGGCGCACGGTCCAATGAGATTGTCTGGACGAGCAACGCCACGGCGGCGATCAACCTGCTCGCCTACGCGTTCTCGAATGCGAGCAGCGGCCGGGGCGGCGCGGAGGCGGATCGGTTCCGACTCGGGGCGGGCGACGAAATCGTGGTCACCGAACTTGAGCACCACGCGTACCTGATCCCGTGGCAGGAGCTCGCCGCCCGGACGGGCGCAACCCTGCGTTACATCGGTGTCGACGACAGTGGTCGTCTTCTCCTGGATCAGGCACGCGAGGTGATTGGCGAGCGCACGAAGATTGTCGCCTTCGCGCACGTGTCCAACGTTCTCGGCGAGGTCACTCCCGTCTCCGAACTCGTCGCTTTAGCGCGAGAGGTCGGCGCACTCGTCGTGCTCGATGCCTGCCAATCCGCGCCGCACCTGCCGCTGGATGTCACCGCGCTCGACGTCGACTTCGCGGTCCTGAGCGGCCACAAGATGCTCGGGCCGCTCGGCATCGGCGTGCTCTACGGTCGGGCAGAACTGCTCGACGCAATGCCGCCATTCCTCACCGGCGGTTCGATGATCACGAGCGTGACCATGGAGCGAGCCGAATTCCTCCCTTCGCCCGCCCGATTCGAGGCCGGAACGCAGCCGGTTGCCCAGGCCGTCGGGTTGGCTGCCGCCACCGAATACCTGGCAGGTCTCGGCATGGACCGCGTCCACGCGCGTGACGCGGAACTCGGACAGAAGCTCGCACTCGGGCTCAGCGAGCTTCCCGGCATCCGAGTGCTCGGCCCCGCGCCGGGCGAACCGCGGGTGGGGCTCGCCAGTTTCCTCGTCGACGGCGTGCACTCGCACGATGTCGGACAATTCCTCGACAACCTCGGCATTGCCGTGCGCGTCGGGCATCACTGCGCAGAACCCCTGCACCGCCGGCTCGGGGTGGCCGCGTCAACCCGAGCCAGCACCTCCATCTACACGACGGATGCCGAGGTCGACGCCCTCATCGATGGAGTCGCCCAGGTGAGGACGTTCTTCGGGGCCTGACCGGTGTCGCCCGCTCGCCGCAGTCGCCGGTTTCTTCCGCCGACCCGCACGGAGTCCCTGCCCCGCGCTCAGTCGTGGCTGACCGGCTCCTCAGTTCCCGCGGCAGCACGCCTGGCGAGCACGAACACGAGATCGGAGAGGCGGTTCAGGTAGTGCTGCACCGGCTCGCTCACGGTGTGCCCGGCCTCCTTCGCGCGCAGCGTGTGGCGTTCGGCCCGCCTCACGACGGTGCGCGCAAAGTCGATCGCGCCCTCCAGCGGAGTCGACCCGGGAACCAGGAACACGGGTTTGAGCGGTTGCTCCGTAGTCAGTTCGTCGATGAGGTGCTCGAGCCCGGTCACCATCTCCGGTTCGACGAGGGAGATCCCCGGTTTCAGCCGGTCCCGGTGTTTCGGGTTCACGGAAAGGTCGGCGCCGACGATGAACAGCTCGCGCTGGACCCGCAGCAGAATTTCGGCGATGCGGACATCTGCGCATCCGGCCCGCGCCACCCCGAGGGCCGACACCGCCTCGTCGATGTCCCC
>CALMSL010000049.1 GCA_937872445.1 uncultured Microbacteriaceae bacterium | reverse complement strand
CCAGCAGCTTGCGGTGCTTTCCAACCTTTGTGGATCGTCCAGGCGCGCGTTTCCTTCGGGCCGGCCGTGAGATACGTCTGCAACCCGAGCGTGTCGAAGCCGATACGGGCGAGCTGGTCAAGGCCGCTCTCATCCTGCCCGGTCGAGGCGAGCAACTCAGCGGCGTCCTCTGGGTCAAGATCGATGAGCTCGCTCTCGAGCTTCGCATCGAGGAAAATCGCCTTCGCCGGCGCCACGAGCGCGGCAAGCTCGTCGAGCTTCGCCGAGTCGCCGAGGATGCCCTCGTCCACGTTGAACACGTAGATGAAGGGCTTCGCGGTGAGCAGTCCGAGTTCGCGGATCGGCGTCAGGTCAAGCTTCGTATGTGCGCTGAGCGGCCTGCCGTCGTTCAGCCAGGCGACGGCGGTCTTCGCGGTCTCCGGCACGATCGGCTCAACCCGCTTCGTCTTGAGTTCCTTCTCGTACCGCTCGACCGCTTTCTCGAGAGTCTGGAGGTCCGCGAGAATCAGCTCGGTGTTGATCGTCTCGAGGTCGCCCGCCGCATCCACCTTGCCGTCGACGTGCACGACATCCGGATCGGCGAACCCGCGGATCACCTGCGCGATCGCATCCGCCTCGCGGATGTTCGCGAGGAACTTGTTGCCGAGCCCCTCCCCCTCGCTCGCGCCCTTCACGATGCCCGCGATGTCGACGAACGACACGGGCGCGGGCAGAATCCGCTCGCTGCCGAAAATGTCGGAGAGCACCTTCAGGCGCGCATCCGGCAGGTTCACGACCCCGATGTTCGGCTCGATCGTCGCGAACGGGTAGTTGGCCGCGAGCACCTGGTTGCGGGTGAGCGCGTTGAACAGGGTCGACTTGCCGACGTTCGGGAGTCCGACGATTGCGATAGTGAGGGCCACGGGGGTTAAGCGTATCCGCAACCCGCAGGAGAGATTTCCTCGCTGATTGCGCGAACCGGGGCGTGGCGCAGCGCGCCGTCAGCGGTGCGTGAGACGATTCCGTCATGGGTCTCGACTTCACCGCCATCGATTTCGAAACAGCCAACTCCCACAGCGCCTCTGCGTGTTCGGTCGGCATGGTGAAGGTGCGGGATGGGGAAATCGTCGACAAAGCTGGTTGGCTCATCCGGCCGCCTCTCGGCTACGACGCATTCAATGAATGGAATACGCGCATCCACGGCATCATGGCACCGGATGTCGAAAACGCGCTGCTGTGGAGCGAACAGCTTCCCGATTTGGTGGCGTTTGCCGCAGGAGATGCGCTCGTCGCCCACAACGCGGGATTCGACATGGGCGTCATCAGTGCCGCGTGCGCTGCGAGCTTCGTGGACTGCCCCGGCTTCCGCTACCTGTGCAGCCTGCAGGTCGCCCGTCGCACCTACCATCTGGACTCGTACCGGCTCCCGGTCGCCGCGATGGCCGCTGGCTTCGAAGATTTTGACCACCACAATGCCCTGGCCGATGCCGAGGCATGCGCGGCGATCATCGTGCACGCGGCCGGGCGTCACGACGCCATCGACCTGGCTCACCTTGCAACGATCACGAGCCAGCGGATGGGCGCGATCGGGCCTGCAGCTGTTGCCGCGGCCGCCAGCCAGCGCAGTATGGCCCTTGGGTAGGATTTCTCCCGTCATGAACAACATGCCGTCCCGCGCTGTCGGCGCGTGCTGGCACACTTGACGCATGGACCCCATGCTCGCCCTCATCATCGGAATCGGCGCCGGACTCGTGCTCGGCGCTGTCATCGGATGGCTCCTCGGGCGACTTCGCCGGACAGCATCCGGAGGCGACGACCCTGCCGTTCTTCAGGCCCGCCACGAAACCGCACTTGCCGAGTTGCGGTCTGCTGAGCAGGCGGCGCAGGCGAGGCTCGCCGCTGAGTTCGCAGCGGTACAGGCAACAGCTACCGCCCTGCAAAGCCAGGTGGTTGGACTTCAGGAACAGCACCGCGAGCTTGTGGAGCGCCAGCGCACGGAGCAGACCGCGCAGCAAGAGCGCGAACGGGCTGAGAGCAAGGTCCTGCAAATGCTCACGCCAGTGCAAGAGAACCTGCGAGCCATGCAGAACAAGGTCACCGAGTTGGAGACCCAGCGCCAGCAGCAGCACGGCGAGCTCAGCCAGCAACTGAAGTCGGCGACCGAATCCGAAGAGCGGCTCCGCAGCACGGCGGAGTCTCTCGCGGCAGCGCTCAAGAGCAACAGCACCCGCGGCGTGTGGGGCGAAACGCAACTGCGCAACGTTGTGCAGGCCGCCGGCCTCATCGAACGCGTCGACTTCGACGTGCAGTCGAGCATCTCCTCGGATGCCGGAGCTGGCCGCCCGGACATGGTGGTTCACTTGCCCGGCGGCAAGAACATCGCAGTCGATGCGAAGGTTCCGTTCAACTCGTACCTGGAGGCGAGCAGCATCCCGGTCACTGCGACGGGGGACGAGGGAGCGAAGCGCGAACGTCTCATCAAGGACCACGTGAAGGCGCTGCGCCTGCACATCGATACGCTCGCAGGCAAGGAGTACTGGGCGGGGCTCGAGGCCTCCCCCGAACTCGTCATTGCGTTCATCCCGAGCGAGTCGCTCGTGTCGAGCGCCATGGAGGCCGACCCCTCGATCATGGACTATGCGTTCAGCAAGCGTGTCGCTCTCGCCTCGCCCGTGACGCTGTGGTCCGTACTGAAAACTGTCGCGTTCTCGTGGCAGCAGAACGTGCTCACCGAGGACGCGAAGCTCCTGTTCGACCTCAGCAAGGAACTCTACGGCAGGCTGTCCAAACTCTCCGAGCACGTGGAGAAACTCGGCCGCTCAATCGAGCGCAGCGTCAAGGACTACAACACGTTCGTCGGATCCCTCGAGCGCAATGTGCTGCCGAGCGCGCGGCGTCTCAGCGCCCTCGACGAATCCAAGGTGCTCGGTGCGATGCCCGGCATCGAGGAAGCACCGCGCGAACTCACGGCGTTCGAACTCACCGCCGATGCTGACTCGCCGAAGGACCCCACTGCACCGTGAAGCAGCACCGTGAAGCAGCTCCGTGAAGTAGCCCGGTGAAGCAGCACCGTGAAGCAGTCCAGTGAGGGGTCCCAAATGGACCCTCGCGGGGCCGCGGAAGGGCACTTTAGGACCCCTCAGCGGCCGGGCACCTGCAGGCAAACCATGTGCTCCTGGCGCCCGCTGACTTGCGAGTTGTGGCCCTTCCCGCGCGCCCTGAAGGGCACTTACTCGCAAGTCACGCTGAGGATGTCTGCGAAACCTATTCGCCGAGCCACTTCTCCACGAGATGCTCGGCAATAACCCGCCGAATCGTGCCTGACCGCGATCGCAGCACGATGCTCTCTGTGCGGATGATCGGTCCCCTGCGGCGCACGCCGTCGACAAGGCCACCATCCGTGACGCCGGTCGCCACGAAGAACGAGTTGTCGCCCTTCACCATTTCGTCAGCGTCCATGACCTTGTCGAGGTCGAGGCCGGCATCCTTCGCCTTCTCGCGCTCGTCGTCGGTGCCAGGCGCAAGCCTCGCCTGCATGAAACCGCCCAGAGCCTTGATCGCGCACGCCGTCGTAATGCCTTCCGGGCTGCCGCCGATCCCCACGCACATATCGATGCGGGTTTCGTAGCGCGCGGCGTTGATCCCGCCCGCCACGTCGCCGTCGAGCATGAGGCGCGTCCCCGCCCCCGTCGCCCGGATGTCGTCGATGAGCTGAATGTGCCTGGGCCGGTCGAGCACCGCGACCGTCATCTCGCCCACCGGTTTTCCGAGCGCCTTCGCGAGGGCCCGGATGTTGTCGCCGATCGGCCGCTCGAGGTCGAGAACGCCAATACCTTCCGGACCGGACACGATCTTGTCCATGTAGAACACGGAGGACGCATCCAGCATGGTGCCGCGGTCGGACACCGCGATGACCGAGATCGCGTTCTGGCGGCCGGCGGCCGTCAGCGACGTTCCGTCGATGGGGTCGACGGCGATGTCGCACGCCGGGCCGCGCGTGTTCCCGACGTGCTCGCCGTTGAACAGCATGGGGGCGTGATCCTTCTCGCCCTCGCCGATGACGACAACGCCGTCGAAGTTCACCGTGCCGAGGAACTTGCGCATGGCATCCACGGCCGCCCCATCCGCGGCGATCTTGTCGCCCCGCCCGATGTACGGCCAGGCCCGGATGGCGGCCGCCTCGGTGGCACGCACCAACTCCATGGCGAGGTTGCGGTCGGGGTGCAGAAACAGGGTGCCGGTATCGGTCGACTCATTCACTCTTCCACCCTATTGAGCAATCCGTGTTCTTCGGTCGCCAGGGGCGCGAAAGTATTCGACTTCTTTAGAACCACCTCAAGTCAGCCCCGAATCCGGACGGCCGCGACCCTGAGAACAGCGATAAGACTCAATAGACTCGGTTGTAGACCAACCCCGTCGTCAAGGAGATGTCATGCCCGTCGCCACCCCCGACCAGTACGCCGAAATGCTCGACAAGGCGAAAACCAACGGTTTCGCTTTCCCCGCATTCAACGTCTCGTCATCGCAAACCATCAACGCGGTCCTGCAGGGTCTGACCGAGGCTGGCTCCGACGGAATCATCCAGGTCACGACGGGTGGCGCGGACTACTTCGCCGGCCAGAGCGTGAAAGCCAGGGCATCCGGCGCGCTCGCGTTCGCCGCGTTCGTCACCGAGTCGGCGAAGAACTATCCGATCACCGTCGCGCTGCACACCGATCACTGCCCGAAGGATGCCCTCGACGGGTTCGTCATGCCGCTCATCGAAGCGTCGGAAGCCGAAGTGAAGGCGGGGCGCAACCCGATCTTCCAGTCGCACATGTGGGACGGTTCGGCCGTGCCGCTCGGCGAAAACCTGGAAATCGCGAAGGATCTTCTGCCGCGCATGAAGGCGATCAACGCAATCCTCGAAGTGGAGATCGGCGTGGTCGGCGGCGAGGAAGATGGCGTGAGCCACGAAATCAATGAACACCTGTACACGACCGTCGACGACGGCATCCGCACCGTCGAGGCTCTCGGCCTCGGCGAGAACGGCCGCTACATGGCGGCGCTCACGTTCGGCAACGTGCACGGCGTGTACGCCCCGGGCAACGTCAAGCTGAAGCCCGAACTCCTCGCCGAAATCCAGGCCGGGATCGCGAAAAAGTTCGGAACCGACGCGAACCCGCTCGACCTGGTGTTCCACGGCGGTTCCGGCTCGAGCGACGACGAGATCGCGACCGCCGTGCGCAATGGCGTGATCAAGATGAACATCGACACCGACACGCAGTACGCGTTCACCAGGTCCATCGCCGACTACATGCTCAAAAATTACGATGGCGTCATCAAGGTGGATGGCGCGGTCGGCAACAAGAAGCAGTACGACCCGCGCGCCTGGGGCAAGGTTGCCGAAGCCGCCATGGCTCAGCGCGTCGTGCAGGCGACCAACCAGCTGGGTTCGGTCGGCCACTCCATCAGCGCGCGCTGAGGCGACGGGCGCTACGAGTCCTTCCTGCTGTTCGGCGGCAACCGAAATTGCAGTCCGAGCCCGCCTCCGCGGGACCAGTGCAGACCGTCGACTTCGGCCTGGAGTGAAAAGTAGTGGGGCGCAAGCAGCGTGGTGCGCCGACCTTCGGGAAGCTGCACGTCGGTACTGAGCGCGACGGCCGTCGATCCGTCCGGCTCTGGGCGCAACTGGATGACGATCGTTGATCGCGTGTCGCCGATATTGTCGCTCACCGCGCCGAGGAGCCCGAGCAGTGCAGCGCGCTGGTTCGGTGTCATCCGATCGGCGTGGTGTTCCGCATCGAGAACGGTGAGGTCCATCCGCATGGCCAGCGAGTCCAGCCAGCTTCGATTTGCCCGTTCGACAAGCTCACCACGAACCTCTTCGGCGAGGAGCTTCGCATGGTCCCGGTCGTCGGCGGTCACAATTCCGCTGTGGGCAACCTTGCGGAGGAAAGGCAGAGTGCGGTCACCGACACTGGCAAGCTCGCGTTGAAGGATGTCCATTCTCGCGGATTCCCCCAGAACCGCACTGCTGAGAGCAGCGCCGGGGTCGGTCGATGACCACTGCCGGATGCGCATGACGACGTGATACGCGAAGACGGTCGCGGCTGCGGTGGCGACAATAACGAATCCGGAACCGATGAGCGACTCCGAAAATGGCGGCCAGTATCCGACCCGATTAAACGGCACCACCGCGATGGCGACGCCGGTGAACACTGCGGTTGCGGAACCAACGATGAGGAGTCGAACGGCTGAAGAGTAGGGCGCAAGCGCGCCGATCAGAAACGCGAGCCCGACCGGCGCCCACCACACTTCCACCATCAATCGGGGGCCATCGAGGTGCGCGAAAAGGGACAGGATGAAGCTCGCCCAACCGAGAAGAATCGGCGGAATCGTGCGCACGAGTCTCGACACCGTCAGCGTCGGATTGGCGACGAGTCCCACGGCGAGGAATCCGAGGAGGAGGCAGGCCACCGCGGCCCAGTCAAACCAACCGTCGGGGCCGCCACCGTGGGAGATGAGCGTCACGGCCACTCCGAACGTTATCGCCAACCCGCCGAAGACGAGCGGGACGAGCGGCCCGGAGAACCAGCTCAGCGGGTCAACTTCGTTGGGCGCCCGGCGCCACGCGTCAGACATCGCGCACCCGGATAGGCACCGTGATGAGAATGGACGTGCCGGAACCGACGGCCGACCAGATGCGCACGGTGCCACCGCAGCTTTCGATGCGTTTCACGAGGCTTCGCCGGATTCCCAGCCGACTCTCCGGCACGGCCTCCAGGTCGAAGCCGCGCCCGTGATCGACGATCATGACCGACAGGTGCTCGGTGGTGGAGTCCACGAAGACTTCGGCGGAATCCGACCCGGAATGGCGAACGATGTTCTCGAGGCTTCCGCTCACCGCACCAACCAGCGCGACCGCCGTGGCGGGCTCCAGTTCCGCGGACAGCGCTTCACCTCCCCCCACCTCGACGGTGAGGCCGCGCCACCGGAAATCGCTCATCACGGCGAGGAGTTCATTTCGAAACATTTCTGCTCCGCCGTACGCGGACGACCCGACGGGTTCGACCTGGGCAGTCGATACGGCGCCGATGTCGCGCAGGATCCTTTCCTGTGCTCGTTCGTCCAGGTAATCCCTGCTGTTCGCGATCACGGCGAGATCGTTGAGCACCGTATCGTGCAGGAGAGCCACCGCGCGCTCCTCGAGTTCACGCTGACCCGCCATGCGCGCCGTCTCCGCCTCCACGGCGGAGAAATCGGGGGTGAACCGGCGTTGGTAGCGGCGAATGAGCACGAACAGGAGGATGACGACGACATACACCGCGAGGGTCACCACCGGGCCGAATCCCGGGTTGGGCGGCAAGCCCAGAGACATTTGCGCTGCGGCGGTTGCGGCAGATCCCAGCGCAAAACCGATGGTGCACCACACGACACCGTTGATGAGTCTGGTGCCCACCGCGCCGATGAGCAGCAGGGCAACGGTGACGCGGTTGACCAGATAAAGCCCATTCTGGTCCAGCCCCGGATCAATCGACAGTAGTCCGTAGACCCAGGCGAAGCAGGCGACCGCCCCCACCGCCAGATAGGTGGCGCCGGTCCATCGGGATGGCCACCGCATCATGGCGAGCAGAGCGAGAATGACAGCCACGATCGCGCCGAAGGGAACCAGAGCGGCTGCACCCCAGGAGCGGGTCGCCCACACGTCGATGAGCGTGAGGACGGAGATCCCGAGATACGCGAGCGCCACGGCCCAACCGGCACGGAGAACAGATTGCGCGCTGATGGTCGCCGCGAGCTCACGTGGCGGGACGGCGCTCCTGATCGATAGTTGGCTCATGTGCCAGCAATCGTAAATCCCCGAGCGGCCGTTTTCGGTTAGGCGCTGGACACGTAGGAAAGAAATGCCGGGTCCTGCGCGAGCAGCACACCGAGCAGGGCCACGGAGACGAGGAAGCCGAGAATTCCGGCGACCAGTGGAATCCACCACGACGGGCGTCCGCGACTGATCCGAAGGTACGACCAGCCGGCCGCAAGGAGCCAGATGATGCCTTCGCTCACCACAATGACGATTCCGATGATGGGCGTCAGAGTAGTCGGGGTGTATTCCCCGACGCCAAGCTGGGCGAACATCCGCTCCATGGATGCGCCGAGCGTGAAATAGCTTCCGGCCCCGCCGATGATGTAGACGAGCCCGAACATGAGCAGGAAAATCGTGGCGATGCGATCGAAGCCCGTGTTGGCGGTGCGATCCGGGGCTGGCCTGGCGGGCTGCCCGGGAGCGCCCGCTGTCGCCTTCGGCGCCGCTGGCCGAACGGGAGCATCGGACCCCGCGGGAGTCTCGCGCGGCGCTGGCCCGGCCGCGCCCGAGCGTTCGATGGCGGCGGCCCGCTCGGCCTCGCTCGCGTATTCGCCGTACTGGGGCCGCGGACGCTCATCCGCGGTCATCGTTGCCACTCCGGAAGTCGACTCGCTCCACCGGGATCACGGTCACGGACACGCAGGCTGGCGCGATCGACTTCACGGCAACCCGCCGGTTCTGGGCCGCGTAGCGGATGTCGCCGATGATGCGCCGTTGGAGATGGTCACCCGCCCAGTGTACGAGAGGAGCCTGAACTGATCATGGTGGTGACGGGCTCTGGAGACCTGTCGCCGGCATCCCGTAGCCTGATGCGAGGACGAGACGGGAGCTGCGATGCGAGAAGTTCTGATCAGCGTCGATGTGGAGACGGCCGGACCGAACCCGAGCGCGTACTCGATGCTGTCGATCGGCGCATGCCTCGTCGAGGATCCGGAACAGAAGTTCTACGTCGAACTGAAGCCCGTCAACGATGCCATGACCACGGAGGCGCTCTCCATCAGCGGGCTCACGCTGGAATATCTGGAGGAGAACGGCGAAACCCCGGAGGCGGGGATGGCGAAGTTCGATGGGTGGATTGCGGCGGCTGTGCCGAGCCCGGGCGTTCCCGTCTTCGTCGGATTCAACGCCTCCTTCGACTGGATGTTCGTGTGCGACTACTTCGAACGCTTCCTCGGCCGAAACCCGTTCGGGCATTCGGCCATCGACATCAAATCGTTTTACCTCGGAATGGCGGGGGGCTCGTGGGCGGAAACGAGCCTCCGATTCCTCTCCCCCCGGTACCTGGACGGCAGACCGCTGTCCCACAATGCGCTGGGCGACGCCCAGGATCAGGCCGCGCTGTTCGCGGCCATTGCCGAGGATGCCGCAGCCAGGCGCGTCCTTTCGACAACGAAAGAGAGCACATCATGACCGCATCAGCCAGCGAAGCAACCGACGACTTCCGGCGGATCGTGGAGTCGGCCAAACGCCTGGGCGTTGAGCTGGACGAGGATTCCGCCAGACAGTGGATGAACTCGATCGCCCAGGAATCCACGAGCGGCGACGTGGTCGTGGACACGGCAAGCGGAGCGTTCGGACACCGCGTCGCGATGCTGGATTTCAGCCCGAGCGACCTCGAACGATTCCGCCGCATCGGCACGATCGTGGAAGTGACCGGTCCCGCACCGCAGGTGGAGAGCGCTCTGGCGATTTCGGGATCCGCGGCGCAGTCCAAAATCCAGTCCTTCCCTGGCGACTGCGACTACTTCCAGCGACTCAACATCAAAGCCCCGACGCGTGACGAGGCGTGCGCCATCATGGCCAGGCTCATGCGGGAGAAAGTCATCGCGTTCCATCGGGGCGACGCGTACCAGTTCCTGGAGGCGAAACTCGGAAGCTACCCCTTTGACGGCACCCACGCGGGCTCGCCCGTGAGGAAGGGGAGCCCGATCTCCTGGACCTACGACGAGATCGTGGAGCGGCAACTCGAGGTGGAGGGCCCGGACGGGCCCGCCATCCTGCGCTGGGACGAGGTGGCGCTCGATCCCGGCTGGTGCAAGCTCGACTGGGTCGTGAGCGACCCCGAGCGGCGCCAGCTGTCGAACGCGAGCAACGTCATCGATGTCACGTGGGAGGCCCCCGACGGGCAGATCGTCTCGCTCGACGGCTACCTCGACGCGTTCTTCCAGGAAGTGTATTTAGATGCCGAAGATGTCCCCACGTTCGCGAAGGTGGCGAAGTTCGTCTCGACGGATGCCCTGGACCAGTATGTGGAACGGCTGGAGGCCGAGGTCCGCAAGTACCTCACCGACCACCTCAACTACGGCAAGGCCGCCAAGCGCATGTACAACGTGTTCCGGCTGTCCGGCCGCCACCTCGAGGCAGCGTACGTGCGGGAACTGTTCGACGAGCCCGCCACGATCCTGTACCAGGTGTGGTCGCTCATTTCCACCCTCGACAACGCGACGCAACCCGGATCGTCGATCCCGATCGATGCCGTCCAGGCGCAGGCGGATGCTCTCGTCCTCGACGTCGTGGAGGCGCTCGAGGGCGAAGAGGAAGTCGAGATCGTGAAGGCGATCATGCAGTTGCGCCAGGCGCTGGAGCTCCAGGACGATGCCGCGAAACGCGTGGCGGAGGTTGAGGCCGCGCAGACGAGAGTCATCAACGTCGTGAACACGTTCTATCGGGAGAAGCTCACCGGAATGCCCACGATCAACGAGTACATTGCCGGCATTCAGGGGTCCGCGGCACCGTGACGGACCCCGCCTCGCTCCCCACCGCCGACGCGCCGTGGCCGGTATCCGTTCTCGCTGACAAGCTCAAGGGCTGGATCGACCGGCTCGGTTCGGCGTGGGTGGAGGGAGAAATCACCCAGTGGGGGGTTTCCGGCGGGAACGTGTACGGAAAACTGAAGGACCTCAAGGCGGAGGCGACGATCGGCTTCACCATCTGGTCGTCCGTGAAGTCGAATCTGCCCGACGACCTGAAGCAGGGCGACCGCGTCGTTGCGCTGGTCAAACCGAACTACTGGGTCAAGGGCGGAACCCTGTCGATGCAGGTGTTCGAGATGCGGCACACCGGCATGGGCGACCTGCTGGAGCGGCTCGAGAAGCTGCGCCAAAAGCTCACGGCGGAAGGGCTGTTCGATGCCGACCGCAAGAAGTCCCTGCCGTTCCTGCCCCGGTGCATCGGCCTCGTCACCGGCAAGGATTCGGATGCGGAGAAGGACGTGCTGCGCAACGCCCAGTTGCGCTGGCCCTCGGTGGAATTCCGGGTCGAGCACGCCGCCGTTCAGGGCGAGCGCGCGGTCGGAGAGGTCATCGCCGCGCTTTCGAAGCTCGATGCGGATCCGCACGTCGACGTGATCATCGTCGCGCGAGGCGGAGGCGACTTCCAGAACCTGCTCGTCTTCAGCGACGAGGCGCTCGTCCGCGCCGCTGCCGCCTGCACGACTCCCCTGGTGAGCGCGATCGGCCACGAGGCGGACCGTCCGTTGCTGGACGACGTCGCCGACCTGCGCGCGTCGACCCCGACCGATGCCGCCAAGCGGGTCGTCCCGGACGTTGCCGAGGAGCTGAGCCGCGTGCAGCAGGCCCGCGTGCGCATCGGGACACGGATGACCGGACTGCTGTCCACCGAGATCGACCGGATCGGGCAGTTGCGGTCCCGGCCCGTGCTGTCCGCATCGTCGTGGATTGTCGATGTGCGCTCGGAGGAACTCACCCGCTGGGTGGCGCGGGGTGCGGAACTCGTGGACCGGTCGATCGAGCGTGCGAGGACATCCGTGGCCGAACTCACCGGCCAATTGCGCGCGTTGTCGCCTCAGCGAACCCTCGATCGGGGCTACGCGATCGCCCAGTTGCCCGGCGGAGCTGTGCTTCGCCGCAGCACCGATGCCGTCCCTGGCTCACCTCTCCTGCTCACCCTGGCCGACGGCACGGTCGGCACCACGGTCGACGCCGAGGCGCCGACCGGTCGGAAGGGCCGATAAACTGGCATGGTGGCTACCGCATCCCCCGACCCCGGCACACCGGACGACGTCGCAAGTCTCAGTTACGAAGCGGCCAGAGACGAGTTGGTGAAGGTCGTCAACGAGTTGGAGCAGGGCACATCGACCCTCGAAGAATCGCTCGCCCTGTGGGAGCGCGGCGAAGCCCTCGCGAGCCGATGCGAAGAATGGCTGATCGGCGCGAAGGCGCGCCTGGATGCCGCGCGCGGCGCCGCCCAAACCGGCGAGTCTGCCGCCCCACAGAAGGCATGAACGCCCGGAAAGATCCGCCGATCGTTGCCGAGCTCGGACGACCGGAAACCCTCGAGGAGATCGCGGCGCGCAAGGCGGAAACGACGCGCACCCACCGCGAAAGCCAAACCTTCCGGAACCTGCTGGTCGCGCTTCTGGCCTCGCTCGCCGTCGTTCTCGTGACCGTACTTCTCGTGGTTCGGCCCGATCTGCCCGCCGCCCCCGCCATCGACTACCGCTCGATCGCCGCCGAAGGCGATGCGTCCGCGCCGCTCGCGGTACCCGAACTCTCCCCGCAGTGGAAAGCGAACTCCGCCGTATTCGATGCGAATCCGGCCGACGGCGTCGCCACCTGGTACGTGGGTTTCATCACGCCCAAACAGCAGTTCATCGGAGTCCGGCAGGGACTCGACGCGAACCCGACCTGGCTCGCCAACCAGCTGAAGAACCGCACCGCGACAGGTTCGACAACGATCGACGGCATCGCGTGGCAGGTGTATGACCATCGCACCGCGAAGGATGCGGGAAACCTCGCCTACGCCATGTCCACGTCGCAGGGGCACGGCACCCTCGTCCTGTTCGGTACGGCCGACGACGGCGAGTTTGCGACGATGGCGGCCGCGCTGTCGACGGCTCTGAATTCCCAACGATAGAAAGGGTGACGTGATGACGGGAACAACCATTACTCCGGCGCGAGCATGGCAGGAAATGGTGGAAGGCAACAACCGCTTCATTGCCGGCACTCCGCGCCATCCACGACAGGACGTCGACCGTCGTGGCGAACTCATCGGAACGCAGGCTCCGCACGCCACGCTCTTCGGATGCAGCGACTCGCGGCTCGCCGCGGAAATCATTTTCGACAAGGGGCTCGGAGACCTGTTCGTCATCAGGAACGCGGGACAGGTCATTTCCGAATCGGTCATCGGTTCGCTCGAATATTCGGTCGCGGTTCTCGGTGTTCCCCTCATCGTCGTGCTCGGCCACGACGAGTGCGGAGCGGTCCGCGCGGCCATCGACAGCCGGTCCCCGGACGCACCGGTGATCTCGCCGCACATCCAGCACCTCATCGAACCGATTGCGGTGGCCGTGCGCGACGTCGCAGCGACGCTCCCGTCGGGCGAAGAACCGGACGCAACGGTCGTCGGGCAACTGCACTTGCGCGCCACGATCGCGGAAATGGTGGCGGGATCCGACCTCATCAGCGATGCCATCGCAGCGGGTACGCTGGCTATTGTCGGCGCAAACTACAAACTGCTGGAAGGCAGGGCGGTTCGGGATGTCATCGTGGGCGATATCGGCGAATCCTGATTCACGGCCCTCGGACACGAACAACAACAAAGGATGATGCTCCCGTGAGTACGCAAGGCGAGTTCCGGATCGAACACGACACCATGGGCGAGGTGCGGGTGCCAGCGAGCGCGCTGTACGCGGCGCAGACCCAGCGGGCGGTAGAGAATTTCCCGATTTCGGGTGCGGGCCTGGAGGCGGCGCAAATTGTCGCGCTCGCCCGCGTCAAGCGATCCGCAGCGCTCGTGAACGGTGAGCTTGGCATCATCGACGCGAAGATTTCTGCCGCGATCGCCGCGGCAGCTCAGACGATCATTGACGGTGACCACCACGACCAGTTCCCGATCGACGTGTACCAGACCGGAAGCGGCACATCGTCGAACATGAACATGAACGAGGTCCTCGCGACACTCGCCAGCAGCTCGCTCGGCTCCCCCGTTCACCCGAACGACCACGTGAACGCGTCGCAGTCCTCCAATGACGTGTTTCCCACCTCTGTGCACGTCGCCGTCACCGGTGCCCTGCTGAATGATCTGATCCCCGCCCTCGACCACCTCGCGGTGTCGCTGGAGAAGAAGGCGAAAGAGTGGGCCACGGTCGTCAAGTCCGGGCGGACGCACCTCATGGATGCGACCCCGGTGACGCTCGGTCAGGAGTTCGGCGGTTACGCACGTCAGATCAGGCTTGGCATTCAGCGCGTGGAGTCGACGATCGCCCGCGTCGCCGAGGTGCCGCTCGGCGGCACCGCCGTCGGCACGGGCATCAACACGCCCGCCGGGTTCCCGCAGAAGGTGATCGCGGAGCTCGCGAAAGAATCCGGCCTGCCGCTCACCGAGGCCGAGGATCACTTCGAGGCTCAGGGCGCCCGCGACGGCCTCGTGGAGGCGTCGGGTGCGTTGCGGGTGATCGCAGTGAGCCTCACCAAGATCTGCAACGACCTGCGCTGGATGGGGTCGGGCCCGAACACGGGTCTCGCGGAGATCCACATCCCCGACCTGCAGCCCGGCTCGTCGATCATGCCCGGCAAGGTCAATCCGGTGATTCCGGAGGCCGTGCTCATGGTGTGCGCGCGCGTTGTGGGCAATGACGCGACGATCGCGTGGGGTGGTGCGAGCGGGTCCTTCGAGCTGAACGTCGCGATCCCGGTCATGGGCACTGCGCTTCTCGAGTCGATCCGGTTGCTCTCGAACTCCTGCCGCCTTCTGGCCGACACGACCGTGGACGGGCTCATCGCCAATGTCGAGCGCGCGAGGGCTCTCGCGGAATCCTCCCCCTCCATCGTCACGCCGCTGAACCGGGTGATCGGCTACGAGTCGGCAGCGAAGGTCGCGAAGAACGCGGTGGCGAAGGGGATCACCGTGCGCGAGTCGGTCGTTGAGCTCGGGTTCGTGGAACGCGGCGAAATCACCGAAGAGCAGCTTGACACCCTCCTCGACGTCCTCAGAATGACGCACCCGAACTGAGCCGGCCCGCGCGAGCCGCGGCATTCGCCACGCGGCAGCCGCACTGCAGGAGCGCTATTGCTTCAGCGGGACCTCGCGAATCGTGTCGCCTTCCAGGGTGAGCACCTGACGTTCTTTCAGTGGCGACGCGAGTCGGATGGGGATGAGCGTGGACACGTTTGCCCCACTCGCCAGGATGTTGCAGTCAGCCAGGTTTTCCGTGTGCGCCCCGTCGGTCGGGTTCTTCTGGCCGTAGAAAACCGCCACGGAAACGGTCTCCTCCGTCTCCCGCACGATCGCCGCATGCGGGAAGCATCGCGGGTCGCCCTTCACCTGCACGACCAGTTCTGCCGTGTCCAGTGCGGTGAGACCCGGTTCCGGGTCTACCCCGATGTAGCCGTTCTCGGTTGTTGCGGTGTCCAGTGCGAACGGAGCAAGTTTGAACAGGTAGGGCGGCTGGCGTGTCTGACCGTCCACGACCTGATAACCGAGGATCGGCTGTTCCACCAAATTCTTGGGCGCCGTCCCGACGGAGGTGATGACCCGGTTCACGACGACGGGCGCAGTAGTTCCCCACATCAATTCCACGGCGGTCGGAGGCTCCGGAGGCTTCGGCAGGTTGTTCAGGTACACCTGATAGGTGAGAATGCCACTCGTGACCATGGTTGCGATTCCGACCGCGGCGACCACCCGATACAGGAGGTAGGCGGAGCCGCTCGGCTCATCCGTGTGCGGGTCACGGTAGCTCCAGCTCACGAGCACGCGCCATTGGCTTCGCGGCGCCAGCAGTCCCCACAGGAGGATAACCCCGAGGCTCCCAAGAACGATGAGGACGAGGGTTGTCACTCCTCGACCTTAACAGGTCTGGCTCAGGCCACTTCATTTCCCTCGAGGAGCTCGGTGACGAGAGCGGCGATGTCGCTGCGCTCGGAGCGAGTGAGCGTCACGTGACCGAACAGGGAGTGGCCTTTGAGCGTTTCGATCACCGAAGCAACGCCATCGTGCCTGCCCACGCGCAGGTTGTCGCGTTGGGCCACATCGTGGGTGAGGATGACGCGGGAGTTCTGCCCGATACGGCTGAGGACGGTCAGCAGGACGTTCCGCTCGAGCGACTGGGCTTCATCGACGATCACGAACGCGTCGTGCAGCGAACGGCCCCGGATGTGGGTGAGCGGCAGCACTTCGAGGAGTCCGCGTTCCATGACTTCGTCCAGAACGTTCTGGGATACGACGGAACTCAGCGTGTCGAACACGGCCTGAGCCCAGGGATTCATTTTCTCTGCCGCATCTCCCGGCAAATACCCGAGCTCCTGACCGCCCACCGCGTACAGGGGGCGGAACACCATGATCTTGCGGTGCTGCTGGCGCTCGAGCACAGCCTCGAGCCCCGCGCACAGGGCGAGCGCGGACTTCCCCGTGCCGGCCCGACCGCCGAGGGACACAATGCCCAGATTCGCGTCCAGAAGCATGTCGATCGCAAGGCGTTGCTCTGCCGACCTCCCGTGCATGCCGAAAATGTCGCGATCGCCGCGTACGAGCCGCAGCATGCCCGGCCCGATCACGCGCCCGAGCGCCGATCCGCGATCGGAGTGGATGACCAGGCCCGTGTTGAGGGTGATGTCGGCGACGAGGTTCGTGGCGAGTTCCTCGTCGTCGTACAGTTTCGACATCTCCTTCGACCCGAGGGTGATCTCCGCCATCCCGGTCCACCCTGAATCGATGGCGAGTTCTGCGCGGTATTCCTCTGCGGCCAAACCGACGGATGCCGCTTTCACACGGAGCGGAAGGTCTTTGGAAACGACCGTGACGTTCAGGCCGTCTCCGGCGAGGTTCAGCGCGACGGCGAGAATGCGGGAGTCGTTGTCGCCCAGTTGCAGACCGGACGGCAGGATCGAGGTGCTGCTGTGGTTCAGCTCCACCCGCAGGCTGCCGCCGGTGCCCACGGCGACCGGGAAGTCGAGACGTTCGTGCTGGATTCTCAACTCGTCGAGATTGCGGAGCGCCTGGCGAGCGAAGTAGCCGATCTCCGGGTCGTGGCGCTTGGCCTCAAGTTCGCTGATGACCACAACCGGAAGAACGACGGCGTGTTCGGCAAACCGGAAGATGGCTTTCGGATCGGAGAGGAGAACGGACGTATCCAAGACGTAGGTCTTCTCGGCCTGGCGAACCACCCCCTTCGCCTCTTTTGCTGCTGCAGATTTCGGCTGGGAGGTGCTGGTCGTGGCCACTTACGGCTCCATCCCCGAGCGCGGGTGGCTCGGATCATGTCCGTTACGGCCAACTCAAGTCGAAAGCGAACTTACGTGGCCGCTTCGGTCAGGCGCCATGCCTGATGTCTCGACGCTACGTGCTCCAGCACGTCACGCGAGTGCGACACGCGGAATCACAGGGTGGTCGCCGAGGCGAAACTCTGGAAACTTGCGCGAACCATGGCCACCGTTTCATCGGTGGTCGAGGCGTGAATGCTCAACCGCACGTTCGTGTCGCGCACGGTCACCGTCACCGCGTGGTTGTGCAGTGCCGCGACGAGCGCCGTGAGCTTGTCGGCCGCCGGCTCGAGCACCACAATGCCTGCACGCTCCCGAATGTCCCGCGGCGAGGAGACGGGAATTCCGAATTCGTCCGCGAGACCGATGAGGCGCGCGGCGTTGGACGCAACACGCTCCGCGATCGCCGGAACGCCCACCTGGGCGATTTGCTCGAGGGCTGCCGACATCCGCGCCTGGGCGACGGGGCTCGGGTTGCTCACCTGGAAGGCGCGCGCCCCGCGCGAGGCGGGCGGCACTGAGCCGATTGGCACCGGGCCGGCATCCGTCGCGTTGAATCCGGACAACGTCGGCGTGATGCGGTCCACCGCCCGATCGCTCATCGCCAGGAAACCCGTCCCCCATCCGGCGCGCGCCCACTTCTGCCCGCCGGAAACCACGACGTCCGCGTGCCGGTAGTCGACATCGGCGACGCTGAACCCCTGAATCGCATCCACGATGAGCAACCGGTCGCCGATCACCTGGCGGATTCCTTCGAGGTCGACCAGGAATCCGGTCTGGAAGTCGACGAGGCTCAGCGCGACCGCGGCGGTATCGCTGGCCAATTGGTCTTTGATCGTGCCGGGAGTGGGGCGGCCGTAATCGGTGTGGAGCCACTGGGGCGTCAGCCTGCCGAGCGCATCGGATGCGCGTACGGCGGCGAAGGCGGCACTCGGAAACTCCACCGGCGACAGGAGCACCCCTCCGGTGATTCCGAACATGACCTGCATGAGCCCGAGGCTCGTGTTCGGCTGGAACACGACCTGATCATCGCGAAACCCCGTGATCGAGCCGACGGCGCGGCGCACTCGAAGATCCTGTTCGCCGAGGCTGTCGAGGCTGCCGAATCGTGCCTTGCGGATCAGCTCGACGTGCGCCCGCTCCTCCTCCACGACGGTTCGCGCGAGCGGCCCCATCCGGCCGAAATCAAGGTAGCCGGGCTCCTCGTCGAATTGCAGGGCGAACTCATCGATCGTGAACATGGACTCAGTGTGGCACGCCGTCGCTGGGTAAAACTATGCTCAACTATTGCCCGAATCGTCGCTGGCGCCCAGCGTAGTCGCGCACTGCGCGGAGGAAGTCGACCTCGCGCAGGTCGGGTCCGAGCGCTTCCACAAAGTAGAACTCGCTGTAGGCGCTCTGCCACAGCATGAAGTCGCTCATCCGCTGTTCCCCCGAAGTGCGGATCACCAGATCCGGGTCGGGTTGCCCGCCGGTGTACAGGTGCTTGGCGATCAGTTCCGGCGTGAGTATTTCGGCGAGCGCATCAATGGATTTGCCTTCGCCCGCGTGTTCGCGCACGATGCTCCGCATCGCATCGGCAATTTCGCGCCGACCGCCGTATCCGATTGCGAGGTTGATGTGCATGCCCGTGTTGTTCGCCGTGCGCGCCTCGGCTGCGTTGAGGCTTGCCTGCAGCGCATCGGGCAAATGATCCTCCGAGCC
Organism: uncultured Microbacteriaceae bacterium; assembly: GCA_937872445.1. Classification (GTDB taxonomy): domain Bacteria; phylum Actinomycetota; class Actinomycetes; order Actinomycetales; family Microbacteriaceae; genus Terrimesophilobacter. The sequence goes on along the minus strand of CALMSL010000049.1, from coordinate 48,019 downwards.
GACGTGCTGCACTTTCCAGTCGCGGTAGTGCGAAAGGTCATCGGCGAGGTCGGCGATCACTTCGAACAGATCGGCGAGCTCGTCCGGCGGCCGCCCGATCAGGTTGTCGGTGGACAACAGGTAGAGAGTGGTGACTTTCACGCCGAGGTCATCGCACCACACCAGGAATTCGCGGAACTTTGCGGCGCCCGCGCGGTATCCGTGGCCGGCCGTTTCGAGATCGTTCGCTCGCGCCCAGCGCCGGTTGCCGTCGAGGATGATGGCGATATGCCCCGGCACGGGCAGTTCGGCGATCTCCCGCCTCAGCCGGGTCTGGTACAGCCCGTACAGGATGCCGCTGCCGAATGGTTTTTCCCGCTTTCGCACACGGCTACGTTAGTCCACTTCGCCCCGACGATTCGCAGCCTGCCGTTACGGGGGGCGCGTAGGCTCACGTTTATGAGAACGGAATCCGACCCTGTGGCGGCCGCGGACCAGGTCCAGATCAAACCCGCGCACATTCCGTTGCTCGATGACGCGAAAAAGTACGCGGAAGTCAAGCCGACCTGGCGAGGATGGATCCACGCCGGAACGTTTCCGGTCGCGATCGCCCTCGGCGTCATTCTGATCGTGCTCGCCCACGGGGTGCCCGCGAAGGTGAGTTCCGCCGTCTTCGTGCTCTCCTCGCTCATGCTCTTCGGAATTTCGGCGCTGTACCACCGCTTCAACTGGAGCGAACGCAACCGGAAATTGTTGAAGCGGTTCGACCACGCGAATATCTTCCTGCTCATCGCCGGGTCCTACACTCCGATCACGGTGCTCTCCCTCCCGCAGGACAGGGCGACGCTGCTCCTGATCCTGGTGTGGAGCGGCGCACTGCTCGGCATCGGATTCCGGGTGTTCTGGATTTCGGCGCCGCGGTGGCTCTACGTTCCGCTGTATGTGCTGCTCGGCTGGGCCGCGATGATGTTCATCGTCGATCTGTTCAATGCGAACGCGGCCATGATGATCCTCATCATCATCGGCGGCTTGTGTTACACGGTGGGGGCCGTCATTTACGGGCTCAAGCGGCCGAACCCGTTTCCCGGGAAGTTCGGTTTCCACGAGATCTTCCACACGCTCACGCTTCTCGCGTTCCTGTGCCACTGGACCGGAATCCTGCTGGTCGCGATCAACCCGCCGATTCTCGCTTAGCGCCGTTCCGCCGCAACCGGGGCCGCCGGGTTGGACACATCCAGCCCAATGTGGGATGCCTCGATGACGCGCGCGGCCGGCATCGCTGTGGCGCCGGTCTGCGCACCCGCCTCGCGTTCGCGACCGACGACGATGACCCCTGTGCCGTAGTGCAGGATGTGCGCGGCGTGCACGCCGAGATCGGCGGTCGCCTCGACCTCGTAGCGCAGGGGAGAATTCGACCCGGGACGCTGCCCGTCGGGCTGCGTGCCCTGGTTCTCGAGAACGGTGAAACGGGTGACCGTAGCACGTCGCCCGGGCAGAACGTCGGGAAGGGAGTCGACGACTCCGATGATCATTCTCTCTGCCGCCCGTGCGCTCGCTTCCGGATGCGAACGGCGCACCCCCGCCCGTTTTGGTGAGCCAGCGGGCCGAACGGAGGGAGGCTGAGGGTCGACCACCTGCGCACCGGAGTGGTGTCCGAACCGCACCCACCAGCGGTGAAGTGGGGCGGGAGCCCACCAGTTCGCCGGACCGAGCAGCCGCATGGTGGCGGGGACGAGGAGGGCGCGCACGACGGTCGCGTCCAGCAGCACCGCGACGAGCATCCCGACGCCAATCATCTTGATGAACAGGATGCTGGACGTGGAGAATCCGCCGATGACGACCGCGAGCAAAACGGCCGCGCTCGTAATGATCCGGCCGGTGTGCTGAAGCCCGGTCGCAACCGCTCGCGTGTTGTCGCCGTGCAGGTCCCACTCCTCCCGCACGCGGCTGAGGAGGAACACCTCGTAGTCCATTGAGAGCCCGAACAGGATCGCGAGCATGAGGATCGGCTGGGTCGCGTCAAGGTACCCGGGCGAGGTGAATCCGAGAAGCCCGGAGAGGTTCCCGTCCTGGAAAATCCAGGTCACAATGCCGAAGGATGCGCTGATCGACACGATGTTCATCAGGATCGCCTTAACCGGCAGAACGAGCGACCCGAACGCGATGAACAGCAGCACGAACATCACGGCAGCGACGATCAACCCCATCCAGGGCAGGTGGGAGCCGATCGAGTCGATCAGGTCGACCGTTATTGCCGCCTGGCCGCCCACGAAGGCGGTGATGCCTCCGCCCGGGTCGACGGCGCGGATGGCGCGCACCAGATCCTGGGATGCGGGGGTCTGCGCATCGCCGGCCGCATCGACCCGCACGAGCGCGGACGACCGGCCGCCGCTCGTGGTCGTGTCCACCGTGTACACGGGAAGCGACCCCGTGGCTGCGGACAGCTGCCGACCGTACGCATCCGCGGCGGCGGCATTCGCTCCCTCGAGCACGATGGTGACCGGGGTCGGCTGCACCCCGAACGTGTCTTCCTGAAATTGTGCGGCGACCCGCGCCGGCGAGTCGGCGGGCAGCACTCGGTCATCGACGCCACCCCATTGGGCGTTCGTGAATGGGGCGGCGAGAAGCAGAAGCCCGGCGGTGATGGCGATGAGGTAGAGGACGGGGCGGCGCATCACGCTGTGCGCGACTTTCGCCCAGCCACCTTCCGGGCGCTCCCGGTCGCGTCGGAACTGTGCGGCGTTCCCTTTCACCAGTGTCTCCGGGCGTCGTTGCCCGATCCGAAGGGGACGGCGCCACGGCATCCGCCCGAACTCGATGCGTTTGCCGAGGATCGCGAGAATCGCTGGAAGTATGGTCAGCGCGGCGAGAACGGCCACGAGGACGGCGGCGACCCCTCCGAACCCCATCGAGGTGAGGAACGTCTGCGGGAACAGGATGAGGCTCGCCAGAGATGCCGCAACGATGAGCCCGGAGAACAGCACGGTTCGGCCGGCCGTGGCCATGGTTGTCGCGAGCGCGGCCCGCACGCTGGCTCGGGTCGTGTCGGGCTGGAACGCCAGCTCTTCGCGGAACCGGCTGACGATGAAAAGGGCATAGTCGATCGCCAGCCCCATCCCGAGCAGGGTGATGATGTTGATCGCAAACACCGACACGTCGGTGAACTGGGTCATGATCCGAACGACCGCGAACGCGCCGAGGACCGCGACCATCCCGATCAGGGTCGGCATGAGCGCCGCGGCGACGCTCCCGAAAATGACGAGGCTGAGCACCATGACGATGGGGATGGCGAGCGCTTCGGCGCGCACGATGTCCGCCGTGACGAGCGCCGTCACGTCGTGGAACACCGCCCACTCGCCGAGGATGTCCGTTCGAAGCCCCGATGCGTCAAGCAGCGGGATGACGACATCCGCGGCGTCGGCCTTCTGATCCGGGGTGCTGCCGGCGAGCGTGATGATTGCCCGCGTGGCATGTTTGTCAGTGGAAAGGAGGTCCGGCGATCGGGTGTTGTACCAGGTGACGATGCCGTCCACCTCGCGCGACGGCAAGTCCGCAAGAGTCGACGTGACGGCACTGGAAAAGTCCGGGTCTCCGGCAAGTTGGGTGGTGCTGGAGTAGATCACGACGATGTCTGCCTCGTGGTGCGGAAAGAGATCCTGCTGCAGGCGGAGTTCCTTCGCGGACTCGGAGTCGGGGTCTTCGAATCCTCCCTGGCTGAGCCTCGCGATGACGCCGAGCCCGTAGATGCCCGCCACGATGATGAGGAGGACGCCGGCAATCAGCACGAGCCAGGGGTGTCGCCCGACTGCCCCTGACCACCATTTCACAATTCCACGTCCCCGACGTTAGAGAAACTTCACTCTAACGCGCTCGCCCACCCAAACTGAATGGTGTCCACAGGAGCCGATTGGGGTCTGCGCCGTGCTCGATTGGGCGGCGCGGGCATGCCGTGTCAATCGGGACCACCGCCCTGACACCGCGTGGCACGCCGGTCACCGTTATCGTGGAGAGGTGACGAGATCCGGGCTTGCGGTGTGGTCGCTGGTCGCCGTTACCGCGACGTGGGGTGCGGCCTTTGTGATCATGAAGCCCGCGATCGAGCAGCAGCCATTCTTCGACTTCCTGGCCATTCGTTTCACGATCGCTGCGCTCATCATGCTTGCGGTGAAACCAACCGTCGCGATGATGCTCACGGGCCGCATGCTGGCGATTGGCGCGTCGCTCGGCGTCGTGCTGGGGCTCGCGTACGTGACCCAGACCATCGCCTTGCAGCTGACGACGGCAGCGATCACCGGCTTCCTCACCGGCACCTACGTCGTGCTCACTCCCGTCATCGGCTGGCTCTTCTTCCGCCACCGGATCGGCGGCAAGGTGGCGATCGGCGCCGTTCTCGCCCTGATCGGGTTGGGCCTCATCTCCATCACGGGCGTGAGCGTTGAGCCGGGCCAGATCTGGGGCGTCGCGTGTGCGGTGCTTTTTGCCGCCCACATCGTGGGCCTTGGCCGGTACAGCCCCGGCCTGAACTCGTACGCACTCACGTTCGTGCAGTTGTGCGCTGTTGCCGTGGTTTGTTGGGTCGGTGCATTGCCGGATGGGTACCAGGCTCCTCCCACGGCGGATGTCTGGATCGCGGTTCTCTTCACCGCAGTGTTCGCCACCATCTTCGGCTTCTTCGTGCAGACCTGGGCGCAGGCGCAGATGGAGGCATCCCGGGTCGCGATCATCCTCACACTCGAAGTTGTCTTCACCGCGCTCATCTCAGTGGGAGTCGGGCAGGAGGTTCTGTCCTTGAAGACCGTTCTTGGCGGCCTGTTCATGATTGCCGCGATGGTCATAGTGGAGTTCCCCACGCGCGGGCGTCGAGGGCACATTGCCGGCACTGCTCCTGCCGATGGCGACGATGAGCTGGTTCCCGTGGAGCCCTTGCCGCACTGACGCCTCTCCGGCGCCGAGGGCGCCGGGTGCTATCGCGTGAAATTGACGTGGATTGTGCCGCTCTCGGCCACTTCGGTCGTTACCGCGTGTGTGCGCTCGAGCCCACCCAGTCCATCCCACAGCACAGTTCCCCGACCGAGGACAATGGGGGCAATCATGAGGTGCACGTGGTCGACCAGTCCGGCAAGCAGGAACTCCCGAGCGGTGCGGATCCCTCCGCCGATACGCACATCCCGATCGCCAGCGGCCTTGGTCGCCTCGGCGAGCACCTCCTCAATGGCGGCACTGCGAAAATGAAACGTCGTCCCGCCATCCATCGGAAGTGAGGGGCGCGGCGCCCCGTGGGTGAGCACATAGACCGGGGTGTGAAACGGCGGCTCGTCGCCCCACCAACCCTTCCAGTCCGGATCGTCGGGGAAGGAGTGCAGACCGAACATCGCCGCACCCATGATCTCGGAGCCGACGCCCTCGAAGAACGCGGCGGCGTACCTCTCGTCAATGCCGGTCGTGCCACTTCCGTCGGTTTCGCCGAAAACGATCTTTCGGAACGTGCGAGTTGCGGCATAGGCGGCGGTAAGGCGCTCCCAGTCCTCGCCCATCGGGCTTTCCGGGGTTGGCTCCGCCGTGGCGGCATAGCCATCCAGCGAGAGAAACAAATCCATGCGAACGCGTGTCATGTCAGATTTCTCCCATGCCCGAAGGGGTAGTGAAGGTCAGTCAATCCCCTGTTACCTCGGAATTGGCTAGGAAGTTCCGTCGCCCGAGACGTCGTCGGCCGCACGCTCGGCCTCAAGTCGCTCCTGCGCTTCCGCACGGTAGCGGACCCGGCGAATCCTGCGCACCATGTCCATGATGAGCAGGACGGTGGCCGCGGCGACCAGGAACGTGATCGTGAAGCCGACCCAGGTCGGCGTGACCGAGTTCGGGTCGAAATCGGGGGGCGGAGTCGGCGTCACCTCGAGAAGAACCGACACTATCGTGGCCACCATCATTCGGAACCTTCCTCTGCGACGACACCGGCGAACAAATCAGTCTCCGGCAACTCAGTGGCAACACGTGAACTCGCGAGCTGGTAGTCCTCCCACGGCCACACGTCGCGTTGAAGCCCATTCGGCCAGAAAAAGAAGCTGCTGTCCGGAGACACCTGGCTCGCGTGCGAGCGCAGCGCATCGTCGCGCTTGTCGAAATACGCCCCGACCTCGATGTGGGTGGTCGCGAGGTCCGGGCGCTCGCGCATCCAGGCACGCATCCCGTCCAACTGTTCGAGAAGCGGGGATTCCGGTTCGCGTTCCTTCAGAGCATCGAACATGGCGTTCGCTCGCGGACCGTTGAAGATCCGGTCGTAATACACCTTCTGGATTTGCCACGGCGGGCCGGCCTGCGGGTATCGGGACGCATCCGCGGCGGCATCCATCGCATAGATCGACAGCTCGTGGGTGCGGACGTGGTCCGGATGCGGGTACCCGCCCGACTCGTCGTAGGTGAGCATCACCTGGGGCCGAAACTCGCGGATGATCTTTACGAGCGGCTCGGCGGAGTGCTCCAGCGGGATCAGGGCGAAACAGTTCGGGGCCAGTGCTTCCCCCTCCTCCGGAAGTCCCGAGTCCTCGAAACCCAGCCACAGATGATCGAACCCGATTACCTCGCGAGCGCGCGCCATCTCGACGCGGCGCAGGCCCGCCATATCCCGCTCGGCCATCGCCATTTCGACCAGGTGCGGGTTCTGAACGTCCCCGCGCTCGCCCCCCGTGCAACTGACGACGAGCACCTGCGCGCCCTCCTGAACGTAGTGCGCGTAGGTTGCGGCGCCCTTGCTCGACTCATCGTCGGGATGCGCGTGAACCGCGAGAAGGCGTTTGGGCACAGGTCTCCTTCACTTCCACGATTAGCCTTGGGGTACCAGACTAATCGGGGAGCACGATGGTGGAAACCGCAGGCACGGCGCAACGCGCCGCACTGGATGCGCGCTACGGGCGCACGCCGAACAAGAAGCGGCGTGATCGAACGATCGCGATCGTTGCCGCGGCGCTGTTCGTCGTGATATTCGCGGCCTGGGTTCTGTGGGCCGGCCTCGACAACGGCCAGGGCAATCTCAACGCGCAGGACATCGGACACAAGATCGTCGACGACTCCACCGTGACCATCACCTGGCAGGTTTCGGTGTCCTCCGGTGCACCCGTTTCGTGCGCCCTCCAGGCGCAGAATGCCGCGCACGCGATCGTGGGGTGGAAGATCGTGGAACTGCCGGCATCCGCGAACCTCACGCGCCAGTACACGGAAACCGTTCGGACCTCCGAGCGCGCGGTGACTGGCTTGATCTACCGTTGCTGGCTCACGTAAGATTGAGCGAGTAGCTACGAGACCGGTCGTCTGGCCGGTCTCATTTGTTTGACTGGCGATGCCCGGGAAGACCACGGCTCACCGAAGGAGTTCACTATGGCTGACACGACTGCCGAAACCTGGTTGACCCAGGAGGCGTTCGATCGACTCACGAGCGAACTCGAACACCTGAGTGGCCAGGGACGCGCCGAGATCGCGCACAAAATCGAGCTTGCGCGCGAGGAGGGCGACCTCAAGGAGAACGGCGGCTACCACGCCGCGAAGGAAGAGCAGGGCAAGATCGAGGCCCGCATCCGCCAGCTCACGTCACTCCTGCGCAACGCGAACGTCGGCAATCCGCCTGACGACGGCGTCGTCGAGCCGGGCATGCTCGTAACCGCGAAGATTTCCGGTGAGAAGAGCACGTTCGTGGTCGGCAGCCGCGAGATCGCCGGCGACAGCGACCTCGACGTGTACAGCGAGAAAAGCCCCCTGGGCATGGCGATCATGGGCCACAAGGAGGGCGACACCGTGAGCTACACGGCGCCGAACGGCAAGGAAATCTCGGTCGAGCTGCTGTCGGTCAAGACGTACAGCTTCTGATTCCGCTCCCTGAGGAGCGTGCGGAGCACGCGTCTCGAAGGGAGTGCACTTCCTAGTACTCGGTGCGCGGGTCGTAGTCGGCCTCGCGCAAGTGGTCGAGGACGCGCTGCACGTGCTCCGGTCCGCGCGTCTCCAGGCTCAGTTCGAGTTCCACTTCGCCCAGGAGCGCACCGCGGCCGTTCCGGGCGTGCGACACCTCGATGACGTTCGCGTTGGCATCCGAAATCAACTCGGCGATGCGCGCAAGCTGCCCAGGGCGATCCGGAAGTTTGACGCGGAGTTTGAGGTACCGGTCGGACGCCGCGAGCCCGAGGGAAATGACGCGCTCCATGACCTGCGGATCGATGTTCCCGCCGCTCAGCACGGCGACGGTCTTGCCGAGGTTCTCGACCTTGCCGGTCACGATCGCGGCGACCGCGACGGCCCCCGCCGGCTCGACGACCAGCTTTGCGCGCTCCAGCAGCACCAGAAGCGCTTGCGCGGTTTCGTCGTCGCTCACCGTGACGATGTCGTCGACGAGGTCCCGGATGATGGCAAAGTTGAGCGCCCCCGGCTTGCTCACCGCGATACCGTCCGCAATCGTCGGCTTGATGCGGATCTCCACCGGTTCGCCCGCTTCGATCGACCGCGGATACGGCGCCGAGTTCTCCGCCTGAACACCGATCACCCGGATGGTGCGCCCCTCGAGCGCCGCACGCTGCTTGACGGCGCTCGCGATCCCCGCGATGAGCCCGCCGCCGCCGATTGGCACGATGATGGACTCCACGTCGGGGACCTGGTCCAGAATCTCCAGACCCAGGGTTCCCTGCCCGGTGATGATGTCGAGGTGATCGAACGGCGGAATGAGAATCGAGCCGGTGGATTCAGCGAATTCGGCCGCGGCGCGCAGCGGCTCGTCAACCGAGTGCCCGCGAAGAATCACATCGGCGCCGTAACTGCGGGTCGCCTGAAGTTTGGGTAGTGCGACGCCGACCGGCATGAAGATGGTCGCGCTGATCCCGAGCTCGCGGGCGGCGAGCGCCACACCCTGTGCGTGGTTTCCGGCGGACGCGGCCACAACCCCTCGCGCTCGCTCCTCGGGGGTAAGCCGCGCCATCCGGTTGTACGCTCCGCGAATCTTGTAGGAGCCGGTGCGCTGCAGATTTTCGCACTTGAGCAGCACGGGCGAACCAAGGACGTTCGTGAGGTAGCGCGACTCCTCCATCGGGGTGACGTTCGCCACGGCTGCAACGAGCTCGCGCGCCGCCTGGAGTGCATCCAGCGTGGGCACCACCGTCTCACTCATCGCGCAGCACATCCTTCAGGGTGGGGTTCGGGTGAACCCGCCATTCGCCTCGCGCGATGTAGTGCACCATCACATTGATGGTCGCGACGACCGGCACCGCAAAGAGCGCCCCGGGGATGCCGGCAAGGAATCCGCCGGCCCCAACCGCGAACACGACGGCAAGCGGATGTACCTTCACCGCGGTTCCCATGACAAGCGGCTGCAGCACGTGGCCTTCGACCTGCTGCACGAGGAGCACGATCCCCAGCATGATGACGGCCGGTATCGGGCCCAAATACACGAGGGCGACGAACACGGCGATCACGCCGGTGAGAACGGCACCAACAACGGGGATGAAGGATCCCAGGAAAACGGCGATCGCAATGGGCAAAACGAGCGGGAAACCGCCGAAGAACAGACCGAGAATCCACGCCCCGAGGCCGATCCCCACCGCATCGATGAACGCGACGAAGATCTGCACCTTCACGAAGTTGGTGAGGGTGACCCAACCGGCGCGCCCCGCACCGTCCACCGCCGGCCGCGCAGCGCGGGGGAACAGCCTGACCGTCCACGCCCACACGCCGCGCCCGTCGATGAGGAGGAACAGGGTGGCGAAGAGTGCGAGAAGGATGCCCGCGAGGAAGTGCCCGAACGTGGAGCCGAACGACAAGGCGCCGGAGACCAGAACCGCGCTGTCTGCCTGAATCGACTGCCAGGCCTGCGCGAGGTAGCCGTTGATCTGGGCGTCGGTGAGGTGCAGCGGGGAGGCAAGAAGGAGCGCCGTGAACGAGTCGTAGAACGCGAGTGATCGATCCCTGATGTCGGGAAAACCCTGAATGATTTGCGTGACGACCAAATAGATGAGGCCGGTGACGACGCCGATGATTCCGACCTCCGCGACGGTGACGGCTAGCCACTTCGGCCAGCGATGCCGTTGCAGAAACTGAACGAAGGGCACGAGGAGTGCGGCGAGAAGGATCGCCACCATGAACGGGACGACGATGAGCTTCAACTGGATCACGAGGTAGATCAGGAGTGCGACCACAGCGGCGACAGCCAGAATCCGCCAGGACCAGGCTCCCGCAATGCGCATGCCGACCGGCACCGCATCGTCAACGGCGCGGGCGCGTGCTGCGGAGGCGCGGGAGCGTGTTGCAGGGGGCGACTGTCGCTTGCGGAACATCACGCTTCAGTCTATTGGCGCGCATATGCCGCGAAACTCATATTCCGCAAACGGCATTCCCGCTGGCGGCGGCCCCGTTTCGGGAGCCGGTCCACGCAGTCAATCCGACCGTGTCACCCGTGACCGGTATCGTCGAACCCGATGGTCGAGACAATTTCCGCCGCGCGCGCACGGCGCATCGCCCTGGCCGCGCAGGGATTTGCACGCCCTGCCCCGGATGCTGTCGGAGCGCGCCAGCTGAACCTCGCGATCGACCGCCTCGGCCTCCTGCAGCTCGACTCGGTAAACGTCTTCGAACGCAGCCACTACCTGCCGGTGTTCGCCCGGCTTGGCACCTACGACAAGGCGCACCTCGACCGGCTCACCTTCTCGCGGCGGGGCCGGTATGTCGAATACTGGGCGCACGAGGCGGCGCTCATCCCGGTGGAGTCCTGGCCGCTGTTCCGCTGGCGGATGGAACGCTACCGGCACTCGGAAAAGGATGACCTCACGTCGTGGGCGGCGTCCCACTCCCCCATGCTCGACTGGTTGCGGCGAGAGCTGGCCGAGAAGGGGCCGCTCGCCGCCAGCCAGGTCGAGCACGACGCCAACAAGCGCTCGGGCCCGTGGTGGGGCTGGTCCGATGTGAAGACCGGGCTGGAGGCCCTGTTCCGCTGGGGGGAGGTGACGAGTGCGGGACGCACGCGCTTCGAGCGCGTCTACGCGCTCGCGGACCACGTGTTGCCGCGGGAGGTCGTGTCGCGCGACATCCCGGCCCGGCAGGCGCAGAAACAGCTCGTGGAGCATGCTGCGCGTGCGCACGGCGTCGCCACGACATCCGACATCGCCGACTATTTCCGGCTCAAGAACGTGCCGGTGGCCGCGCTGTTGAAGGAGCTCGAGGAGGAAGGCATCGTGCGCCCGGTCGGGGTGGAGGGCTGGCGCCAGTCGGCCTGGCTCCACCGGGATGCGCGCACTCCCCGCCGAATCGACGCGGTTGCGCTCCTGTCTCCCTTCGATCCCGTCGTGTGGCGCCGCGACCGGGCCGAGCGGCTGTTCGACTTCCACTACCGCATCGAGATCTACACGCCGGAGCCCCAGCGGGTATTCGGTTACTACTGCCTGCCGATTCTCGTGGATGACCGGATCGTGGGGCGCATCGACCTGAAGAACGACCGGCAGGCCGGGGTTCTGCGCGTGCAGTCGGCGTGGCACGAACCGCACGCCGATCCCGTAAGCGTCGCGGAACGTCTCGTGCCGACGCTGCACGCGGTTATGGGCTGGCAGCAACTCGAGTCGATTGCGGTCGCGGGTCGCGGCAACCTCAGCCGCGCGATCGCGGGGGCGCTGGGTTAGGGCACTGCCCGTCTAGAACTTCGTCGCGTTGTTCAGGAGGCGCTTGACCCGATCCGCGATCGGCGGGTGGGTGCTGAACAGCTTGCTCATCGCGCCCGGCTTCGTCGGATCCCCGAACCACATGTGCGCCATCGTCGAGTTCTGTTTGATCATGGGCTTGCCGTACTGGCCGAGCTTCTCCAGCGCGCTCGCGAGCGCCTCAGGGTGCCGCGTTGTCATCGCTCCCGTCGCATCCGCGAGGTATTCGCGCTGGCGGGAGATCGCCGACTGGATCAACGCCGCAAGAATGGGCGACAGGACGAGCGCCGCGATTCCGACGATGAGCATGATCGGGTTGCCGCCGCTGTTGTTGTTGCGTCGGCCGCCGCTGAACCACATCATCCGCATGAGGATGTCGACGATGATGCCGATCGCGACCACGAGCGCGAACACAATCGTGTTGAGGCGGATGTCGAAGTTCTCGACATGGCCCATCTCATGCGCCATGACGCCCTCGAGCTCGCTGTCCGTCATCATGTCGAGGAGACCCGTCGTCGCCGCGACCGCCGCGAGTTCCGGCTTCCGACCCGTCGCGAACGCATTGGGTGCAGGGTCGTTGACGATGTACACCTTCGGCATGGGCAGGCCTTTGGTGATTGCGAGATTCTCGACCACCCGGTACAGCCTCGGATTGTCCGCTTTCTGAATCTGGCGCGCCCCGCTCATCGCGAGCGCCTGGCTGCTGCCCGCGAAGTACTGGATGATGACGTAGATTCCCACGCCGATGATTGTCGCGATGGTGACGGTCCAATTGCCGGTGCGCAAGGGATCGCCCGCCCAAATCAGGTTCACGACGAACCCGATGACGGCAACGAGCGCGACGAAGCCCACCATGATGAACACAGTGTTGCGCTTATTGCGCGCTATGGCTTTGTACATGCTCTAAACCTCGCTGTAGCTAACAGAGATTTCGATACGCGCCGCGCGCGGCGCTACTCAATCTTGACCTTCCGATTGAGCCTTCTATCGAAGCCTCAACCTTCAGGTCAAAACTGCACGCGAGGCGGCTCCGCGATCGCTGCCGAATCCGAAACCTCGAAGAACTCACGCTCCGTGAATCCGAGCCCGCGCACGAACAGGGTGTTCGGGAACACCTGGATCTTCGTGTTGAACTCGCGCACGCCGCCGTTGTAGAAGCGGCGCGAGGCCTGGATCTTGTCCTCGGTGTCGACGAGTTCGCCCTGCAGCTGCAGGTAGTTCTGGCTGGCCTGGAGCTGCGGGTACGCTTCCGCGACGGCGAAGATGCTCTTGAGCGCTGCCTGCATGTGGTTCTCGGCTGCGGCGGCCTCGGCGGGGGTTCCGGCGCTCAGCGATTCTGCGCGGGCCTTCGTGACGGCCTCGAACACGCCCTTCTCATGGGCTGCGTACCCCTTCACCGACTCGATGAGGTTCGGGATGAGGTCGGCACGGCGTTTGAGCTGGACGGTGATGTCGCTCCACGCCTCGTCCACACGCACCTTAAGGCGGACGAGTCCGTTGTACGTCGACCACAGGTAGATGCCGATGATGACGACCAGCAGGACGATGATGCCAATGACGATCCAGAGTGAATCCATTGCTGAAAGCTCCTTAGGTGCGCTCTGCGGTGCACAGTGCTCGCCGACGGCGTGCTGTGCTGCAGTCCACTATAACCAAACCTTCCTGCACTCTCACCGAGAAATCATCACGCGATCAGCCCACTCACGACGGGGGTTCAGGAACGGACCTCCCCGCCGCTACACCTCTACCGTGGGCATCCGTCGAAAGTCGTCTAGCCTGTCGATATGGCACGGGTTGCTGACGGTGAGACTGCGCCCCGCTCGCGAGGGCGGCGCCGGACCGGGGACGCGGATGCGCGGGCCCAGATTCTCGAGGCAGCGTCGAAGGAGTTTCTCGAAAAGGGCTACGACGCGACGTCGCTGCGTGCGATTGCCCGGCGAGCAGACGTCGATCCTGCCCTGGTACACCACTATTTCAGCGAAAAGCCGGAACTTTTTGCCGCGTCCGTGAGTTCGCCCATCCGGCCGGACCTCATCGTCAAAGAGGTCTTGCGCGGTCCGCGGGACCAGATCGGCGTGAACCTTGTCATCGTCGTTCTCACGCAAATGGAGTCCGGCAAGTCCGCCGAACGGATCATCAGCCTCATCCGCACCGCACTTGGCCACGACTTCGCCGCAACAATGCTGCGACAGTTCATCACGCGCGAAGTTCTGAAGAAAGTCGCCGCCGACCTCGGCGTCGATGACGGCGAGCTGCGGGCAGGCGCAGTTGCATCGCAGATCGTTGGACTCTTCATGGTGCGGTACGGCGTGCGTGTGGAACCACTCGCCAGTGCCTCCATCGATGAGGTCGCTCGTCGCATTGGCCCGGTGATTCAGTGGCACCTGACGGGCTACCCCTCTCCACTTGACAGCGGGGTTACTCCCCCCGAATAATTCATCACATGGTGAATTATGCGATTCATACTGAGGACCTTCGCGTCCGCAGGGGCAAACGTGAGGTCCTGCACGGCATTACCGTCGATGTCCCGCAAGGATCACTCGTCGGCCTTCTCGGGCCGAGCGGATCCGGCAAGACCACGCTCATGCGAGCGATCGTGGGGGTGCAACGCAACGTCACCGGCGTGGTGAACGTCCTCGGCCACGCGGCGGGAAGCGCCATCCTGCGCCGCCAGGTGGGCTACGTGACCCAGGATGCGAGCGTCTACGGTGACCTGACCGTTCGCCAGAACCTGAACTATTTCGCATCCATGCTGCGAGCTGGTCGTGCCGACATCGAGCGGGTGCTTGAGTCGACGGATCTCGCCGAGCAGGCAAACCAAATGGTTGACTCGCTGTCCGGCGGCCAGCTCAGTCGGGCCTCGCTTGCCGTGGCGCTGCTCGGTTCTCCCGAACTTCTCGTGCTCGACGAACCCACGGTCGGACTCGATCCCGTGCTCCGCATGGAACTGTGGGGGTTGTTCCGTCGACTCTCCGAGTCGGGAACGACGCTGTTGGTCTCCAGCCACGTCATGGATGAGGCCACCCGGTGCGATCGGCTGTTGCTCCTCAGGGACGGCGAGATCCTCGCCGACGAAACTCCGGCCGGCCTTCTCGAACGCACGGGCGCCGCCGACGCGGACGCCGCATTTCTCGCTCTCATCCGGCACCGACCGAAACATCTCGGCACCGAATTCGACGGGGAGGCAGCGTCATGAGCGTGCGCCTCACCTTCGCCGCCGCCGGGCGGGTTCTCACGCAGATCCGCCACGACCCTCGCACGATCGGGTTGCTGCTCATCGTGCCGAGCCTCCTGATCGGACTTCTGGCCTGGATTTATGTGGACACCCCCGTGTTCAACCAGGTCGGCCCCGCAGTGCTCGCGCTGTTCCCGTTCACCATCATGTTTGTCGTCACGAGCATGACGACACTTCGGGAACGCCGCACCGGAACGCTCGAGCGGCAACTCACCCTTCCCATCGGCAAGCTCGACATCATCATGGGCTATGCGCTCGCGTTCGGGCTGCTGGCCGTGTTTCAGGCCGGAATCGCCGTCGGATTCTCGGTGTGGCTGTTCGGGCTGGACATCAGCGGTTCGGTCTGGTGGCTTCTCGCCATTGCCGTCGCGGATGCCGTGCTGGGGACGGCGCTCGGCTTGCTCGCCAGCGCGTTCGCCAACACGGAGTTTCAGGTGGCGCAGTTCATGCCGGCGTTCGTATTCCCGCAAATGCTGCTCGGCGGGTTGCTCCTGCCGCGCGACCAGATGCCGGATGTGCTGTATGCGATTTCCGACTGGCTGCCGCTTTCGCACGCCATCGATGCGCTCAACGCCGTGGCGCGGAATGACCAGGATGATGCCTATCTCCTGGTGAAACTGCTCATCATCGTGGCGTTCATCGTCGGCGCGATCGTACTCGGGTCGGTGACCCTGAAACGCCGAACGCCTTAATTGGGTTCTCGGGTTCGGTCGTTGCGGGTCCAGCGGATGGCCGCAATCAGGCCGCCCAGCACGGCACCGATCGCCAGGGCGATCAGGGTCTCTGCGAGCGCGCTTCCGGCGACCGCGGTGAAGTCGGCGGCGAGCACGGGACCGCGCAGCGCATCCGCCAGTTGGAGGATTACGGTGACGACGCCGGCAAAACCAACGCCGACCGCAACAGTGACCAGCACCTCGCGCAACGGCAGCGACTTTTCAGCCAGCAATCGCACCACCACGCTCGGAGCGGCCGCCAGCAACATCGGCGAAAAATGGTATGTCGTGGTCGGGTTCACGAGTGCCAGCACAAACCACAACCCGGCGACGCCGGCGGCGACCCAAACCCCAATCGCGAGCATCTGCCCGAAAGAACGCGGCGGCTTCCCCTGAACGGCGGATCTCACCGAGTCGGCGGGCTCGTTCATGCGCCGTGCGCAGAGCCTGCCGCGGCGCCCATGAGTTCGGTGGTGATGTTGATTTCCGAGTGGAGCGTGCGGTGCACCGGGCACCGGTCGGCGATCTCCATAAGCCTCGTCTTCTGTTCGTCGGTGAGCTCTCCGGTCAGCGTGATCCACCGCTCGATGTGGTCGACGTGGCCAGTCTGCGTCTCGCAGTTTTCGCAGTCCTCGGCGTGAATGCGCGAGTGGCCGAGTTCCACCTTGACCCTCTCCAGCGGGATGCTTTTCCGCTTCGCGTACATCCGCAACGTCATCGACGTGCACGCGCCGAGGCCCGCGAGAAGGAATTCGTACGGGGCCAGACCCGTGTCCGTGCCCATGGGTATCGGTTCATCCGCCAACAGCGTGTGCTGGCCGGACGTGACGCGCTGTTGGAAATCGCCGTTTCCGGTTTCCTCCACGATGACGATGCCCGGGTATCGCTCGACATCCATGGTCGGCTGTGCGGAATTGGTTGCTCCCATCCCGGATGCGGGGGCAGCGGTGTGCGCTGTCGCATCCTGCGCGTACCGGCCCGCCCAGGCGCTGATGATGGCGGCCGCGAACTCGGAGTCGCCGCGCCGGGTGAGCAGGTGGTCGGCGCCGTCCAGCGCGACAAACGATTTGGGGTGTTTGGCCTGGTCGAAAATTGCGCGCGCATCGTCAATCGGCACGGTCGCGTCCACCGGGGAATGCATCACCAGGAGAGGAACGCCGAGGTCCCGGATGCGCTCGGTCTGCGGCTGCTCGGCGACATCGTCCAGGAACTGCTCCTTCACGGTGAACGTGCTGCCGCCCAGGTGCACCTGGGCGAAACCCTGCTCCCTGATCGTCGCGAGGTCGTCCTTGATCAGATTCACGACGTGCCCGGGGTCGGACGGCGCGGCGATGGTGGCGACCGCCCGAACCTCCGGAATCCGGTGGGTCGCCGCGAGGACGGCGGCGCCGCCCAGCGAGTGGCCGATGAGGATGCCGGGAGCCCGGTATTCGGTGCGCAGGAAGTCGGCGGCGTTCACGAGGTCATCGATGTTGGAGCTGAAGTTCGTGTTGCTGAAATCACCGTCGGACTGGCCGAGCCCGGTGAAGTCGAAGCGCAGCACGGCGATGCCGGATTCGGCGAGCGCCTTCGCGATGCGCGATGCGGCGAACACGTCCTTGCTGCAGCTAAAGCAGTGGGCGAAGATCGCGAACGCGCGCGGTGTGCCGCCCGGGAGTTCCAGCCGAGCGGAAAGGTTCGCCCCGTGGGCTCCCGGGAACTCGACCCGGAGCGACGCTGGCCTGTTGTCGGTTGGCTGATCCATGAGCTCCTCCTTGTCGGGGCGGGAATCCCCGAACTTTCGCTCAACGCTACGGGGAAGCGCTCATGGATTCTGCAATCTGGGTCACACGTCAGGGTGTGGGGCGAGCGGCAAGCACAGCCTGCAGCCAGCGGTAAGAGTCCTTCGGGGTTCGCTTCAGGGTGTCGAAGTCCACGTGCACGAGGCCGAACCGCTGACTGAAGCCTGCGGCCCACTCCCAGTTGTCGAGCAGCGACCACACGAAGTAGCCGCGCACGTCGATGCCGGGCGCCCCGTCGAGCGCCATTGCGAGATGCTCGGCGAGGTAGTCGATCCGGCGCGCGTCGTGGAACTGGCCGGACGCGGCAGGAGCATCCGGGAAGCTCACCCCGCCTTCCGTGATGTACACCGGCGGGAGGGCCTCGCCGTAGCGCTCCGCGATTTCGCCGAGGGCGACGCCGAAGTACTCGGGTGCGACGGGCCAGCCGAACCCGGTCTTCGCGAATTCGGGAAACTCGACGAGGGAAAACGGGACGTCCTTCATGCGCGCGGCCTCACCATCCGGCGTATCGCCCACCTTCGGCGATCCTGCCTTGATGCGCGTCGGCATGTAGTAGTTGAGCCCGTAAAAGTCCAGAGGCTGGTGGATCGTCGCCAAATCCTCCGAATCAACTTCGGTGAGCGCCCGGAACAGGCGGCCGGACCCGAACGGCGGCTTCGGGTACCTGCCGAGCAGCACGGGGTCCGCGAAGATCCGGTTGTGCACGGTGTCGAAAACGCTCGCAAAGTAGCGGTCCGTGACCCGATCGCGCGCGGGCACAACGGGCGAGTGCACGTTCGTCATGCCGATGTCGCCCGTCACCCCGACTGCGCGCAGCGCCTGCACGGCGTACCCGTGGCCGAGCAGCTGGTGGTGGGCGGCAGGCAGCGCGTCGAACAGCAGCTCCTCGCCCGGCGCGTGGATGCCGAGGGCGTACCCGTTGAGCGTGACCGTCGTCGGCTCGTTGATCGTGACCCACTTGTCCACGCGGTCGCCGAATGCTTCGGCAGCGAGCATCGCGTAGTCGCCAAGCCGTTTCGCCGTGTCGCGGGAGAGCCATCCGCCAGCTTTCTGGAGCTCTTCGGGCGTGTCCCAGTGGTAGAGCGTGACCATGGGCCGGATGCCCGCCGCGAGCAGTTCGTCGAGCAGGCGATCGTAAAACGCGATCCCCTCGCGGTTCGCTCCGCCCTTTCCGCCCGGCTGGATGCGCGGCCACGACAGGGACAACCGGTACGAGTCGAGCCCCAAGTCCTTCATGAGCGCAACGTCTTCGCGGTACCGGTGGTAGTGGTCGTCGGCGATCGCCGCGGTGCTGCCGTCGAGGATGCGGCCTGGTTCGGCCATGAACGTGTCCCAGGCGGACTCGCCGCGCCCGCCCTCGCGCACAGCACCCTCGATCTGGAATGCCGCAGTGGCGGCACCGAGGGTGAAACCGGGCGGGATGCGCCGGGCGAACGTCGGGGGCTCGAGTTCCTCGTCGATCATGTCCCGAGCACTCGTTCCAGGTAGGGGTTCGCGAAGACGCGTTCGGGGTCGAGCCGATCGCGCACGGCGAGGAAATCGTCGAAGCGGGGGTAGCTCGCGGCGAGCGCCGCCGCATCCTGCGTGTGGATCTTGCCCCAGTGCGGGCGGCCATCGAACCCGCGCAGGATCTCCTCGACCGCGTGGAAGTATTCGAGATGGTTTTCCCGCCAGTACCGGTGCACGGCGATGTACCCGGTGCTGCGCCCGGTCGCGGTGGAAAGCCACAGGTCGTCGGCCGCAGCAGCGCGGACCTCAATCGGGAACGAGATGTTCCATCCGCGGTCCTGAATGAGCGAGCGGATGCTGCGCACGGCATCCGGCACCGTCTCGCGCGGGATCGCGCACTCCATTTCGCGGAACCGCACGGTGCGCTTCGTCGTGAACACGGAGGTGGACACGTCGGTGAACTCGCGGTTGCCGCTCAGCGAGCTCGCGAGCCGATTGATCCCGGGAACCGACGGAGGAAGAACCTTGCCGGTCGCACAGGTCGCCCGGAACAGGCCGTTGGCCATGAGAGAGTCGTCGAACCATCGTTTGACCGGGCCGAGCGGGTGCAGTTCCGCATCGGCGGGGAGCCGCGTGTTCGTCTTCGTGAGCACAGTGTCGGTGTGCGGGAACCAGTAGAACTCGAAGTGGTCGCTCGCGTCCACGCGATCCTGAAACTCGTCGAGCACCGTCTCGTACGGTTCGGGGCGCTCCACCGCGTGCAGGGCGAACGCCGGCGTGCACTGCACGGTCACATCCACGAGGATGCCGAGGGCACCGAGCCCCAAACGCGCGGCGGGCAGCAGCTCAGCGTTCTCGGATTCGCTCACCCGCAGGATGCCGCCGTCAGCGGTGACGAGCGTGAGCGCCACGAGCTGGGCGGCAAGTCCACGGTATGCGCCGCCCGTTCCATGGGTGCCCGTCGAGGTGGCTCCGGCGATGGTCTGCTGGTCGATATCGCCGAGGTTCTCCATTGCGAGGCCGTGCGGGCCAAGAAGTGCCGGCAATTGGTACAGGTTCGTTCCGGCGCCCAGCGTGACCTGACGACGCTTCGCGTCCACGTCGTGCAGTCCGTCGAGACCGGCGAGATCCACGAGCACCCCCGGCGCCGCGGCGATCGCCGTGAAACTGTGCCCGGCCCCGACCGCCTTGACCGGCAGTCCTCGATCCCGGGCCTCGCGCACGACCGCGACGACCTCGTCCACGCTCGTCGGCCGCGCCGCGAATGCCGGCTGGGCGGACTCCACGCGACCCCAGTTCTGCCACCGATGCCCTGGGCGCAGCACCGCGCCCGTGTTGATCCTGCTCACAGCCATGCCTTCCCTTCTCCCCGATAGGTGGGGAGCACATCAATGATGCGGTCGCCGTCGACGAGCGCCAATTCGTTAAGGTGTTCGGCGAGTTCGCCGGCCTTCGTGTGGCGGAACCAGACACGGTCCCCCACCGCCAGCGCGGATGCCCGGGTGAGCGGAGTCTGAACCTCGCCCGCCATCTCGCGGGGAACCATCCGCAATCCCTCCGGCCACACCGGCTTCGGCACGCGGTCGGCGGCAGGCGGGCCGGAGGCGATCCATCCGCCGCCGAGCACCGTCGCCGTGCCGGGGCGCGGCTTGCGCACGACCGACAGCGCGAATGCCGCAGCCGGCGCCGGCCGGAACTTCTCGTAGTGGTCGAACAAGTGAGGTCCAAACAGGCCGCTGCCCGCCGCGATCTCCGTGACAACGGGCTCAGCGCTCGTCGACTCGATCGAGCCCGTGCCTCCCCCATTCACGAACTCGAGGTCGGCGAATTCCCGAATCGCGGCAACGGCAGCGGAACGCCGCTCGGCGAGTTCGGCGGCGGAACGCCGCTGCATCCACCGCACAAGCGCGCCGTACGCAGGCCGCCCTTCGGGTTGGTCGACGGTGCCGGCGATCTGGCCTTCGTAGGCCATGAGTCCGACGAGCGTGAACCCCGGGCGCGCAACGATGTGCTGCGCGAGCGCGCGGGCCTGCTCCACCGAGTGAACCGGCGAGCGCCATGTTCCCATGTGGCCGAGAAGCCTGGAATCCCAGGACGCATCCAGTTCGAGGCACACCCGGATGCTCGACCGCTTCCCTGGCGCGATCACGCTGTCGATGAGGTCGAGCTGGGCGATGGAGTCCACCATGATCGTCACCCCGCAGGCGAGATTCTCGTCGCGGCCCAGTTGTTTGAGCGCCGTGCGATCCACGCTCGGGTAGCCGACCACGACATCCGGTATCGCCTCCGCGAGCCACAGTGCTTCGGGGAGGGTATAGGCCAGAACGCCGTGGTACCCCGCAAGCTTCTCCACCGCTTCGATCACGCCGCGCACGCGCAACGACTTGCTCGCGACTCGAATCGTCGTGGGCCCCCCGCCTGACGTTCGGCGGGCGAGCAGATCCTGCGCGTTGCGGGCGAGCGCGGGTCGTGACAGAACGCCGTACGGCGGTTCGAGGCTTGCCGTCGCCGCCGAGAGTGCGCTCCAGTATTCGCGCGGGTTCTCCCAGGGGGCGTCGGTGGATGGCGTGAGTTTCATTGCCGGCCTATCGAACCGACCGCACGGGGATGACCGCGAGACCGCCCACGATAGCGGCGATCGCGGCGAGCAGGAACAGGCCCTGGAAGCCCACGAGCGCGGCAACGACGAACGCGCCGAACAGCGGGGCGATCGCCTGCGGCACCGTGGTCGCGATGTTCATGATGCCGAGATCCTTGCCGCGGGCGGCCGCGAACGGCAGCACCTGGGTGGCGAGCGCCTGATCCACGGAGAGGAAGCAGCCGTAACCGAGGCCGAGAAGCCCTGCGGCGACCATGGCGACATCGAACGAGGGCGCGAACGCGAGCAGGAGCGCCGCGACGCCCTGCAACGCGGAGGCGAGGAATACGAACATCTTGCGTTTGCCGAGCCGGTCCGACAGCCAGCCGAGACCGAGCGAAGCGAGCACCACGAACACCATGTAGATGAGAGTCAGGGTGAGGAGCGCCTCCTGAGCAGGGTCGCCAGGGGCAAAGCCGAGGCCATCCTGCAGGAAATACAGCAGGAGCGTGGTGCCGAACGCGTTGCCGAAGTTCACGAGGATGCGGCTGAGCAGCGTCCAACCGAAGTCCGGAAACTGGCGGGGGCTGATCCAGAATCCGGCGATGAGCGCACGCATCGTGAACGGCGGGCGGTCCTCCGGCGCAAGCACGGCATCCGGAATGCGCAGCACGAACGGCAGCACGAACAGAACGAGGAGCACGGCGATGAGCGTGTAGCCGACGAGCTGGCCGAGACCGAACATGATGATGAGCAGGAGGCCCGCGATCGTGCCGACAGCTTGCGGTGCGGAGAGCCAGCCGGACACGAGTCCGCGCTGGTTCACCGGGACCTGGTCGGAGATCGTCGCGGTGAGGGCCGATGTGAGCATGCAGAATCCGATGATCGTGAGCGACCAGAGGATGCCGATGCCGACCATCGTGTCCTGCAAACCGAGCACGACGAGCGAGCCGGCGAACAGGAGCGCTCCGCCGAGAATCCACGGGCGGCGACGACCGAAGCGACCGATTGTCCGGTCGGAGAGCGCGCCCGTGAGCGGGTACGCGATGAGCGCGCACACGCCGGCGATGCCGGAGATGATGCCGAACGCGATGACCTTGTCGACCCAGTGCGCGTTGGCCGCCACGTGCGCCTCCACCTGCTGAGGGAGCAGCAGTTGCACGGGGGTGAGTTGCGCCATCCAGATGCCGAACCAGGCGGTGGCGAACAGGGCGATCCAGCCGGCGGAGACGAGACGCGTCGGCTCGGTGAGCGCGGCGGGTGCCGTGGAGGTGTGCTGCGTCATTGCGGGTTCTCCTTGATTGGGTTTGCGTCATTCGTGAGCGTTGGGGCGAGCGGTACGGCAAGTGCCGCGATGGAGTCGGCCGCGAAATCCATGGTCATGGCCGCCGCCGCATCATCCCGGTCGGCGAGCCACGCCATGGTCAGTCCGCCGATGAACGTGACGAGCAGCCGGGCCACCTCATCGATCGGACGCTGCCACGACACACCTGCCGCCTCGGCGCCTGCGGCGAGAACGTCGCCCGCCGTGCGCCGGTACGTCCGGTACTGGGCGCGCGGAAGCTCGTTGAGTTCATCCGTGCGAAGCGCATAGTGCAGCAGTTCGAACATGGCCTGCTCGCGGCTGGGGTCGGCGGTGAGGGTGTCGAAGTATGCCTGGAGTCCGGCACGCACCGCACTTCGGATGTCCCGGCCGCCGCTCAGGGTGGACAGTGCTGCTTCGCCCTCCCCCTCGACGACGAAGGAGATGAGTTCGCTGATCATTTCGTCGCGCGAACGGAACGCGTAGTGGAAACTCGCCAGCGGCATGTCGGCTTCGGCCACGATTGCGCGCGTGGTGGCACCGTGCACGCCCTCGCGCTGGATGACGCGGAGGGCGGCGTGGATGATGGCTTCGCGGCGGTCGGCCGAGGAGATGCGCGCCACGCTTGTCCTCTCTCTTCACCGCTGAAGTGGGTCAAGCGTCCAAGACGCTTGACTAGAAGAATAGTGGCCCAGCCGGATGCCGGTGTCAACTGCGGACCGAATGCGGGTTAGGGTTGCTACTTGCGCCCGCACACCCGGGCCTCGATCTCGCCCCTGATTTTCGGCGATTCCGCGCGAAGCTGCGCATTCTGACCTCATCCCGCGCCTGACCCATTCAGCGCTACCCGTATTTTTCGAAAGGCTGTCCATGGCCATGTCCACCCCCGCTGCACTGGATCGGAACAGGTACACGCCGAACCCCTCAGTGCTCACCGCGCTGAAGTCCCCGCGCATCCTCACCCGCGAAGTGCTCGCCGGGCTTGTCGTCGCGCTCGCCCTCATCCCGGAGGCGATCTCGTTCTCGATCATCGCCGGCGTTGATCCGCGCGTCGGACTGTTTTCTTCGTTCGTCATGGCGGTGTCGATCGCGTTCCTCGGCGGACGACCCGCGATGATCACGGCCGCCACGGGCGCGATCGCGCTCGTGATTGCACCCGTCGCCCGCGACTACGGCCTGGACTACTTCATCGCGACGGTGCTGCTCGCCGGCGTCATCCAGATCCTCCTGGCAGTCTTTGGCGTTGCGAAACTCATGAGGTTCATTCCGCGCAGCGTCATGGTCGGCTTCGTGAACTCGCTCGCGATTCTCATATTCATCGCGCAGCTCCCTCACCTGCTCGGCGTGCCGTGGCTCGTGTATCCGCTCGTCGCGATCGGCCTCGTGATCATGGTGGCGATGCCCCGAATCACGAAGGTGATTCCCGCACCGCTCGTGTCGATTCTCGTGGTCACGGCCGTCGTCGTGATTTTCGCAATCAACGTGCCCACCGTCGCCGACCAGGGCGAGTTGCCCCGCAGCCTGCCGGAGCTGTTCTTCCCGAATGTGCCGCTCAACTTCGAGACGCTCGGGATCATTGCGCCGTACGCGTTGGCGATGGCGCTTGTCGGGCTCATGGAGTCGCTCATGACGGCGAAGCTCGTGGACGACATCACCGACACCCACTCGAACAAGACCCGGGAGAGCTGGGCGCAGGGCGCAGCGAACATCCTGTCCGGGTTCTTCGGCGGGATGGGCGGTTGCGCCATGATCGGCCAGACCATGATCAACGTGAAAGCCTCCGGCGCTCGGACCCGGATCTCCACGTTCCTGGCCGGTGTGTTTCTCCTGATTCTCATCGTCTCGCTCGGGGACATCGTCGGGCTCATCCCGATGGCCGCGCTCGTCGCCGTCATGGTCATGGTGTCCGTGGCGACGTTCGACTGGCACAGCATCCGTATTTCCACGCTCAAGCGGATGCCGAAGAGCGAAACGTTCGTGATGGTCTCCACGGTTGCCGTCGTGGTTGCAACACACAACCTCGCGGTGGGCGTGATCGTCGGGGTGTTCGTGGCGTCGGTGCTGTTCGTTCGCCGGGTGGCGCACTTCGTTTCGGTGGACCGTGAAGTCACCGATTACTTTGGGGTCGCGACGGCGCACTACACCGTGACAGGTGAGCTGTTTTTCGCCTCCAGCAACGAGCTCACGACCCTGTTCGAGTATTCGCAGGATCCGGACCGCATCGTGATCGACATGACGCTCTCGCACATTTGGGATGCGTCGACGGTTGCCGCCCTCGACGCGATCGTGACCAAGTACGAGCAGCGCGGGAAAACCGTCGAACTCATCGGCATGAACACCGTGACGACGTCGCTGCACACCCGCCTCAGCGGTGGCCTCGGCGCCGGGCACTGACCTCCCGCTCCCTGAGGAGATCGCCAAGGGCGATCGTCTCGAAGGGAACCCGAAGTCATTGCCGTGCTCCCGTCAAGACGCCCACTCCGCGGGTTCCTCAAGGAACGACAACTGGTGCCGCACCGGTGTCGCGACGTGGAGGTGCGCTCGAATTCTTCAGTTCCACAAAGAGCACTCGAGTGTCGGTGTCGCCGATGTTTTCGCCGGAATGGATCTGAGCGGGCAGCCAGAATACTTGTCCCGTCTCCATGGAGACATCCCGTCTCCCATCGGAAAAGTGCAAGCGCCGTTTGAACGATGAGAGCGTGTACATGACGCTGTCGGGATGCTGGTGCGGGCTCGTCTTGTTGCCGGGAGTGTCGTGGTATTCGAGGACGCGCACGTCGTCATTTTCGAGGATGGTGCGGTACTTGTCTGGATCGGTGTGAACAGGGTCCTGCCGAGTATCAGCGGCAGGAGCAGAGTGTGCTGAGTCATGGCGCTTGGTCTCGTTCATTGCATTTCCTCCAAAGGTCCACATTTATAGAGTCCAACTTTATAAAGTGTTATTCTGTATCTGATGCATGCACCGGTCAAGGGGGTCTCCCAAAAGGGACAGCGCCGAGAGGCGCGCGCCCGTGCGACCCGCGACCGGATTGTGAAGGCGGCGCGCGAGTTGTTCGAGAAAAAGGGTTACTCGGCAACGACAGTGGCGTCTATCGCGGCAGAAGCCGGAGTGGCAACGGCCACGGTGTATCAGGCGTTCGGTACGAAATACGCCATCCTTGCCCGCGCGCTGGACTTAGCAATCGTCAATGACCAGGACCCGGTTGGGCTGTTGGATCGTCCCTGGGGGGATCGAGTGCGCGATACAGCGGATCCCCACGACCGCCTCACCTTGGTTGTGAACCACACAAGCGAGATTGCCGCCCGCACCGCGGCCCTGAAGCGGGCAATGAGGGATGCCGCCGCGACCGATCCCGAAGTGGGCGTACTAATTCTCGAGGACCACCAGCGCCGCCTTCGCACACAGAGAGCCCTTGTCGGATTCGTGCTCGATGCAGCGCCACTGCGACCCGGGCTGACGAAAGACGACGCGGTCGCAACATTCTTCGGAACAGTCAACAGCGACTGTTACCTTCTCATGGCCGACAATCTCGGCTGGGATCTGGATCGGTGGCAGCGATGGCTGGTCCAGCTATTGAGTCATGGTTTGTTCGGCACAACGGCCGGGCCTGTTCCCTGAGGAAGCCAGAAGGAACCCAGCTCGCTCCTCAGGGAGCGGGAGCCAGTGTGCCCCCGGAGGGGGTCGAACCCTCACTGTGACGATTTTAAGTCGTCTGCCTCTGCCAATTGGGCTACGGGGGCCCTTGCCCGCCCAGCCTAAAGGCTTGCCTGCGCGGTGTCAGGCTTTGGGGCGCGCAGCAAACTCCTCGAATTCGGCACGCGGCGTCACGCGCGCCTCGATGGAGGTGATGTCGCGGCGTAAGAGGAAGTTGAATGCCCAGTTGCCGAACACCCGAATCTTGCGCTCCCACATCGGAACCGCCAGCCCGTGGTAGCCGCGGTGCATGAACCAGGCAATAATGCCCTTCACCGCGAACGGCCCCGCCTGGAACACACCGTGGTACACCCCGATACCGGCAACGGCACCCATGTTCTTGTGGAAGTAGTCGGCGGGCGCGTCTCCGCGCAGCGTGCCCACAAGGCTCTTCGCCAGAAGCTTTCCCTGACGCACCGCGTGCTGGGCGTTCGGAACGCAGTATCCGTGAACGCCACCGCCGGAGAGGTCGGGAACGGCGCTCACATCGCCCGCCGCCCACGCATCCGGAACAACCTCGCCGTCTTCGGTGCGCACCCGCAGGTCCGCACCAACGCGCAATCGACCGCGTTCCTCGAGCGGGAGATCCGTGTTCTTCACCATCGGGTTCGCCATGACGCCGGCAGTCCACACGATGACGTCGGATTCGAAGGACTCGCCGTTCGACATCTCGACTTTGCCGTCCACTGCGGAGGTGAGCTGGGTTTCGAGGTGGATCTCGGCGCCGCGCTCCGCCAGGTTCCTGATCACCCAGTGGCTCGTCTTCAGCGACACCTCCGGCATGATCCGGTCCATCGCTTCGATGAGGTGGAAGTGCGTGTCCTCAAAGGAAATGGACGGGTAGTAGCGCAGCAGGTCGCTCGCGAGACTGCGCAGTTCGCCGAAGATCTCAATCCCCGCGAACCCGCCGCCGACAACAGTGAAGGTGAGCAACCGGTCCCGTTCGGGGCCAGCGGGCAGCATGGCCGCCTTGTCGAAGTTCGTCATCACCTGGTCTCGAACCGCGACAGCCTCTTCGATGCATTTCATGCCGATCGCACGATCGGCGACCCCCGGGATCGGGAACGTGCGCGACACGGCGCCCGCGGTCATGACGATGATGTCGTAGCTGAATTCCCAGTCGTCGCCCACGGCGGGAGTAATCGTCGCGGTCTTCGAAGCGTGGTCCACCTTCGACACGTGCGCCGTAAGAACTTCCGTGTTGCGCAGGTGGCGCCGGTGGCTCACGATCGCGTGGCGCGGCTCGATCGACCCAGCGGCGACCTCCGGCAGGAACGGCTGGTACGTCATGTAGGGAAGCGGGTCAACGATGGTGACCTCGGCT
Source organism: uncultured Microbacteriaceae bacterium (assembly GCA_937872445.1). Lineage (GTDB taxonomy): Bacteria > Actinomycetota > Actinomycetes > Actinomycetales > Microbacteriaceae > Terrimesophilobacter. The sequence continues at coordinate 20,306 of CALMSL010000049.1, read as the reverse complement.
TCGCCATGGCGAAGCCATTTCTCCAATTTCAGAGCGGTATAGAACCCGGCGTACCCGCCGCCGACGATGAGGATTTTTGGCACCAGACCAATCTACTACGTGCGACGGGACCCCCTGACACGCCGGACGAAGCTCACCAGCCAAACCACCAAGAGTGCCAAAAATACTGCGTAGACGAGCAGCGGAATGCCCACATCCCGCAGCAGAGCGACCGTGGGCAGGAGCGTCCCGAGTGGGTTCGCCTGACCTGCCTGCGGCACCGGGGTGGGCGACGGTGTGGAATGCGGCGGCTCCGTCGGAGTCGGCGCCGGCGTGGCCACAGCGCGACGGTGCAGGTGGATCCAATCCTTCAACTCCGAGGCGGGGCTGACGGCAACCGTCGGCACGCTCGCGTTCACGGCCGCCGCAGCATCCACGAGGCCGAAACCGTAGATCGGGCTCGGGACCGGCACGCCCGGGGATTTCGCGGTCGCCGTGATGCGGTTGATGATGTTCCCGGCATCCAATTCCGGATGCGCCGCCCGAACGAGCGCGACGATTCCGGCGACGATCGGGGTGGCGCCGCTCGTGCCCGCCCAGGCGTAATACCCGCCTCCCGGGGCGGCGCCGACGAGGTCCTCGCTCGGCGCAGACACGGCGATGGTGATCCCCTGGGAGGACGCGTCGAAGCTGGCCTTGCCGTTGCGGTCGACACCACCGACAACGAGCACACCGGGGATCGTGGCCGGCGCGCCCACCTCCGTCGTTCCGCTGCCCCGGTTGCCAGCGGCAGCCACCACCACCACATCGTGTTCGAACGCGTACAGGAACGCGTCATCCCAGCTCTGCGGCCACTCCAGGCTGTTGCGGGTGAGCGACATGTTGATGACCTTCGCTCCGTTGTCGACCGCCCACCTCACGGCATCCGCGATCTGCTCGTCGGAGCTTCGCGTGCCCGTGCCGAAGCCGACGGAAATGGACAGCACGGTCGCGGCCGGTGCCGACCCGATCACGCCTGCGCCGGCGCCGTGCCCCCGTCCAGCGGCGAGGGAGGCGACCATCGTGCCGTGCTCGCTGGACGTGCCGACGGGCTGCTGGCCGTTCGGCGACCCGACGCCCGACACATCCGTTCCCCCGACGACGGCGCCCTGCAGGTCGGGGTGCGAACCGTCGACGCCGGTGTCGATGATCGCTATCGTGACGCCCGCGCCCTTCGTGGTGTTCCACGCGGTCGTGATCCCGTACTGGTTGAGCCAGTATTCGCGATCCCGGATCGAGTCCGCCGACGCCGGCGCCCCCACGAGAGCGACGGATGCCGCAATCGCAAGAACCGCAACCGCCGAGATGAGCCGCCTCACGGGGCATCCGTTGTGACGTCAAGCGAGAGCTCGCATTCGCACCTCGAGGGAGACCAGGACGAGCGTTCGAGCGCCAGATCCCCGATCGGGTTGAGGCCGGGTCCCGTTGCGAGCGAGTGGGCGACCAGCGCGTGCAGGCACTTCACCCTCTCGGGCATACCACCCGCCGAGATTCCGTCGAGTTCAGGCACGTTGTCGATGCTCTCGCGGTCGGCGAGGTATTCCTCGTGCGCGCGCGAGTAAGCGGCTAACAGTTCGGCATCCGCGGCGAGCATCGCCTGGAACTCCGCCATCACCCCGTTCGCCTCCAGCGTCGAGATGGCGGCGGTGGCGGCCGGATGGCTCAAGTAGTACAGGGTCGGAAAGGGGGTGCCGTCGTCCAGCCGCGGGGACGTCGCCACGACGGTGGGCGCGCCGCACGCGCACCGTGCGGCGATGCCGATCACGCCCCTGGCCGGGCGGCCGAGCTGATCGGAAACGACCCGGATCTCGTCGGCCGTCGGGGGCGGGAATGGCGGTCGCGTCATCCGCTCTGGTCCTTGATCACCGGCGCCTGGATATCGCCTCGCTTGTCCTGGGTGAGGCCCGCGGTGAAAAGGGAGGAGACCAGGACGCGCACCCAGTCGACCTGTGTCGTCTGCACCTTGGTGCTGATGGGTTGGCCGTCTCCCGTGGCGGTGGCGCCGCCGTCGTTGATCACGAGGTAGCTGTACTCCCCCGGGTACACGTAGTTGAGGCGCTCCCTGGCCTGGGCTTCAATGTAGCTGGGGTCATCCCACCTGGCGCGTTCGTCCTTGAGGTTTTTCACACCGGTCTTCTGCGCTTCGACGTCGGCGCGAAGCTGGGCGAGCTGCTGCTGCTGTTCGACGAAGATCCGCAGCGACGGGGCGAGCACCACGACGGTGAGCACGAGCACCGTGAGCGCGGCGATCGTGAATCCGGACAGGCGGATGCTGCGCAACCAGTTCGCGCGTGCGCCCTGCTCGGGCAGACGCACGGCGACGCGCTCAGGTTTCTGCCTCCGTGCCATGCGTCAAGCCTAAGCGCGCAGCCCTGCTGGATCGCGGAAGGATCGCGCTGTGCACGCACCCGCTCGCTGAGGGATCGCGCAGCGATCGTCTCGAAGGGAACCGGAAAGTTACCCCTTGAACCGCGGGAACGCACCGCGGCCTGCATACACGGCGGCATCCGAAAGTTCTTCCTCAATGCGCAGCAACTGGTTGTACTTGGCAACACGTTCGCTTCGGGCCGGCGCACCGGTCTTGATCTGGCCGCAGTCGGTCGCCACGGCCAGGTCCGCGATCGTGGTGTCCTCGGTTTCGCCGGAGCGGTGCGACAGGACGGCGGTGTAGCCGCTGCGCTGCGCGAGCGCGACAGCATCCAGCGTCTCGGTGAGCGTGCCGATCTGGTTCACCTTCACGAGGATCGAGTTCGCCGCGCCCTGCTTGATGCCCTTGGCCAGCCGCACCGGGTTCGTGACGAACAGGTCGTCGCCGACGATCTGCACCGAGTCACCGAGCGCAGCCGTGAGCTCAGCCCAGCCCTTCCAGTCGTCCTCCGCGAGCGGGTCCTCGATCGTCACGAGCGGGTAGGACTTCACGAGATCGGCGTAGTAGTCCATAAGGTGCTTCGCCGTGACCTTCTTGCCTTCGAACGTGTACTTGCCGCCGGCGAAGAACTCGGACGCCGCAACATCCAGCCCGAGCGCGATGTCCTTGCCGGGCTTGAACCCTGCCGCGGTGATCGCCTCCACGAGCAGGTCGAGCGCCGCGCGGTTGCTCTTCAGGTCGGGGGCGAATCCGCCCTCATCGCCGAGGCCCGTGCTGAGCTTTTTCGAGTGGAGGAGCCCCTTGAGCGCGTGGTAGGTCTCTGTGCCCCAGCGCAGTGCTTCGGCGAAACTGCTCGCGCCGATGGGCAGGATCATGAACTCCTGGATGTCGACGTTCGTGTCGGCGTGCGAGCCGCCGTTGATGACGTTGAGCATGGGAACGGGCATGGTGTGCGCGTTCGGTCCGCCCAGGTAACGGAACAACGGCAGGTCGGCGGAGTCGGCGGCGGCCTTCGCGACCGCGAGGGAGACGCCCAGAATGGCATTCGCGCCGAGCTTCTTCTTGTTGTCGGTGCCGTCGAGTTCGATCATCGCGGCGTCGATCATCCGCTGGTCTGTGGCGTCGTAGCCTTCGAGCGCGGGGCCGAGCACGTCGATGACCGCGTCGACGGCCTTCAGTACGCCTTTGCCGCCGTAGCGCTTCTTGTCGCCGTCGCGCAGTTCGTACGCCTCGAATGCGCCGGTGGATGCGCCGGAGGGCACGGCCGCGCGCGAGACGGTGTCGTCATCCAGCAACACCTCGACCTCGATCGTCGGGTTGCCCCGGGAGTCCAGAATTTCGCGAGCGCCAACAGCCTCGATCAAAGCCACGGGGGTTCTCCTTTGTTGTAATTTCCGTCGGACGTAAGTCTACTTCCCGCTCACTTTGCGCCTCTCAGGAAGCGGATGTTGCCAGGTCCTTGAAGTCGAGGGCGGCGGCGGTTGCTGCGTCGCCGACGTGGGCGAACTGCCGGTAGCCGGATGCCGCGAGCGCGTCGAGCAGACCCTTCAGGTTGCGCGGTGCCCGCTCGAGCCGCACGCGCTTGCCCTGAGCGACGAGCTCGGCCTTGAGGGTGACAAGCCGGGCGTGGTCGGTGCCGGCGTCGTACAGGAGCACCACGGAATCCGACCCCTCACCGTCGTCGAGGGCGACCAGATCCACGATGCGTTCGAAGCCGATCGAGAACCCGGTGGCCGGGACATCCGTGCCGAGGAATCGGCCGATCATGCCGTCGTAGCGGCCGCCACCGCCGAGCGAGTAGCCCGCTGACGGGTGCAGCGCCTCGAAGATCATGCCCGTGTAGTAGCCCATGCCGCGCACGAGGAACGGGTCGAACGCGAGCGGGATGCCGCTCTCCGCGCGCTCCCCGAGAGCACCGGACACGCTCTCGCCGAGCGCGACGAGGTCGGCGATCGCCGGTGAATCGAAGCCGTCGGGAAGCGCCTTGCGGATCTGCCGCTCGCCGTACGGGTTGAATTCCATGGTCTGCGGGCGGGTGAGGTAGGCACTCAGGGCGGCGACCGCATCCGCGTCGGCGGCGGTCGCGGTGAGTTCGTCGACGACGCCGTCGGCGCCGATCTTGTCCAGCTTGTCGAGCGTGATGAGCACGGAGGCGTGCGTGGCCGCCGGGAACCCGAGGTGTTCGAGCAGGCCGGTGAGGATGCGGCGGTCGTTGATGCGCATGGTCACGCCGTCGAGCCCGAGCGCGTCGAACGTGGCGAGGGAGGCGACGATGAGCTCAGCCTCGGCAAGCCCCGTGGCGTCGCCGATCACGTCGATGTCGCACTGCACGAACTGGCGGTACCGGCCCTTCTGTGGCCGCTCGGCCCGCCACACCGAACCGAGCTGGATCGCCCGGAACACGCTCGGAAGTTCCGCCCGGTGCGTGGCGTAAAACCGGGTGAGCGGCACGGTCAGGTCGAAGCGGAGGCCGAGGTCGGCGAGGTCGAGCGGGTCGCGGGCGGCCGCCAGGTCATCCGCGGTCAGCCCGCGCTTCAGGATGCCGAACGCCAGCTTCTCGTTGTCGCCGCCGAGGCCCGCGTGCAGGCGCGAACTGTCCTCGACGACGGGTGTTTCGATCTCATCGAATCCGTGCGCGCGGTAGGTGTCCCGGATGATCGCGAGCACCCGCTCGCGGCGGGCTTTCTCCTCGGGCAGAAAGTCGCGCATCCCGCGCGGGGGGTTCACCGGCGTTGCCATCCCTCGATTCTGGCACCTCCCGTGCGTGCCGCGGGCGCGTTACGCGGACAGGGTCCCGGGCAACAGTGCCTCGACCCGTTCGCGGTGGTGTTCGATAAGTCGTCCGAACGCGTTGGTCGCACCTTTCACGTCACCGTTGATGACGAGGTCGTACTGCAACCCGTAGAACCCGTCCACCATGATGCGGGCTTCGATTGCGGCATCCGCAGCGCTGAGCCCGAGCGATTCGAGTGCCTCGCGGCCCAACCGGAGCCAGGATTCGTAAAGCGCACGGCTGAAGTTGTGCGCGCCGGGTTCAACCACTTCCAGCATGGACGCCTCGAACTCGAGGCGCTGGAGTTGCCGGTTGCGCGGGTCAAGTGTCCAGGCCCACGACACGCTGAGGTTCTCGTAGTAGGTGTCCAGAGTGTCGGGGGTGTTGATGCTGGAGAGAAGTCGTTTTTCGATAGACAGTTGGCGCGCGGAAATGGCCCGCACGATTTCGCTGATGAGTTCACTGCGAGTGCCGAACTGGTACACGAGCGTGTACGTGCTCACACCGAGGGCGGATGCCGCGGAGCGAAAGGTGAGGCTCGCCAGCGGTTTATCCAGTAGGTAGTCGAGGATTTGGGCGAGCAGTTCCGGCTTGCGCGTCGGATCCGGTCGGCGGCTCATTTCCTTAACATAACGGATGTTTGCACTAACAGGTGTTATGACTTAGTGTTTTCCTGTTGCGTCACTGCCTCGACGACGAGGGCTGGGGGAACAGCGGGGGCGCACTGCTTCACAGCAAACGCGGAAGGTTCGTCAGAGAGACTTTACCCCGGCAGGTCAGCACGTCGGCAACGATTCGCTGGCCTCCGTCCGACCGCGGTGCCGGCTTGCGTGCTGGCAGCGGAACGGACTTGGTGCCCGTGTCATTCGGGTTGGCACGGGCACCCTCTCCTCGGACGGTTGACCAACCGCCCGCGAACTCTTACAGCGCTCCGCCCGCCGCCTCCGGCGCACTGGCATCCGGACCCTGGCCGACGCTCTCCCGCGACAGATAGTTCTCGACGTCGAACAGGTTCTCTGCGCGATTCATGATCGTGAGCAGCGTCGACATGGAGGCGACCTCTTCGACCTGCTCCTTGAGGAACCACAGCATGAACTGCTCGCCGAGGGCATCGTTTTCGGCACGCGCCGCCGCGAAGAGCGCCTCGATTTGCGCGGTGACGCTCTTCTCCTGCTTGAGCGCGAGCGCAATGGGCGCGCGCTCGTCCTTGAAGTCGTTGAGGACATCCGGAACACCGGGAATCGTGATGCCCAGGTCCCGGTCGAGCCGGTACTGCACGAGCATCATCGCGTGGTTCCGCTCTTCGATGGACTGCTGGTAGAAGTGCTTGGCGAGCTGCGGAAGGTCGTGGTTGTCATACCAGACGGCGATCGCGATGTACTGCTGCGAGGCGGCGAACTCGTGGCCGATCTGCTCGGTCAGCAATTGGTCGAAACTGGTTTTCTTCATCCTTCGACGGTACCCGTGGCCTCTGACTGTTTCCAGACAGGCAAGGCTAGCCTGCGCTGGCTCGGGAGCTGCCTTCCGCGTCACGGATGCCGTTCTGCAGTTCGCGGAGCGTCGTGCGCAGGGCGCGCTCCGGGTCAAGTCCGGCCGTGCGGGCCGCGGCGACAACGGACAGCAGGTGCGCACCCAGCTCGGCTTCCGTCGCCGGCGCTGCCGACGTTGGCACTGCAGCATCGGGGATCGGCACCCCCACTTTCTCGGCGCGACCGGCGAGCTTGTCGGCAAGCGCGAGGGCGGGCATGCCCTGAGGAATGCCGTCGAGCACGCTGGAGCGGTGTGGTTTCTCGGTGGCTTTGAGCTCGTCCCACACGGCGACCACGTCGTCCGCGGACTGGATGTTCATGGCTTCCTTCGCCGCCGCATCGCCGAACACGTGCGGGTGCCGGGTGACCATTTTCGCGGTCATGTGGGCCGCGACATCCTCGATCGTGAACTCCTCGCCCGGGGTGTGCGCGGCGAGGTCGGAGTGGAAGATCACCTGATAGAGCACGTCGCCGAGTTCCTCGATCATCGCGTCCCGGTCGCCGGACTCGATCGCGTCGATGAGTTCGTAGCATTCCTCCACGAGGTAGCGCACGAGGCTCTCGTGGGTCTGGTCTGCGTCCCACGCGCATCCGCCCGGCGCCCGAAGCTGCGCGAGCACGGCGATGAGTTCGTCCAGTTTCGGATGCAGCGGGCTTGGCGAAGAAGGCGCAGTCATGCCCCTATCCTCCCAGCATGGGGTGAGAACATATTCGTGATGCGACAGCCTTCCGCCAACCGGGAACGATCGGTACCCCCGACACTGTTCCGGGTGTGCCACACGACCAACAACCCACGCCACGTTCCACCGCGCGTACGCGGTGCCGCGGGGTGAGCCGGTGACCGCTACCCCTCCTCGTTCGGGAGCAATCGACGCGGTGCGGGTGCTGGGGATAGCGGCCGTCATCGCCGGGCACACGTGGGGCATCCCGTTGGCTCGACCGCTCTTCTACACGTGGCATGTGCCCCTGTTTTTCTTCCTCGCGGGCTACTTTTGGTCCGAGCACAGGTCGGTGGGAGCGGACCTGAGCAAGCGGGCGTGGACTCTCGCCGCTCCCTACCTCACCTGGTTTGTGCTCATCGGCCTCGTGTCCGTCCCGGTGCAGGCGATAGGAGGAAATTTCTCCGTCTCCCGCCTGTTTGGCCCTTTCATCAATGGTGAAGACTCGGCAATGCCGTACACGACGTTTTGGTTTGTCTCGGCGTTGTTCGCGACCATCGTGTTGAGGAGGCTTCTTGGTTTCCTGCCGAAGGCGATGGCCTGGGTGATCGCGATCGGCGGCGGTGTCGCCGGCGTTCTCCTCGGACCGGCGCTGGCCAAATCGCCGCTGGCAATTGGGTCGGCGCTGGGCTGCCTGATTTTTGTCCTGCTCGGCCAGTTGGCGCGAGACCTGCACCCCCGCATTGCGCGGCCGGGAACGGTGGGTCTCGCCCTGCTTGTGGCCAGCGCGGTTCTCGTCGCCACCGGGGTTTCCGCTCCGCTGGACATCAAACAGGGCAACTACGGCACGCCGGGAGTGAGCATCCTGGTCGCCGCCGCCATCTCCTTCGGCCTGGTGCTGGTGTCCGAACCCATTTTTCGGCACCTTCCCGCAGCGGTGCACCGAGGTGCCACGATTCTCGCGTTCGCCGGATTCGCGGTGGTTTTGGTGCATCCGCTCGTGTTCTGGCTGATGCTGAAGTTCACTCCGTGGGCCGGTCACTGGCTGATCTTCGCCGTCACCCTGACCGTGTCGTGGTGCATTGGCGTCGCAGCCCTCCGGTCTCCGGCCGCGCGCTGGCTGACGGGTGTCGATCCGACGAGAGTAAGAGCGACCGTGCACCCTACCCGCGCGCGGGCAGCGTGATCGTGACGAGGGTGCCCTCGGCCGGTGTGGATGAGAGCTTTACCGTGCCCTCGTGCGCCTTGATGATCTGTTTGACCAGGGGAAGCCCTAAGCCGTGTCCTGGAGTGGACCGCGCTGAGTCGGCACGCCAAAACCGTTCAAATGCACGTTCCTGTTCGTTGCGGGACATCCCCACACCGTTGTCCAGAACCTGCAGGACAACGTGCGCCGAGTCATGAACGACGGATATCGTGACGACTCCGCCGGCCCTGGAGAACTTGATCGCGTTCCCAATCACATTGCCGATCGCTCGCGTCAGAAGTTCGGCTGAACCCTTAACCTCGGCCGGAACACATTTCGTGAAGGTCAGCTCAACACCGGTTTGACGGGCCTGAGGAGTAAACTCCCGGATGGCATTCCGTATGGCCACGAGCACGTCGACTGTTGTGAAACCGGAGGCAAACGCCGCCCTCGAGGTGCGCGAAAACTTGAGCAGATCATCCGTGAGTGCGCTGAGACCTGCCGTCGCATCCAGCGCGACCGTCATCGCTTCGCGGTATTCCCGCGCTGACCGGGAGCGGGAGAGCGCCAACTCCAGCTCCCCCTGAATGATGCTGAGCGGGGTGCGCAATTCGTGGGAAGCGCCGTCAACGAACTGCTGTTGCCGTTCATAACTTTCTCTCAACGGCGCGAGTGCCGCGCGCGCCATCAGCCAACTCGACACCGGCACCACGACGATGAGCCCCAGATAGAAGATGATGAGACCGTTTCGAAGAAGCATGGCACCGGCTGCCGACGCGTCGAACGCGGCCTCGCTGGCTCTGCGGATGCCATCGAAAATGAAGGTTCCGGTAACGAAGCTGTAGATGCCGATCGAGAAGATCGCAAAAAACGACAACTGGACAATCGTGTAGGTGATGGTGAGTTTGAGGGTCGCACGGCGGAAGATCATTCGTCTGCCTCAATCACGTATCCGGCACCGCGGCGAGTTTCGATGATTTCTGACTCCCCTTTTGTGGTCAGCTTCTTCCGGACGTAGCGAATCGTGGTTTGCACGACATTGCTAAACCCGTCGTAGTTGCTGTCCCAGGCGTGATTGAGCAGTTCGGTCGAACTCACGATCTTTCCCGCGTTTCGCATGAGGTATTCGAGCACGGCGAACTCTTTGGGCGTGAGTTCAATGGTGCGCCCGGCCCGCGTGGCCGTGCGCGTTGCCGGATTCAGTGTCACGCTCCGCGCCTTCAGGATCGGGTGGTGCGCATCCGGGGTTCGCCGAAGCAGAGCGCGCACCCGCGCCAGCAGTTCATCGAGGTGAAATGGTTTCACCAGATAGTCGTCGGCTCCGGCGTCCAGGCCGGAAACCTTGGAACTCATCGAATCGAGCGCGGTGAGCATGAGGATGGGAGTACTGGTGTTGAGCGCTCGAATCCGGTGGCACACCTCCATCCCGCCGCCCGGCAGTCCGGGCAGCATGAGATCCAGCACGACGAGGTCGAACACATCCACTTCGAACGCCTCCAACCCTCCCGGCGCGGTGGATGCGACCGAGACGACGTAGCCACTTTCGGTGAGCGTGCGTCGGATGATGGCGGCTATGCGCGCATCGTCCTCGATGACCAGAACCCTCATGCTGGCACCTCCGAAACAGCACGGGGGCCCAGGGGAAGGGAAATGATGAATTCGGTACGGGGGCTGGGAGCGGCCGCCGACGTCACCGTGATGCTTCCGCCGTGAAACGTCGCGATTTCCTGTGCAATGGCCAGGCCGAGTCCACTGCCGCCGTCGCCCGGTTGCCGCGATCGTGCGTCGTCCAGGCGCGTGAAGCGGTCGAAGATTCGCTGCTGGTCGGCGTCGGGAATCGGCGGTCCGTCGTTCGCGATGGAGATCACCGCACGATCCGCATCCGATTCCAGGGTGACCAAAACACTGGTCCGGGTGTGGCGCAGTGCATTGTCGCCGATGTTCCTCAGCATCCGAGCCAGGTCTCGCGCCGAACCCAGCATTCTGACCCCGTCGAGGCGTTCCAAATGCACCGCAACGCCGCCAGCCGCTTCGAGGCGGCGGACTTCGCTCAGCACGACTTCGTCAAGGTCAACCTGTTCACGCACGGGACGGTGGCCGCTCTCGTCGGCGCGCGCGAGAAAGAGCAGGTCCTCGATGAGGTCGGACATTCGCAGTGCCTGCAACTGAACTCGAGCAAGCGTCTCCATCGCGTTGACCTTGTCCGCTTCGACGAGGGAGATCTCCACCTGGGCCCGCAATGTGGCGAGTGGGCTCCTGAGCTCATGAGACGCATCACCGACAAATCGCTTCTGCTTTTGCGCGGAAGCCTGAAGCTGATCGAGCATTTGGTTCATGGTCACGGCAAGACGGGAAACTTCATCGTGCGACGGTGGAACAGGAACCCGCTTGCTCACGTCACTGCCAATCGATTCAGCCTGACGACGAATGTCTTCAATGGGTTTGAGCGATCGTCCTGCCGAGAGAAAGACGGTGACCCCGACGAGAGCAATCAGGGTCGGCAATGCGGCGGCCAGCATCCACGTCAGGCTTGTCGTCGCGGCCTCGACCTGAGAAAGCGACGTCGCAACATAAATCCAGCCTGGGCCGCTGGCCAGCATCACCGGATGCGCCGTGACGCGGAAGGGAAACGAGCTGCTTCCAACGGGGAGGCTCGCGATGTCGAGGGTGGTGTCCCCGCGCACCGCGGGAGGGTTCGCCAGAATCGACGGCTCCCCACTGATATTCGCGGATGCGGAAACGACCATATTCGTGAAATCGATGACCTGAATCAGGCTGTTTTCGTCCCCCTGAGCAGGAAGGGACGACGGCAGCGGGCCGGTGCCGATCAGCGACGCAATGTCGCTTGCGCGGGTTGCGGCAGCCGAGTCCAGGTTCGCGAGCAGGGCCTGATTCACCAGGCCGAGTAGGGCCAGTGAGCCGAGAGCGAGGATGACGGCCAGCATTGTGCTTGCGGCAATGGTGACGCGTGCGCGCACGCCCCAGGTCTGGATCCTGCTCCGCCAACGACCTTCTCTCCTGCGCACGGCAATCATCCTGCCGGGGATTTCGCGGCGGCAGGTTTGCTCTCGGTGAGTCGGTACCCTGCGCCACGCACGGTCTCGATGTCACGCCTCCCGAATGGGTTGTCGATTTTTTGCCGAAGGTGGCTGACGTACACTTCGACCACATTGGATTCGATGTCGAGTTCGGCATCCCATACATGCTCGGCGATACTGGCTCGACTCACAACCACATTGCGGTTTCGGATCAGGTATTCGAGCAGATCGAATTCGCGGCTGGTCAGCGCAATTTCAGTTTCCCCGCGGTGGCACTGCCGCGTTGCCGGGTTGAGCGACAGGTCACCGAGCACAAGCGTGGGCGACCGGTCGGCGGGCGCGCGCCGAAGCAGCGCGCGGATCCGGGCCAGCAGGACAACGTAGGAGAACGGCTTCGACAGGTAGTCGTCGGCTCCAAGATCCAGCGCATCGGCCTGGTCATACTCGCCATCTTTTGCCGTCAGCATCAGGATGGGTACCGTCGAACGGGCCTCGCGCAGTCGCCGACACACTTCGTATCCGGAAAGCTGCGGGAGCATGATGTCGAGCACGACCAGGTCAAACGCGTTCTCGGTGGCCATCCACAATCCGTCCACTCCGTTGGATGCCACGTCGACGACGAATCCCTCCGCACCCAGACCGGTCGACAGGGCAGCACTCATTTCAGGATCATCTTCAACGATGAGTAAGCGCATGCTCCAGCCCCTCGCGAATACGGCCCGGACAGGTGAACGTGTGTTCACGTGCAGCAGTGCGTCTCAGATTAGGTGGATTAGAGGTTTTAGTCATTGGGTGATCTCCCAGCGGAATTTATTCGAGGTTTATGCGGGACTGAGACGCTTTCGGTGCCCTCAATGGAGGACGAAGGAGAAATGAAGGAGATGATGATGAAGAAAAAGTCAAAGGTCACACTGGCGGTTCTCGTAGGACTGGGTCTTGCATCGATGGGGGCCGGTGCTGCGATGGCGACCACACCCCCCACGCCGAGCAGCCCGCCGTCCTCCACTTCCCAGGGAGCGACCTCAGGTACGGACACGGTGGAGGCCCCGGAGACGGGTACCACCGCTGAAGCCCCTGAGACGGGAAGCGCCGCTGACGGCCCCGGTGGCCACGCCGACCCGGATGGCGTCGACGTGAACCACGAAGGTGGGGCGAACGAGCAGTAGAAACGCCTGCTCGCAACGGCCTCGCGCATCCGCCCCTGCGGGTGCGCGAGGCTTTTCGCCGTTCGGGCCGTTGCGCGGAGTGTCACGGCGGTCCGGCCGAAAGCCCCAGCCGCGGGTAAAGGAGTTCATATCCCTTGTTCAGACCATCCGTGAGCGCAGGGAGCACGTGGCCGCCGTTGGGGGATTCCCAGTACACCGCGTCCATTCCCGCTGCGGCGGCCGCTGCCGCCATCCGTTTCACACCGGGAATGTAGCCGGCATCGTTGGAACCCACCGTGAACATCCCGAAGGTGTCGGGATACTTCCGACTGGCCAGCATGTTCTCGGGCTTGATGGCGTCGTAGGCGGCCTGGTCGCCATTGAATATGCTCGACCGCACGTGCCTCGGATTCTCAGAACCGGGATACTCTTCGCCGGAGATGTCGAACACGTTCGACCAGATTTTCGGAAACTCGGCGAGGTAGGAAATGGCGCACGCGCCACCGTTGGAGTATCCGGCGATCGTCCAGTATTTGTGGTCGTGGATGATGTTGAGGTTGGCCAGTGCCCAATTCACGACATCCTGGTTGATGAACGTTTTCACGTTTCCGTACTTTGCGGTGTTGAGGCAGAGCGGGTCCTGGTAGGGGTTCCCGATCTGATCGGCGACGATGACAATGGGTGCCAGACCGTTATTGCGGGCGGCGATTTTGTCGAGCACCTGGGCCGTGTACACCGTATCCGGCGATCCAGGCTGCCCCATCATCATGACCACGAGGGGCAGCCGGGGTGCGTTCGGCACGAGCGCGGCGGGCGGAAGATAGATGCCGGCCGGCCTCGAGTTGAAGCCGGAGATCGTGTTGGGGATGACCTGTGTTCCGATCGAACCCTGTGCTGGCATATTCGCGGGCGGCTTCCAGGTTTGCCACAGCGGCCCCGGTTTGGGGCTGTTTCTGGGGTGAATGGCGGCGAAGGGAAGTGCGATCGGGGCCTCGCTGACAACCCCGAAAAGGGAGCCGACCGTGTGGTTCAGACCGAATTCGGCATTGATGCCGAGGGTGCCGGTGACGAGAAACACCGGCACCGCGGTGATGGCAATGACCTTCCGCCACCACCGCGATCGCCACAAGTTCACGACCGCGACGAAAACGCCCGCGAGGGTTGCCGCCAGCAGGGCGTACACGGTGGGGCTGATGGGTATCCCGAAGCTGCCGGTCGCCTGAACGATGAACCAGATCACCACAGCGAGCACGACGCCCGCCAGCACCGCGACCGCACTCGTCACCTGCCAGCGACGAGTCGGTCGACGCGCAAGCAGGAAGATGAGGAGCGCCGCGGCAAGCGCGAAGAACGCGACAATGATGGGGCCGGAGACGATGTTCAGCGCAAGCAGTTCGTTCACTTCAGTTTTCACGTCTCCGTGTCGGGCCGCACGAGCGCGCGGAAGTATCAGGCATTCGCCATGCGTGAACTACCCACCGACCACTTCACCGGTTCCAGCGCCTTTGACCGCAGTGCCGTTGGCGACGGCCACGCCTTTGGCGCTCACCTGAATAGTGAAGTCAACCTCATTCTTCGAACTGCGATAGAGGCTGAACTTGTTTTCGGGGTAGTGGTTCGCTCCCGTCTGGTTGTCGAAGTATACGGTCACCTCCTGACCGGGAGCCAAGCTCAGCCCGGCAAGCGGGGTGTAGTAGGACTCCGAGCTTTTGGTGGTCATATCCGTCATCGTGTAGAAGATCTCGAAACCGCTCAAGGTGCCCGATGAGGTGTTTTTCAGCTGCACCTGCAGGCGGTCCGCGATGGTCTGTTTCGTTACCGGATCAACATTGTTTTCCGCCATCGCACCGACCAGCACGAGCCCGGGGGCCGTGCTGGTGTTCTTGATCGGGTTCGACGTCACCGGGAGAACGGTGGGCGCATTGTTCGCGCCCTGAGACACGCCGGCCGGGCCGGGAACCGCGGAGCCGTGGGCTCCGCCCATGACCGCGGTGACGAGAGCGATCGCGGCAACTGCGACGACAGCACTGGGGATGATGATTTTCCATTTCATGGCTATTTCCTTTGCAACATTCGTCTGGTCGTGGCGACCAGGGCGAAGAACGCGGAGGCGAGGGTCGCAACCGCGAGTGTGATGGCGTAGGGGAACAGGTCCCCCCAGATGTAGGCGAGAGGCTGCTGGTTGTACTGCTCCTTTATTCCGAGAAACCCGAAGGTGAGGCGTTCGAAGTGCTTCTCGATGGACGACACTTCGATGCCGTTCCGAATGTCGTCAAACCAGGTGAAGTGCGCCATGACCGCGAGTTCGTCTGCCTTCTTTATCTGAAGTGACGCGAAGAGCCCGCCCGGTACCTGGTTGTCCGGGTCCATCGTGTCGCCGATCTGAGGCAAGATCAGCACGATGACGAGCCACACCACGAGGCCGACGATCAAGCCTGTGCTCAACTGTCGCGAAAGCACGGTCAGTGCGATGGCGAGGGCACTCCAGAACATCAAGTACACCCAGGCGAGCATCGCGGCGATGACCACGCGGATCAGGTCGTGCCAGGTGAGCGAGGCACCGCCCACCGTGGAAATGGTGATGATGGACACCACGGTCAGGAATGCGACGACGACAAGCCAGACGACGGAGAGCCCCAACAGTTTGCCGCCGGCGATGGCGAACCTGCCAATCGGGCGGGTGAGCATCAACTGAAGCGTGCCTCGATGCTTTTCCTTCGCGACCGTGCCATACCCGAGAACGACGGCGAACAGCGCCCCGAGTATTTCAATGTACTCAACTCCACCACGCAGAAGCTGAAGCGGAAACAGTTGGGGAGGAGCAGCGGGGGTGCCACTTCCCGAGTTGGCCAACTGCTGCGCGTACTGGTTGTAGGCGTCAAGTTGAATTCGAAAGTCCGCCGCCCCCACCAGTACGGAGATCACCACAGCGACGCTGAGGAATCCGATCAGAATGATGAGCAGGGGATCGCGCCTCAGATCCAGAAGTTCCTTCGATGAGAAGGTCAGGACGTCAGTCATCGAGTGGGCTCCCTAGTTTCGTTCTGGGTGTCGCCGCCACGAAGAAGATCAGGACCACGAGAAAAATGAGCAGCACGAGTGTTGCGGCGGTCACGCTGCCCGTGACGGTGCTGTCCTTCAGTACGATGCTCGCGGCGCGTTTGAACTGTTCCGTTATGGCCAGAGGGCCGGTGAAGAGATTGATCGTGTCGAATATTCCGCCGCTGGGCGGGGGGATCGACGGTATCGGGTTCAGCAGGGCTACCGGTCGCGCGGCCGTTCCCAGCTGCGGCAGGATGAACGCGACAACACTCCACGCGATGAAGGGTGCCAGCAGCGCCGTGGTCTCCTTCTTGCTGTAGATGCCGCTGAACATCCCGACCATGGCGAACGCGGTCAACAGGATCCAGCTCAGCACACCGAAGGTCGCCAACCTTGTCGTCGAATCCGGCCCCAGGATGCTCCCGGTAATGACGCCGATACTCCCCCAGTTGATGACGATGCTGATCGCCAGCACCACCGCAATGACTACGCTCAGTGCGGCGAGCTGGCCCAACAGCCGGCCGGCGGAGGTAACCGGCCGGCTGAGGACGAGTGCATAGGTTGTGGCCTTTCGGTCCCGGATCGTGGACTGCACGCCCAGCACAATGGCCATGAGTGCGCCGATCAGTACGACATAGATCGTGGAATTCTGCGCGTAGAAGAGATCCGGTGTGCCGCTAAACGGGTTTGGCGCTGTCGTGAGCCCGTCGGCGCTGATCTGTTGGTAGACGGCGTTGACCGTGTTGCGCGTCGACCAGCCGATGAATGACGACATCGAGACCATCGCCAGGAACACGAGAAGCAGAAGTTGAGGGATTCGGGCCCGTCGGGTGCACAGCAACTCGTGCTGGAACGATGCGGTGAAACCGTTCACCGGACGGGAACCGATTCCAGCTGAAAGTACACATCTTCGAGCGAATCTTCGCTGGAGAATGTGTTGAGCGTTCCCGACATCGAATCGGTGTGCACGAGGCCGCCATTGCGCAGGATTCCGATGCTGGTGCACGTCTTCGTCACTTCCGACAACAGGTGGGTGTTCATGAAAATGGTCATCCCGAACTCGCTGTTCAGTCGCGCGATGGTGTCCCTGAGCGCCCGCACCCCTTCCGGGTCGAGTCCCGAGGTGGGTTCGTCGAGGAACAGTACGGTGGGCTCATGCAGCACAGCCTGCGCGATGCCGATTCGCTGCCGCATCCCCTTGCTGAAACCTCCGACTCGACGATCTTCCATCCCGCCGAAGTCGAGGAAGTCCAGAACTTCGGTGATGCGACCATCCGGCTTCCTGAGGCCGGACAGCTTTCCGAAGAACCGAAGGTTCTCGCGCACTGTGAGGTGATCGTAGAACTGCACGTTCTCGGGCAGGTAGCCGATCGACCGTCGCACCTCCTGCGCCTGCGCCACCACGTCGAATCCGTTGACTAACGCGGTTCCGGCGGTCGGTGCCAAAAGGGTGGTCAGCACGTTGACTGTCGTCGTCTTGCCTGCCCCGTTGTGTCCCAGAAGGCCGAAAACTTCGCCCTGGGCGATCTCCAGTGTCATCCCGGTCAGCGCGTGGCGCGACCCGAAAGACACCGCGATCTCGTGCATCTGTATTGCATGAGTGGTCATGAGCACGAAATTAGCAACGCGATTATGAGACCACGATGAGATTGAAAAGTGGAGTTCGCATTATCGGGCAATTCACATAATTGACCGCCGAACCCTCAGGATTGCGGCGCAGTTTGGGTTCGCGCGATCCGCTGTTGCGCACGAACGGCTACGCAGCCCGCCGCGTACCCTGCCGTGGTCCCGGCCGTGCTGGCTGCCGTGCTCGCTACCGCGGTGTCGGCGTCGGCGGATGTCCTCAGCGCGGCACTGGCAGGATGGAATGGTGATCCCGGTCGACTCCCTCTCCACCCCGTGGATCCTGGGTGCGGTGCTCGCGGCGCTAATGGGCGTCCTCGTGTGGCGCGCGGTCACGAAGGATCGGCGCGAATATCAGCGCTTCACGAGGCAGCATTCCACACGGCTACGGCAGGCGATGTACCGCAAGTGGCTGGTCGAGTCGATGGGTTGGTTCGGCGGGTCTGCCCTGGTCGTGTTCGTGCTCGTGTGGGGTTTCGTGCCGCGGATGCTCGCGCAGGTCGAGACGTGGCCGCCGATGGAGTGGTTCCGCAGCGTGCTTGCGGGGAGCGCCCTGGTATCCGGGCTCGTCGTGGGAGGCGCGATCGGGCTCGTGGTGGGCATGATCGCGCTCGTGTTTTTCGGACGCAACGCGACGGAGGTGCCGACGATCGGCGACATCCACGCGCTGCTCCCCCGCAACCGCGCGGAGTTGAAATTCGGATGGCTGCTGTCGATCAACGCCGGCATTGTGGAGGAGCTGCTGTTTCGGCTCGCGCTGCCGGCACTCATTTTCGGGGTGTTCGGCAATGCGCTGCTGGCGATCAGCGTGAGCCTCGTGGTGTTCGGGCTTCTGCACGCCTATCAGGGCGTTGGCGGGGTGATCGGGAGTTTTGTGATCGGGGTGGTCCTGATGGCGGTGTTCCTGGCGACCGGCAACATCCTGTGGCCGATCCTCCTGCACGCGGTGTTCGACTTGAGGTCGCTCGTGCTGATTCCGGTCGTGGTGTATCAGGTGCATCTGCCGGAGGAGGAGCGGCGGGTTAAGGCTGAAGTATCCGAAGACTCGGTGAACTCTTTGCCCGAGTAGCAGAGGTGAATTCTGGAGTTCGCCGCGCATTCGTTCGCCCAAAACATGCTTGCTGATGCGGTCACGCCCGGCCTGTGACGACGACACTGAGGCCGCTGGCAGCGGCAGCCATTCGGTTGTCGTTGGTCCAGAGCTGATCGCAGCCGTGCAACTGCGCGGCGGCGAGGTGCAGCGCATCCGGCGTACGGATGCCGTGGCGCGCGCGAAGCTCCGCCGCCCTGACAAAGTGCTCGGGCTCGAGCCGTAGCAGCCGGAACTGCTTAAGAGCACGGACGTAGTGGTCGTGCAGCACGAGATTTTCCTCGCGCAACGGCCCGACCAGGCACTCGAGGATAACCAGCGGGCTGATCGCTACCACGACATCGGTGGACTCGATGAGTTGTCGGCGCACCTCGTCACCGCGAGCACCGTGGTCTTCGACCGCGTAGGTGACGACGCACGAGTCGAGGTAGATCACTCCCAGCCCTCGCGCTCGGAGGCGATTTGCTGTTCGAGCGCCGCAGTAGATCGGGAGGCCTGACGGGGTACCGGATTGCTCACCAGCCAGGCAGCGGCGCTTCCTGCGGTGTTGGTGGGAGCATCGTCGGCCACCGAAACGAGCCGGGCTACTGGCTTGCCGCGGTTAGCGATCACGATGTCTTCGCCAGCGCTGGCGGCGGCGACCAGTTTCGACAGGTTGTTACGCGCGTCCAAGATATTCACCTTCTTCATGGGCGGCTCCTCATTTCTGGCTAGATTACTTAGCCAGCTTACCGTAAGCACCGTCATCGCACGAGTCTTGCGCAGCCGATCCAGGCTAGGAGGCCGAACAGGTCGGCGCAGTGGGCGTTCGCTGGCAATGCAATGCTGTGGAGGGGAAGTGCGGCAACCCCAGCGCCCCACGTGCGGCGATCAGAGTTCGTCGCGGAGCCGTTCGATGACGACCACTGCATCCGACATTGGCAGGATGAGCATATGCTTTCCGCCAGGAAGTCGTGTGAAGCCGAATTGCTCGTAGAACGGTACGACATTCTCGTCTCGAGCGTGAACGGCGATCACGGCATTGCCGATCTGATGTGAGACTTGCACCGCTCTGACAAATGCATCTTGAAGCAATGAGGCGCCAAGCCCATGCCCTCGGAAACGCAGATCGACTGCCAGGCGGCCGATCAAAATCGCAGGCACCGGATCGGGCAAGTGGGTGCCAAGGTCTCCGGTCACTGCACACGCCACAGCGAACGACGAGAGGCAGTAATAACCAGCAATTTTTCGGTCGTCAGCAAAGGTCATGAACGTCCGAGAACCGCCAGAAATTTGATTCGTCAATGCCAGGGTACGAAACCAGTTGTTGAGGCTGGGGACACCACAATCAAAGGTGCCGACGGGATCGCCTCGCTGCAGCGCTCGCGGTGGCGTGAATGTCGTCACTGGTCAGTAAATATGGAAGGGCGCCGAAGCAGGTCCGCGAGCCCTTCAACAAACTTCCCTGGGCGACTGATCTCTGCGGTGAAAAACTCCCAGTCGTCAGCCCCGAGAAAAAGCAGATGCTCCTCCTGAATGGTGGCGCGCGCGGCCCGCAGCGCCGCATCCTTCACGAATGCGGATGTCGTAAGCCCTCGGATGGCGGATGCGGTTTCGAGCTCGTCCTTCAGTTCCGGCGTGATACGGAATTCGACTCGGTCGGTGGATTTCGTCATGACGTCATTGTACGGCAAACCGCCGGACACAGCGTAGTACTATGCCCGCTACTCCAACCCGGCGAGCGCCGCGCGCAGCCAGGCCCGGTAAGAGTCTGCCGTCCACTCAGCGTCGATGACGAGCGCGCGATACGCGGTCGGATGCCCGATCGACCAGATCGTGGCGGCCGCCTGGTCATC
>CALMSL010000048.1 GCA_937872445.1 uncultured Microbacteriaceae bacterium | reverse complement strand
GTCAAACTCGACCTCGGGCGACTCATCGGGTCGATGGCGCTGAGCGGAAGCACCGTGTTCCTCCTCATCGTCGTCGCGGCCGCCATCGCGTGGATCGCCACGACCGGCAACTTCCTGGCCCTCTTGTTCGCGGTCCCCGGCGCGATTGGGTTCGGAAGCTACTACCTGCGCCGGTTCACGAAGTCGCTTCGGTACAGCATTGCGGGAACGCCGGACGGCATCCGGGTCGGGTTCGGTCTGCTGTCGACGAGCAACGAAACGCTGCCGCCCGGGCGCATCCATTCCGTGCAGGTAAGCCAGCCGCTGCTGTGGCGCGGGCCCGGCTGGTGGGAGATCAAAGTCAACCGCGCCGGACACTCCTCCACGAAGGGCGCCGACGGGCAGGCCAACACCACGATCCTGCCGGTCGGGGATCGCAACGATGTTCGCCGGGTGCTCGAGCTCATGCTGCCCGAACTTCTTGCGCAGAGTGCGGGCGAAGTGCACGCCACCGACGCCGTGCCCTCATCCGACACGGCATCGGCACCCGAGCCGGAGGCCATCCTGTCGGCGATCAACGTGATCGAGTCGGGGCTTGAATCCCCAGGCGGCCCGGATGACGGGTTCACGAACTCGCCGCGGCGCGCCGCCGTGCTGCGGTGGTTCTCGTGGCGCCGCAACGGGTTCGCGATCACGGAAGGGTCGCTCGTGCTGCGCAAAGGAGCGATCTGGCGCAAGCTCGTGATCGTGCCGCAGCCCAGACTGCAGAGCGTGTCAATGCACCAGGGTCCGCTGCTGCGCCCGCTCGGGCTCGCCGCCGTGCACCTGCACACCGTATCGGGGCCGATCAGCGCGGACATCGGCGCCATTGACCGGGATGCCGCCATCCAGTTCTTCGAGGATGTCGCCCGCGTCGCCGTGTCGGCCGCGCAGTCCGACACCACGCACCGCTGGCGGTCGGGGGAGGCCACCGCGTGAGCTCGCCGTCGGGGCGGCTCGGGGTCGGCATTGTCGGTGCGGGCAAGGTCGGCGCCGTGCTGGGGGCCGCGCTCGCCGGCGCCGGCCACGCGATCGTCGGCATCACGGCGGTGTCGGCGGAAAGTCGCGACAGGGCGGAGGCGCTGCTCCCGGAGGTGCCGGTCCTGCCGGTGCCCGACGTGGTGGAGCGCAGCGAACTCGTGGTGCTCGCCGTGCCGGAGGCCGAGCTGGCACCGCTCGTGGAGGGGCTCGCCGCGGCCGGCGCGTGGCAGGCGGGCCAGCTCGTGCTGCACACGGTCGCAGGGCTCGGCGTCGCCGTGCTCGCCCCGGCCGCAGCGCAGGGGGCGATCCCGCTCGCGCTGCATCCGGCGCTCGCGTTCACCGGCACGAGCCTCGACCTTGCGCGCCTGCGGGAATCCTGGTGCGCCGTCACCGCCGCCGCGCCCGTGCAGCCGATCGGGCAGGCGCTCGCCGTGGAGCTCGGCGCCGAACCGGTGCTCATCGCCGAGGAGGATCGCGCCGCCTACGGCGAGGCGATCGAGACGGCAACCCAGTTCTCTGCCGCCATCATCGGGCAATCCGTCGCGCTGCTGGAAGGCATCGGGGTGGAGTCGCCCGGCGCCGTGCTCGCATCCCTCGTACGATCGACCGTGGACAACGTACTCTCGGATGCCACCACACCCGCATTCGAACCCCTGCCCGAGGAGGACGAATGACCGAGGTGTTCGAGACTATCGCGAGCCTGCGCCTGCGACTCGAGACGGCGGGCAGTGTCGCATTCGTCCCCACGATGGGCGCGCTGCACGAAGGGCACCTCGCTCTCGTGCGCCGCGCGGGGGAACTCGCCGACACGGTGGTCGTCTCCATTTTCGTGAACCCGCTGCAGTTCGGCGAGGCCGAAGACCTGGACCACTATCCGCGCGAACTCGACGCCGACCTTGAACTGCTCCCCGATGACGTGCTCGTGTTCGCGCCGCCCGTCGACGAGCTGTACCCGGACGGCGAATCCGGAACCCGGGTCACCGCGGGCGCGGTCGGGTCCATGTTCGAGGGGGCGAGCCGGCCCGGGCACTTCGACGGGATGCTCACGGTCGTCGCGAAACTGCTGCACATCGTGCGGCCCGAGGTTGTCGTGTTCGGCCAGAAGGATGCCCAGCAGGTGTTCCTCGTGCGGCGGATGGTGCGCGACCTCAACGTGCCCGTCGTCGTGGATGTCGTGGAGACGGTGCGGGACGCCGACGGCCTCGCGCTGTCCAGCCGCAACCGGTTCCTCGGCACGCAGGAGAGAGTGGCCGCGCTTGCGCTGTCGCGCGCGCTCGCCGCAGCCGAGGCATCCGCGGGAAGTCGGAAGGACGCTTTACTTGCGTCACACAACCTCCTGAATGATGAAAGTGGGGTGGACGTGGACTACGTCGAGCTGGTCGACCCGGACACGTTCCTGCCCGTGAGCGACCGGTACAGCGGACCGGTCACGGCGATCGTCGCTGCTCGGGTAGGCACGACGCGCCTCATCGACAACCGCCGGTTCGAGCTCGGGCAGTAACCGGTCGGTTCCCTTCGAGACGGGCTTCGCCCTCCTCAGGGAGCGGAAACCTTACCCGCTCCCTGAGGAGCGCGCGAAGCGCGCGTCTCGAAGGGAGCACAACGGTAACTCGCGCGCTCGGTAAACTTGGCGGGACTTTAGGAGACGCAACTCAATGACCGAAAATCCCGCCGCATCCGAGCCGGAGCTGACCGCCGCAGAAATCAGCGAGCAGAAGGCCGTGCGCCTGGGCAAGCGCGAACGGCTCATCGCCTCCGGCGCCGAGGCGTATCCGGTCGAACTGCCGATCACCGACAGCATTCCGGCCGTGCGGACCAAGTTCGGCGAACTCGAAGCGGATGCCACCACCGGCGTCACCGTCGGCGTCGCGGGCCGCGTCGTGCACCTCCGCAACACGGGCAAGCTCTGTTTCGCGTCCCTGCAGAGCGGTGACGGGTCCCGCATCCAGGCAATGGTGTCTCTCGCGGAGGTGGGCGAGGAGTCGCTCGCCGAGTGGAAGGACCTCGTCGACCTCGGCGACCACCTGTTCGTGTCCGGCGAGGTGATCTCGTCCCGTCGCGGCGAACTGTCCATTCTCGCGAAGGAATGGAAGATCGCGGCGAAGGCCATCCGGCCCCTGCCGAACCTGCATACCGAGTTGAACGAAGAGACGCGCGTGCGCCAGCGCTACCTCGACCTCATCTCGCGCGAAGCCGCCCGCACGACGGTGCGTGCCCGCGCCGCCGTGAACGCGTCGCTGCGCGCGACGTTCACTGCGCACGACTACCTCGAAGTCGAAACGCCCATGCTGCAGACCATGCACGGCGGGGCATCCGCTCGCCCGTTCGTGACGCACAGCAACGCATTCGACACCGAACTGTTCCTGCGCATCGCCCCCGAACTGTTCCTGAAGCGCGCCGTCGTCGGCGGGCTGGAGCGCGTGTACGAGATCAACCGAAACTTCCGCAACGAGGGCGCCGACTCCACGCACAGCCCCGAGTTCGCGATGCTCGAGGCGTACCAGGCGTACGGAAACTACAACCAGATGGCCACGCTCACCCAGGAGCTCGTGCAGAACGCGGCGCTCGCCGTCGCCGGATCCCACGTGGTCACGTGGGCGGACGGCACCGAGTACGACCTGGGCGGCGAGTGGGACTGGGTGTCCATGTACGAGTCGCTGAGCGATGCATCCGGGATCGAGATCACGACCGAGACGCCGATCGCGGAACTGACGCGGATGACGGATTCCCTCGAGCTCGAGGTGCAGCATCCAACCGCCGGCAAACTCGTGGAGGAACTCTGGGAGCACTTCGTGAAGTCGAAGCTGGAGCGGCCCACATTCGTCGCCGACTTCCCCGCCGAGACCTCGCCGCTCGTGCGCGACCACCGTTCGAAGCCCGGCCGCGTGGAGAAGTGGGACCTGTACATCCGCGGGTTCGAACTGGCCACCGGATACTCCGAACTCGTCGACCCGGTGATCCAGCGCGAGCGGTTCGTCGCGCAGGCGGCGCTCGCGGCGAAGGGCGACCACGAGGCGATGCGGCTCGACGAAGAATTCCTGGCCGCGCTCGAACACGGGATGCCGCCGAGCGGCGGAATGGGAATGGGCATCGACCGGCTGCTCATGGCGGTCACCGGGCTGGGCATTCGGGAGACGATCCTGTTTCCGCTCGTGAAGTGACTGCCCCGCTCCCTTCGCGACACGCTCCACTCGAACCTCAGGGACCGAGGCCAGTGATCGCTCCCTGAGGAGCCGCTGCAGGCGGCGTCTCGAAGGGGGCCGGCAGCGTAGTGTTGACGTGTGCTTCATGAATTCTGGGCGAACGCGATCTACTCGGTCGTGCCCACCATCCTCGTTGGGCTGATCTTCTGGATGGTGATGCGGGCCATCGTGCACGCCGACCGAACCGAGCGCAAGGCGTACGCGAAAATCGAGGCCGAGGAACGGGCCAAACTCGGGCTTCCGCCTGCTGCCAAAGACTGACCTGACCGGCTCCCTTCGAGACCGCCCTTCGGGCAACCTTCCCCACCGCGCGGACGTCCGATGCTGACGCATCGTCCGTTACCCGCGGCGTTGGCCAAGGGAGCGAAAACCGAGTTGCTCAAATGTGCAGAAAATATGCTCTAATGCGCTCGTATGTGCAAGTGGAGCAGAACTCTAGTACTACTCCTTTCGGTCTACCCCCCATTGGGGGTACCCTCGGGGCACCGCTGTCAATGACGACTGTCGATCCAGGAGCACCAATGTCGCACACTCCCCGTAAAAGCCTGAAGTCAGCATTTGCCTCACTTCTCGGATTAGTTCTCGTAGCCGCACCACTCGCGGCGATACCGGCCCAGGCGAACATCGCAGGCACGGGGGTGGTGATCAATGAGCTGTACCTGAACGGCGGCTCCGGTGGCGCACGCTACGTCGACAAGTTCGTCGAGCTCTACAACCCGACAGCCGCGGATATCCCGCTCACCGGCATGTCCCTGCAGTACCGGTCCAGGACAGGCACGGGTGACCCCACCTCGGTGGTACCGCTCACCGGTGTGATCCCGGCGCACGGAACCTATCTGGTCGGCGGCGGGTCGAACGCGGGCAATGGCGCCGCGCTGCCGACCCCCGATCAGTCGGACAACACTCTCAACTTCGCCGGAGCAGGCGGACTCGTCATCCTCGCCAACCAGACGACGGCGTTGAACCCCGGCACGGGCCCTGTGCAAGGTGCCGCTGGGGTCATCGACCTCGTCGGTTACGGCACGTCCAACAGCTACGAAACGGCGGCCGCAACCGCAGCATCCGTGTCGACGTCGATCAACCGCACGGGCGGGGTCGACACCGACAACAACTCGGATGACTTCAGCACCGCCGCCCCGACTCCGACGCCCTCCGGATACGTGCCGCCGGCACCCGTGGACCTCGGGTTCAAAACCATTGAAGAAATCCAGGGCACGGGCGACGCGAGCCCGTTCGTCGGCGACGACACCCTCACCACGAAGGGCATCGTCACCGCGGTGTACCCGACAGGCGGATTCAACGGTTACTACATTCAGACGCCGGGCACCGGTGGCGGAATCGACCTCGGAACCCACACCGCCTCCGACGGGCTCTTCGTGTACTCGGCGGGCACAGGCACGGTCAACACGGTCGCCGTCGGCGACTACATCGAAGTGGCCGGTTCGATCAGCGAATACTACGGACTGACCCAGATCGTTCCGACTGACGCCTCCAGCGTGACCGTGCTGACGGAGACGGTCACCCCGGTGCTTCCGGCCACCGTCAACTGGCCGACGAGCGAGACGACCAGGGAAGCTCTCGAAGGAATGCTCCTCGCCCCGCAGGGCGACTACACGGTGTCCGACACGTACACCACCAACCAGTACGCGGAGATTCTGCTCGCCGCGGGCACCTCGCCTCTCCTGCAGCCGACCGAGGTTGCCGCGCCGGGCGTCGCAGCCTACGCCGCAGCGATTGCCGCCAACAAGAACATTTCGGTGACCCTCGATGATGGTGCGACCACGAACTTCCTGAGTTCGGCGAACAAGGGCACGCCGGTTCCGTACCTCTCCAACGACAACCCGGTGCGGGTGGGCGAAGCGGTGACCTTCACGTCGCCGATCCTCTTCGACTTCCGAAACGGCGCGTGGAAGTTCCAGCCCACTCAGCAGCTCACCGTCGCAAACGCTGCCTCGGTGCAGCCGGTGACGTTCGAGAACACGCGGGAAGCCACTCCGCAGGATGTCGGCGGCGAACTGAAGCTCGCCACCTTCAACGTGCTCAACTACTTCACGACGCTCGGATCCGATGTTGCCGGCTGCACGGCGTACACCGACCGGGCGGGCAACGGGATCACCACGAGATCCTGCTCCGTATCCAATGGCCCGCGAGGTGCGTGGGATGCAGCGAACCTGCAGCGCCAGCAGGACAAGATCGTCGCCGCGATCACCGCGCTGGGTGCGGATGTCGTCGCGCTCGAAGAGATCGAAGCGTCGACCGCCACGGCGGGTGGCGGCACCGACCGCGACGCGGCGCTGAACTCGCTCGTCGCGGCACTGAACGCGAATGCCGGAAGCACGGTCTGGTCGGCCGTGCCGTCGCCGGCGGTGCTGCCGGCAACGGAGGATGTCATCCGCACCGCGTTCATCTACAAGAACGCGACAGCGGAGACGGTCGGGGATTCCACCATCCTGATCGGCTCTCCGGCCTTCGACAACGCCCGCGATCCGCTCGCTCAGGCGTTCAAGGCGAAGGGTGCGCCGGATGCCGACAGGTTCCTGGCCATCGCGAACCACTTCAAGTCGAAGGGTTCCGCCGGGCCGCTGCCGGGCGACACCGACCAGAACGACGGTCAGGGCAACTCGAACGCGTCGCGCGTCGCGCAGGCCACCGCGCTCCTCGACTTCGCGAACGCGATGTCGACGAGCGCCGGCACCGACAAGGTGTTCCTCATGGGCGACTTCAACGCGTACACGATGGAGGACCCGATCAAGGTTCTCACCGATGCCGGCTACGTCGACCAGGGTTCGAAGACGGGCAAGTACACGTACTCCTTCGGCGGCGCGGTCGGATCCCTCGACCACGTGCTGGCCTCCCCGGCAGCCAACCAGGCGGTGAACATGGTCGACATCTGGAACATCAACTCCCCGGAGTCCGTTGCGCTCGAGTACAGCAGGTACAACAACAACGTCACGGACTTCTACCGGCCCGACATGTACCGGGCATCCGACCATGACCCGCTCATTCTCGGGCTGAATCTGACGCCGGTCACGACCGTCGACCTGAACCTGCTGAACATCAATGACTTCCACGGTCGGATCGACAGCAACACGGTGAAGTTCGCGGGAACCATCGAGCAGTTGCGCGCCGAGTATGGCGACGCGAACACGCTGCTCGGCTCCGCGGGCGACAACATCGGCGCATCGCTGTTCGCCTCGTCCAGTCAGCGCGACAAGCCCACGATCGATGTGCTGAACGCGCTCATGCTCCAGTCGTCGGTCGGCAACCACGAGTTCGACACCGGATATCCGGACCTCACCGGCGACATCGCCTCGTGGACCAACTGGGACTACCTTGGAGCGAACGTCTACTTCAAGGGCACCACGAACCCGGCGCTGCCGGAGTACGTGATCGTCGACATCGACGGCGTGAAGGTCGGTGTGATCGGAGCCGTCACGGAAGAAACGCCGAGCCTCGTCACGCAGAGCGGAATCGCGATGCTCGACTTCGGCGACCCGGTGGCAGCGGTCAACCGCGTTGCGGCTCAGCTCTCCGACGGTGACCTCACGAACGGCGAAGCCGACGTGCTCATCGCCGAATACCACGAAGGTGCAGGCCAGGGTACTGCGGCGGGCGGCACGCTGGAGAACCAGCTCGCCCTCGGCGGCGCGTTCGCGGAGATCGTGAACAACACGTCCAACCTCGTCGACGTGCTGTTCACGGGCCACACGCACCAGGCGTACGCGTGGGATGCGCCCATCCCCGGCGACCCGGCGAAGACCCGCCCCGTGCTGCAAACCGGCAGCTACGGCGCGAACATCGGGCAGGTCGTCCTGACCTTCGACAAGGCCACCGACGAGGTGACCGGTTACACGATGCGCAACGTGCCGCGCACCACCGTCGATGACGCGACACTGATCGCCACCTACCCGCGGGTAGCGGAGGTCAAGACCATCGTCGACGCGGCGCTCGCCGAGGCTGCGGTCATCGGAAACGTTCCGGTGGGCTCGGTCACCGACGACATTTCCCGCGCATTCATCGGCGGCAGTGAGGATCGCGGATCGGAGTCCACGATCGGAAACCTGGTCGCGAACTCGCTCGTGGCCTCGCTCGGAAGCGCGGACCGCGGCGGTGCCGAGATCGGAATCGTGAACCCGGGCGGTTTGCGTACCGACCTTCTGTACGGCGCGGATGGCGTCATCACGTACGCGGAAGCGAACGCGGTGCTGCCGTTCCTGAACAACCTGTGGACGATGACGCTCACTGGTGCGCAGTTCAAGACCGTGCTCGAGCAGCAGTGGCAGCGCGACATCAACGGTGTGCCGTTCACTTCGGGCCGCACGTTCCTGAACCTCGGGCTCAGCGACAACGTCTCCTACACCTATGACCCGAACCGGGCCATGGATGACCGGGTGACCGCGATCTTCATCGATGGGGTCCCCATCGATATGACGCGAAACTACCGTGTCGGTTCGTTCAACTTCCTCCTGCAGGGTGGTGACAACTTCTGGGAGTTCAGGAACGGTTCGGATGTCCGCGACTCCGGTCTCGTGGACCGGGATGCCTGGATCGACTACATCACGACCAACAGTCCGCTGTCGCCGAACTTCGCGCGGCACGCGGTGCAGGTCACGGATGTGACGGCCGGCCCGGTTGCGCCGGGTGATACGGTGTCGCTGAACGTGTCGAAGCTCGACCTCACCTCTCTGGGCAGCCCGGCGAACACCGACCTGACGCTCACCTGGGAAGGTAGTTCGGCGGTGCTCGGAACCGTGCCCGTGTCAGGAGGCTCGGCCGCCGTTTCGTTCACCGTTCCGGCGGATGCGAGCGGGGCGGGAACTCTCGTGATGACGGCAGCGCCATCCGGGACCATCGTGCGAGTGCCGATCAGCGTCGAGGCCGCAGTCAAGGCCACGACGTCGACGAACCTCAAGCTCAATCGGGTGATCGGGTTCTCGTGGAGGACGACCACCGCGACCGTGACGGTGACGACGGATGCCGCCACACCGCCGACGGGGTCCGTCATGATCACGGTGAACGGGGTCAACACCCTGACCGTGCCCGTGACGGCGGCCGACAACGGAACGGTGAGCGCGGCACTGCCGAAGTTGGGCAGCGGGTTCTACTTCGTGAGGGCCGAGTTCGTTCCCGCCGATCTGAATACGACGGTGGGTTCGACGAGCAACTACCGGTTCCTCTGGATCCTGTTCTAGCGCTGACGTAGCCGGTCCGCTCCTCGCACTGTACGCGGGGAGGGGGCCGGTTGCGTTTGGCGTTCAGGCCCGCGGGCGGAGCCTCCCGAGCGGCAGGGTCGGCGCCGGGAGCGGCTTGCCGTCGTAACCGTCGACGTGGCCGAACGGCCCGCTGGCGTCCCCGCCGTCGATCACATCCGCCATCCATTGCGTGCGGGATGCGACGATTTCGTCGTGGCTGCGGCCGATGAAGTTCCACCACATGACGATCGACTCGCCGAACGGTTCGCCGCCGAGCAGCACGATGCGGGCCGGTTCGTCTCCCGTGGCAAGTTCGAGTCGGGCAGCGCCCGGCGCGACGTAGCCGATGTTCGCGAGCGGGATGAGGGTGCCGTCGAGCGTGATCGAGCCGACATCCACGAGGACACCGTGCTCGAAGGATGCGTCAACCGGGACCGTGATCGACGTGTTGGCCGGAACCGTGAATTCGGCGCCCACGATCGGCGTGAATGCGCTCGCCGTGGATTCGTGCCCGAGCAGGCTGCCGAGGAACACGCGCACGCTCGTGCCTTCGTGGTCGAACACGTCGGGGATGAATCGCTCGAATTTCGGTGCGATGTGGCGGGCGGATTCGGGAAGCGCGGTCCACAGTTGAACGCCGTGCAGGATCGTCGTCGCCGGGGTTGACACCTCGGAGTGCTGGATGCCGGCGCCCGCCGTCATGAGGTTGAGTTCGCCCGGTCGCACGAACGCGTGCGCCCCGGTCGAGTCGCGGTGCTCGATTTCGCCGGAGAACAGCCAGCTCACGGTTTGCAGACTGGTGTGCGGGTGCGGCGGCACGACCATCCCGCGCGTCGTGGACACGTCATCCGGCCCGTAGTGGTCGCAGAAGCACCACGCTCCGATGAGCGAGCGTCCGCGTTGCGGAAGGGTGCGGCGCACCGTCATCGCTCGGGGCCCGCCGAGCGGCACATCCCGAGGTTCGAGAAGCTCGACTGCGCTCCGGCCGGTGGGGGCGGGTTCGCACACCAGTTCGCGCGGCTCGACTTCGAGGTTGCTCATACCCGCATGGTAGCCGGTGTCGCTTAGGGGCTTGCGGATAGCGCGGATGTCGTCATACTCTTATTCAACCAAACGGTAGAATACGGAAGTGGATGGTCGTGGCAGTGTCCGAGGCGGGAACCCAGGAGCTCGTGGAGACGTTCGCGGCGCTCGGGGACCCGGTGCGGCAGTTGATCGTGGAGCGGCTCACCGAGGGCGATGCGACGGTCAACGAGCTGGCGGCGCTGTTCCCGATCTCGCTGCAGGCGGTGTCCCGGCACATAAAAGTGCTCGAGGCTGCCGGTGTCGTCTCGCGGAGCAGGGTCGCCCAGTCGCGGCCGGTGCACCTGGAGGCGGCATCCCTCATTCGCACCGCCGATTGGCTCGACGCGCACCGTGCGCGGCTCGAATCGCGTTACGAGCGGCTGGATGCCGTTCTCGAAGAACTCAAGGAGACCTGAATGGCCAGCAAGCGCGTTGTCACTGCTCTGCCCGGTGAGCAGACGATTTCCTTCACTCGCGAGTTCGAGGCGCCGGCGGCGCTCGTGTTCCGCGCGCACACCGAGGCGGACCTCGTCGCGAGGTGGACGGGCCCGGCCGGCACCGAGGTGCGGATGCGCGAGTGGGATGCGCGCTCCGGCGGAGCCTGGAGCTACGTGGTGGCGGGCGGCGGCGGAGAGTGGGGGTTCCACGGTGCGTTCCACGAGGTGACGAAGCCGCGCCGCATCGTGATGACGTTCGAGTTTGAGGGACACCCGGAGCATCCGAATCTGGAGATCCTGAACTTCGTCGACCTGGCTGGCGGCCGCTGCCAGCTCGAAGGGCTCTCGCTGTTCCCGACGCTTGCCGACCGCGACGACATGCTCTCCGACATGGATAGTGGCATGGACGAGAACTTCGAGCGGCTCGACGCGCTCATCGCGGCGGGAGAGCTGGGTTAAAGGCTTTCTGCTCCATCGTCGCCGACGGTGATGACGTCGCAGTATGCAGCGGCGCCGTGGGCGAGCCGGCGGTCTGCGGTAACGAGTGGCACCTCAAGTGCTTCAGCGAGCGCAACATAGGTGGCGTCGTACGGCGTGATGTTGTTACGGAGAGCCCAGATTCGAGTCAGCAGCATCGTGTGGTTGCATCGGATGAGTGAGTTCGCTGACCAGTCTTCGATGTACTGGCTCGCCTCGCTTGCCTCCAAGGTTCCCCGCATCACCAGCTTTCGGAGCGCGCTCGCATATTCAATATCGATGAGCTCGGGAGCGTAATGTGGGGCACCGTCAAGCGGGAACGTTGCTTGCGCCGAGAGCAGCACAGCCGCCGAATTATCGATAACGACCCCACTCACCTGGAATCCCGATCCTCACGTGTCAGAGCGACAATTTCCTCGGCGCTCAGTCCTTGGAGCCCAGGGAACGGGCCGCCGAGTGGATTGCGTGGTGGTTTTGCGTTCAGACGATCGGCACGCTCTCGCACTTCGAGGTTTCGAGCAAGCGAAGTCAGTTCACGGCGCAGGAATGCGGAAAGGGAAAGCCCTTCCTTGGCGGCAGATTTAAGCAATTGCTCTTGTACGCCAGCGTCGAGATTGCGAACTTGCACGGTGACTCCCATGGCTCAAGTCTAAGTGTCTGCATGCGGTTGTGACAATGTGCATGCAAAGACAGATTCTCCTTCAACCATGGCTCGTTTGACGCACAACGGCGTAAGCGAGTCCTCTCGCGGTGGAGAAGCGACGAGATCAGTCTGTGTGGAGAACTAGTCACCAGGCGCGAGCACGAGCAGTTCCCCGACCTCGCACTCGAGTGCCACGCAAATTGCTCGAAGCGTCGAGAACCGGATTGCCCGCGCCCGGTCGTTCTTGAGCACGGAGAGATTCACGATGCTCAAGTCCACAAGCTCGGCGAGCCGGGTGAGCGTCATCCCGCGCTCCTCGAGCAGTTCGTCGAGCCGACAC
Source organism: uncultured Microbacteriaceae bacterium (assembly GCA_937872445.1). Taxonomy (GTDB): domain Bacteria; phylum Actinomycetota; class Actinomycetes; order Actinomycetales; family Microbacteriaceae; genus Terrimesophilobacter. The sequence goes on along the minus strand of CALMSL010000048.1, from coordinate 33,089 downwards.
CGGATGCCGGTGATCTCAACCTCCTCGGTCATCCTCGCCCCCCAAAACCCCCGCGAGTGTGCACTTGTGGCTGTTCTCGCGCCCTGGAAACGACCACAAGTGCACACTCGCGATAGACGGGGCGGGTCATATGAGTCCCTCCGTGTCACGCTGCATCCGCTCGCCAAACTGGAACGCGCCGGCAACGAGCAGAAGAGCAAATCCGGCGACGATGGGCAGGAGGTCGAAGTGCATTTCGAGGGGGAACTGCACGGGGTCGAGGTGGAGTTCGTCGAGGGCAAGCCAGGTGGAGAACCCCAGCATCCCCTGGCTGAGCAGGCTGCCGATGGTCAGCGCCGCCGCCGCAATCCAGAACGTGCGGGTGACGCTCTCGCCGAACGGGTTTCCCTTGTACATCCGCCAGCACAGGTAGGCGACAGAGAGCGCGAGGGCGACGAAGACGAGCGAGCCCATGCCTGCGCCCACGGCGAAAAGGATGCGCACCCCCGTGCTGAGCCCGGCCACGGATGTGGTCGCTGCCGTGAATTCCCCATTCAGGATCCGAGGGACACCCGTTGCCTCCGGGTCCCCGATCACACCGCCCGGCAGTGAGGCGGCCGCGGGCAGGACCATGTCGAAGCCTTCACTGGTGAGCGCCGCGGCTGCGGTGATCGCGCCAGCGGCGAGCGCGACCGCGGCGAGCACGAGCGCGATGAACTGAATGGTGAGGAGTCCCACACGGTCTGGCTTTGACATCTCAGTCATGATCAACCTAACGATAAACGATAACAACGACAATCGTTAACTTAGCAATCCCGAATCGGATACGCAACCTTGCCACCCCTGAGAGCTCTGGAAATTCAGGAATCCTGGACGACCTGAGCGATAGGCACGGGCATCCCGGCTCGAAACTGACGCAGATTCCTGAATTTCCGCAATGGACGGCGGGAGCTGGAGCATTAACGCCCACGGCGAACAGGGGCAGTATCCGCAAGGTTCGGTCGTTACGCTCTTTATAAGGCACCACACCTGCACGGTGTCCAAGGAGATGTGACATGTTCGAACGGTTTACGGATCGCGCCCGCCGCGTGGTGGTTTTGGCCCAGGAAGAGGCCAAGATGCTCAACCACAACTACATCGGCACAGAGCACATTCTGCTCGGCCTCATCCACGAGGGTGAAGGCGTCGCCGCGAAGGCCCTCGAGTCGCTCGGCATTTCGCTGGATGCCGTGCGCGAGCAAGTGCAGGACATCATCGGCCAGGGCCAGCAGCAGCCCACCGGGCACATCCCGTTCACCCCGCGCGCCAAGAAGGTACTCGAGCTGTCGCTGCGCGAAGCGCTGCAGCTCGGCCACAACTACATCGGCACGGAGCACATCCTGCTCGGACTCATCCGCGAGGGCGAGGGTGTCGCAGCGCAGGTGCTCGTGAAGCTCGGCGCTGACCTCAACCGCGTCCGCCAGCAGGTCATCCAGTTGCTGTCGGGTTACCAGGGCAAGGAGCAGGTGCAGGTCGGCGCGAACGAGCAGGCCGGCGCGCAAGCGGGTTCCCAGATCCTCGACCAGTTCGGCCGAAACCTCACGCAGGCCGCCCGCGACGGCAAGCTCGACCCCGTGATCGGGCGAGAGAAGGAGATGGAGCGGGTCATGCAGATCCTCTCCCGCCGCTCCAAGAACAACCCGGTGCTTATTGGCGAGCCGGGCGTCGGCAAGACGGCCGTCGTTGAGGGCCTCGCCCAGGCGATCGTGCGCGGCGAAGTGCCGGAGACGCTCAAGGACAAGCAGTTGTACACGCTCGACCTCGGCAGCCTCATCGCCGGCAGCCGCTACCGCGGTGACTTCGAGGAGCGCCTCAAGAAGGTCACGAAAGAGATTCGCACGCGCGGCGACATCATCACGTTCATCGACGAGATCCACACGCTCGTCGGCGCCGGTGCCGCTGAGGGCGCGATTGACGCGGCCAGCATCCTGAAGCCGCTGCTCGCCCGAGGCGAGCTGCAGACGATCGGCGCGACGACACTCGACGAGTACCGCAAACACTTCGAGAAGGATGCCGCGCTCGAGCGCCGCTTCCAGCCCGTGCAGGTGCACGAGCCCACGCTTCCGCACACCATCAACATTTTGAAGGGCCTGCGCGACCGCTACGAGTCGTTCCACAAGGTCTCGATCACGGATGGCGCGCTCGTGTCGGCCGCGAACCTCGCGGACCGCTACGTGAGCGACCGGTTCCTCCCGGACAAGGCCATCGACCTGATCGACGAGGCCGGTGCCCGCCTGCGCTTGTCGATCCTCTCCGCGCCGCCGGAGCTGCGCGAATTCGACGAGAAGATCGCCGGAGTGCGCGGCCAGAAGGAAGCTGCCATCGAGGAGCAGGACTTCGAGAAAGCCGCTTCGCTGCGCGACGACGAGAAGAAACTTCTCGGCGAGCGACTGCGGCTGGAGAAGCAGTGGAAGAACGGTGACGCTGGCACGACCGGTGTCGTCGATGAGGGAATCATCGCCGAGGTTCTCGCCGCGGCAACCGGCATCCCGGTGTTCAAACTCACCGAGGAAGAGTCCGCGCGGCTCGTGTTCATGGAGAAGGCGCTGCACGAGCGCGTCATCGGCCAGGAGGAAGCCGTCGCGGTGCTCGCCAAGACGATCCGCCGCACGCGCGCGGGTCTCAAGGACCCGAAGCGGCCATCCGGTTCGTTCATCTTCGCCGGCCCGACCGGTGTGGGGAAGACCGAGCTCGCGAAGGCGCTCGCCGAATTCCTGTTCGACGACGAGAATGCTCTCATCGCACTCGACATGAGCGAGTACGGCGAGAAGCACACCGTGTCGCGCCTGTTCGGCGCCCCTCCCGGGTTTGTTGGATTCGAGGAGGGCGGCCAGCTCACCGAGAAGGTGCGCCGCAAGCCGTTCAGTGTCGTGCTGTTCGACGAGATCGAGAAGGCGCACCCGGATATCTTCAACTCGCTGCTCCAGATTCTGGAGGAGGGCCGGTTGACGGATGGCCAGGGCCGCGTCGTCGACTTCAAGAACACTGTGATCATTATGACCACGAACCTCGGAACGAAGGACATCACCGGGGGCCCCGTGGGCTTCCAGGTGGAGGGCGACACCGCGACGAGCTACGACCGCATGCGCGGCAAGGTTGTCGAGGAGCTGAAGAAGCACTTCAAGCCAGAGTTCCTGAACCGTGTCGACGAGACGATTGTGTTCCCGCAGCTCAGCAAGCCGGAGCTGCTGCAGATCGTGGACCTGTTCACGAAGCGCCTGAGCGAACGGATGCTGGATCGCGACCTCACCGTCGAACTCACGGTCGCCGCCAAGGAGCGGCTCATCGACATCGGGTTCGACCCGGCGCTCGGTGCGCGGCCACTGCGCCGCGCCATGCAGCGCGAGGTTGAGGACCGGCTGAGCGAGCGCATCCTGCAGGGCGAACTGAACGCGGGCGACCACGTGCACGTCGACTTCGTGGACAGCGAGTTCGTGTTCACGACGAGCCGGCAGCTGGGCCGCGAGAAGATCGACGAGCTGGAGGCTGCCGAGGTCGGTAAGTAGCCTCGCCCAACCGCAGCACCCCCTTGCTATGTGCTTTCATCATTCAGGAGGTGGTGTGACTGGTGTGGTTTGAGGGGCGCCGCAGGCGTCCCCTCAGTATCATCCGTCCCACAACCTCCTGAATGATGAAAGTCGCGAGGGCGGAGCGCGCTTGCGCGGTCACTAAGCTCGAACCATGACGTTCACCGTGCGCCCCGCCCGCACGAGCGACGTGTGGTTCATCCGGGAGCTGGTCGGCCCGCTCGTGCAGCGCCGCATCCTTCTGGGCAAGGAAACGGTGGTGTTCTTCGAGGCGATCCAGGAGTTCCGGGTCGCGGAGGATTCCGACGGCACCCTGATCGGCTGCGGTGCCCTGCACGTCATGTGGGAGGATCTCGCCGAGGTCCGCACGCTCGCGGTCGTGCCGGAGTGGCTGCATCGCGGCGTCGGGCACGCCATCCTCCGGCAGCTTGAGGCGGATGCCCTTGTCCTGGGTCTGCGCCGTCTGTTCTGTCTCACCTTCGAGGTTGATTTCTTCGGGCGGAACGGTTTCGAACCGATGAGCGACAACCCGATCGACCCTGACGTGTATGCGGAACTCGTGCGTTCACCCGATGAGGGTGTCGCCGAATTTCTTGACCTCGCGCGGGTGAAGCCGAACACGCTGGGCAACACGCGCATGATCAAGCGCATCAACTAGCGGCTCGCCGTCCGCAGGCATCGGATACCGCCGACAGTCCGTCTACCCTTGTACCATGTCGACGTTCCGAAACCCCGTCGGCCCCCAGCCCAGCAGCGTGTACTGGCGGCGGCGCATCATCGTCGGTCTCGCCCTGCTCGCGGTGATCGTGGTTGTGTTGCTCATCCTGTTCCAGCCCCGGGGCGGCACGCCGACGACACCCACCGTTACCAAGACGAACACTCCGACGACTGCTGCGCCGAGCTCACCGGATGCGGCGTGCGCCGCCGGCGCCGTCGAGATCACTGCGGCGACCGACAAGTCGTCTTACGCAGCAGGCGAAAAGCCACAGATCACCCTCACGGTCACAAACCGGGGCAGTGCGCCGTGCACCATCAACGCGGGCACGACCCAGCAGGAGTACCGCATCACGAGCGGTAGCGAGTTGTACTGGGACTCGAAGGACTGCCAGTCGGCGGCGACGGATGCGCCGGTCATTCTGGAACCGAACGTGCCGAAGTCGACGGCCCCGATCGTTTGGGACCGCACCCGCTCCTCGGCGACGACGTGTACTTCGGACCGAGCGCAGGTACCGGCCGGCGGAGCCAGCTACCACCTGAACATCACGCTGGGCACGCTGAAGTCGAACGACGTGCAGTTCATCCTCGAGTAAGCCCGCTCCCTGAGGAAACCGCGAAGTGGCTGTCTCGAAGGGAGCGCAGCTAGAACTCCGGAGCCTCGAGTTCGGTGATCGACTTCATGGCGAACGCCAGATCGATCGCACTCTTCACGTTCCCGTCGTCGGCATCCAGCACGGTGTCGAACCCGAGCCGCTTCGCCTCGGCGGCCCGCTGCTTCGCGTTGGAGACGGGCCGGATCTCGCCCGCCAGGCTGATCTCCCCGATCGCTGCGAGCGTGCCCGGCAACGCTTCGTTCCGGTGGGCGCTCGCGAGGGCGAGCGCGATCGCGAAGTCGGCGCCCGGTTCGGTGACGCGGATGCCGCCGACGGTGGAGACGTACACGTCGAAGTCCCCGAATTTCAGGCCCGCCCGCCGCTCGAGGACGGCAAGCAGCATGGCGACGCGGGACGAGTCGACCCCGTTCACGACACGCCGCGGCTGCGGCGTCTTCGTGGGCACAATGAGCGCCTGCACTTCAACCGGAAGCGCCCTCCGACCCTCCACGGCGACGGTCACGCACGTTCCGCTCACCGCCTGCCTGCTGCGGCTGAGGAACAGGCCGCTCGGGTCGGCAACCTCGGCGATCCCTTCGCCGGTCATCTCGAAGCAGCCGACCTCATCCGTGGGGCCGAACCGGTTTTTTTGGGCGCGGATGAAGCGCAGCGCGGTCTGGCGGTCGCCTTCGAAGTGGCAGACGACATCCACGAGGTGTTCGAGCAGCCGCGGGCCGGCGATCGACCCGTCCTTTGTGACGTGCCCGACGAGAAGCACCGGCAGGTTCCGGTCTTTGGAGACGCGGATGAGCGTGGCTGCCACCTCCCGCACCTGGGAGGGGCCGCCCGCGAGCCCTTCGCTCAGCGAACTGGAGACGGTCTGCACGGAGTCGACGATGACGAGTTGCGGTTTCACCTGGTCGATCTGGCCGAGCACCGTGGCCAGGTCGGTTTCGGCGGCGAGGTACAGGTTCTCCTGGAGCGCTCCGGTGCGTCCGGCCCGCAGCCGCACCTGGCTCGCGGACTCTTCGGCGGTGATGTACAGAACGCGTTGCCCGGTCTGGGCGGCGCGGCTGGCCACTTCGAGCAGAAGGGTCGACTTGCCGACGCCGGGTTCGCCGCTCAGCAGAATGGTGGCGCCGGGGACGATGCCGCCGCCGAGCACGCGATCGAACTCGTTGATCCCGCTGGGCCAGTGGGCGACATCCGCGGCGCCAATCTCGGTGATGGGCCGCGCGGCACGGTCGTCGGTGACCTGCACGGCTTTCACGGACCGGAGGATACCGGTGGCCTCGGCGGTGTCGACGACGGTGCCCCAGGCCTGGCATTCGCCGCAGCGGCCGACCCACTTGACGGAGGTCCAGCCGCACTCGGTGCAGCGGTAGTCGGTGGACGGGCGGGCCATGGTTACAGACTACGTCCGAGGGGTGACACGGGTTCCCGCAACCCGGCTTTGACCCTGTGGGGCCAATCAGGTTGACTGTGGCCATGAGGATCAGCGAGGTTACCATCGACGTCCGCGACTGCCGGAAGGCAGCCGAATTCTATGGTTCGACGATGGGGTTACCGGTCGCGCGCACGCCAGGAGCGGCCACCGTGACGGTGGGCAGGACCACCCTGATCCTGCGCGAAAACGCCGATGCTCAAGGGTGTCATCACCTCGCCTTCACGATCCCATCGAACAAATTCGCCGCTTCGAAGCACTGGGTTTCGCAGCGTACGGAAGTCATGTCCCTGCGCGGCGAGGACGAGTTTGAGTATGCGGCCGGGTGGAATGCGCGCTCCCTCTACTTCCCCGGCCCGGAAGGCACGGTCCTCGAATTCATCATCCGGCGAGACCTTGACAACGCCGCTGCTGGCGCATTCAGACCGCACGACCTCGAATGCATCAGCGAGGTCGGGGTTGCGGTGCCGGACGTCCTCTCGACCGTGGAGGTCCTCTCTACACGAGCCGGCATTGAACCCTACGGATTGACTCCGCGCGACCGGTTCTCCCCGGTGGGCACGATCGACGGCTTGATCATCCTGGTCACGCCCGATCGTCCCTGGTTCCCCGCCGAGACCCTGCTGTCAGGGCAATCCCGCATCCTGATTGAAGCGACCGATGCACGCCGCGGGAGCTACCCGTTGGGGGAGTACAGCACTCTGACCGTTTCGTAGCGACTGGTGTCTATGCGGTCGACTTCGCTCGGGCAGGACCCGTTGCGGCGCCGGGTTCATCGGCGAGGTACTGCAGAGTGCTTTGAGCGGTGAGATCATCCGTGATGATCAGCGAACTCAATCCGGTGCGGGCGAGCCCCACGAGGGCTCGAACCTTGTCGTCGCCGCTGAGTACCGCAATGGAGGTCTTTACCCGTGCGAGCTGCGCACGGCTGACGGTGATGAGCCGCTCCGTCCACTCATGGGTGATGAGCTTTCCGTTCACGTCGTAGAGGTGGCCGAGGATGTTCCCCACGACTCCCAGTTCGGCGAACTCGCGTGCAATGGCATCATCGGCGCTGCCTGTCCACGCGAAAGTCGACGTCCGAAGCATTCCCGGTGCGCCGACGCCGTACACCGCAGCGTCGAGGTGATCCCAGCGCTCGGTGGTCGCGCGGACGGTGTCGTTGAGGAGAATCGTGCGGCGCGTCTCCAGGTTGTCGCACAGGGCAGGCGCGTGAAGCGGGTACCCGGTCGCCTGGAAGCGATCCGCCATGTCACGAACCAGCGTGTTGGCATCCAGATGCGGATAAGCCGCATTCCAACCGCCCATGAGCGGCAAAATGCCCAGCCGGGGTCGTGGCGTTTTTCGCAGCGAGGCGAGCATCCCGTTGATGGTGTGCCCGGCAGACACGCCGACTATACCGTCGAAGGGAAGACGCTCCAGAACGAATGGGGCTGCCGCCGCGCCACAAATTCGGGCTTGCTGCACCGGATCCAGTCGGTGGCCCGGCGTGATGATGAATTGCGTCCCCAGTTGGGTGGTGAGGTCCGCCGCGAGGTCATCGAAATTGGATTCGGCCGCGGCGACGCTGATGGTGACGACCTTGCGCTCCCGGGCGAGACGATTCATCCGGGAAATCGTGGCCGGCGACAGCGAGGTTATCTCGCTGATCTCCTTGAGGTTGAGTTCCCGGATGTAGTAGAGGTCTGCGACCAGCCGCAGCATCGAGTCTTCCTGGCCACCGGATTTCCGACCCATGTGAGCTCCCCTCCCCTTGTGCCGAGGCGATAGTGACACTTTAGTCGCAGGCTGTTTTGCGGATTTCCCGGGCAGTCCTTGACATCGCTCTCGAGACACTGATAGACATTCGTCAAGTGAACAAATTCTTGTGAAAATTCTTTCACAATCTAGTTCAAGACGTGAGTGTACGCAATGAAAATTTTGGTCGCCGGTCACGGAGCACTGCCAGACGCGATGGTCGATTCTGCTCGATTGATCGGCGGTGAACTTTCGGACGTTACGTCGATTTGCCTGGAGACCGACGACTCCCCGCAGCGATTGCGGGATCGTTTGCTCCGCCTCCTCGAGGAGTTCCCGGCAGAACTGATCCTCACCGACCTTCCCGGTGGTACTCCCGACAACGTCGCCAACCTCGTCGCGAAGGCCGGTCAGACTCCGAGCGTTCGGCTGGTCATCGCCGGGGTGTCGCTCCCTCTGCTTCTGGAATTTGCCCTGTCCAACGTCGACATGGATCAGCTCAACCCGGACGACTTCATCAGCGAAACCAGCGCGATCGTACGTTTTCGGCGCGAAGACCTGTAAGGCGTTCACGGCACAAATACGAAGCTCAGTGCAAGGAGGCACGAAGAACATGACACTCTCACTCGTCAGGGTCGATGACCGGCTCATTCACGGTCAGGTCATCGCCGTATGGTTGCGCGCACTCGGTGCCGACGTGATCGTCGTCGCCGACGATGAAACTGCCGAAGACGAATTCCTCAAAGACGTGTTGATCCTCGCCGCACCCTCCGGGGTTGACGTCGAGGTCTACACCGTGGACGAAGCGGCCGCCCGGGTCACGGAGCTCGCGGGATCCAAAGAACGCACCTTTGTGCTGGTCCGAAGCCCCATTTCGGTCCTGCGCATGGTGGAGCAGGGAGTGCCCATCCCGCTGTTGAACATCGGCGGAATGGGTGCTGCATCAAACCGTTCCAAGCTCTACAAAAACATCTCGGCGAGTACTGAAGAAATCGACGCGATGCATGCTCTCGAACGGCTGGGAACCAAAGTGGAGATCCGCATTGTCGCGGATGACAATGCGGTTCCTTTCTCATCAGTTGCCCCAGCGGCAACCAACTCGAATGGAGTGTGAACATGGTTAAGAATCCGAAGGGAGAACGCCGGCTGACACGGGGAGGAAAGATATCACTGGTGATATCGACCCTCGTTGTCATCATCGGGATCCCCACGGCGGTCCAGGCGATGACGCTGACGGAGGTTGTCCCGACAACGACGGTGACGATCTCACTGTTCCAGTCAATCCTGATTGGGCTTGGCTACTACCTCTCGCAGAGCCCGTGGATCGCCGGCCTCAGCTTTTACACGCTGAACCGGCCGCTCGTCGCAGGTCTGCTCGTGGGCCTCATCCTCGGTGACCCGGGGCAGGGCGCTCTGATCGGCGCCGCAATCAACCTCATCTACCTCGGATTCATCTCCGCAGGTGGCGCTATTCCCGGCGACCCCGGGTTGGCGGGATGGGTTGGAACCACGATTGCCCTCGCAGGTGGCCTCAACTACGGCGCCGCGCTCGCAATCGCAGTTCCGATCGGCCTGTTGGGAACCGTGGTGTGGAACGCACGCATGACCGTCGACTCGGCATTCATGCACATGGCGGACCGGGCGGCGGATCGTGCAGACATCGGCGGGGTTGTTCGAGCGAACGTGCTCTACCCGCAGGCATGGCTGTTCCTCATCACCTTCGTCCCGGTGACCATTGCGGTCTACATCGGGGCGAGCTTCATCGGTGATGTGATCAACGGATTCCCGGTGTGGTTGCTCGGCGGTCTCGCGATCGCCGGAGGCGTCCTGCCGGCAATCGGCATTGCCATGAACATGAAGTTCATCTTCCTCGGCTCGGCAATTCCGTACTTCTTCGTTGGCTACCTCGTCATGGTCGTTCTCGGCAACCAGGTATCGATCATGGTTCTCGCAGTCATCGGTGTCGCGCTGGCGTTCCTTCACGTGGTCTTCCTCGGAGACCGCGTTGGCAATGCGAATAAACCGAAATCCGACAAACATCCATTGGGCAGTTCAGAAAAGACGGAGGCAGCACGATGAGCGCCACTGAAACCGCATCCAGCGGTGCGCCCGCCGACGGCGGCGAAAAGAGAATCACGCGAAAAGATCTGCTGATGTCCTGGCTGATCTGGACGTTCTTCTCACACTCGAACTACAACTACGAGCGGCTTCAAGCGTCGGCATTCGCCCACGCCATGACTCCGATCATCAAACGGTTGTATGGCGGGGACAAGGAGCAGACCAGGGAGGCGTTGCAGCGCCACCTCGTGTTCTTCAATACGTCCCCGGACTTCGGTGCAGTCATCCACGGCGTCACGATCGCCATGGAGGAACAGAAGGCCAACGGAGAACCCATCACGGAGAACGCCATCACCTCGACCAAGACGGGCCTCATGGGCCCGATGGCGGGTATTGGCGACACCATTGGACAGGGAATCGTTGTCCCACTGCTCATCGCACTCGGGATCAGCATTACGGGTCTCGGTACCGAAGTTCAGAAGTCGGGAGATCTCTCGGGGATAACCGGCAACCCGCTTGGACCCATCCTGTACTTCATTCTGGTTGCCGTCTTCAGCCTCGGCGTGACGTACATCATGTATACGCAGGGCTACAAGCAGGGCAGATCGTTTGTCACTTCGGTGCTCAAGTCGGGCCTCATGGACAAAGTGATTCTGGGGGCAAGCGTTCTCGGAAACATCGTGCTCGGTGGCCTGACGGCGCAGTTCGTCAAGGTGTACGTGGGTTGGACTGTCCACGCCGGAGAGACCACCGTCCGCGTCCAACAGGATGTGCTCGACAAGATCCTTCCAGGGCTCCTGCCGCTGGGGTTGGTCGTCCTGACCTGGTGGCTGCTGATGCGCGGCTGGCACCCGATCAAGTTGCTCGTGATCTACGTCATCGTGTGCGTGGTCGGCGCTATCCCGTTTATGGGACCAGAGCCGCACTACATCACGGATGCGTGTGGATCATCCATCCTTCAGCCGTACGGTCCATGTCCGGACCCGGTCCCCGCGAACACCGGTAAATAAGGAACAACCAATGTCGGATCAGCGACCCGCGTCGGGGTGGGTGAAAGCCCGCTCTGCTGCAAGCATCGGCGCTTTGCTCGCCTTGCTTGCGGCCGCGTCCTACGCGACAGTGAACGCGTTGCTGCGTTCCGTCGCGGCGGATGTCGACCCCTTCGCGGGCTCGCTGATCCGACAACTCCCGCTCCTGGTTATTGCCTGCTTCGCGCTCCTCATCCTTCGTCCGCCGGCGCTTCGCCCTCGGTCGGTCGAATTCATCGGTGCGAAGTGGGTCACTGTGCTCATGGTCGCGGGCGTCATCAGTTTCCTCGTCGGAAATGTCCTGCTGTTTTCTGGCCTCGACTGGGTGGGGCTCGCCGTTGCCACCGCCGCAAGCCAGGGTGGCATCGTCATCGGCGGGACGCTCATTTCGGCACTGGTACTACGTGAACCACCAAACAGATGGCAGCTGGTGGGAGTCAGCATCGTCGCGGCAGGTCTCGCCGTGGTCGCATCGCCCGGGTTCGGCAGCGTTCAGGCGGGCTTCGTGGCCATCCTCGGCTTCCTCTTCAGTTTCGGCGCTGGAGTGTGTTACACCATTTCCAACGCGGCAAGCCGCACCGTGCAGCGTCGGCCCCGAACGTTCATTACGGCGCTGGCCATGACCAACTTCGGCGGAGTCATCGCACTGGTGATCACGGTTGCTGCGCGCAGCGGAGGCCGCTTCGACCTCGTCTACAGTGCCCTGACACCGTCGCAAATACTCGTGCTCGTGCTCGCTGGTACGGTGAACGCGGTCGCTCTGGCATCCATCACACTCGCGGTGCGGTTCACGACGGTGACCGCAGTCAGCGCGCTCAGCAGCATGGTGATCGTCTTCGGCATCATCATCGCCTGGCTTGTCTTTCACGAAGAAATCGCCGCAGCCGTGATTGTCGGTGCCGCAATCATCATCGTCGGCGTGCTGGTCGCTCAAAAGCGGCCCGCCGGCCCCGCCGCACTCACCCCCGAACCTCTCCTCAACTTTCCCAACGCGATCAACCCCACCACAGACGCTTTTCAAGCGATGGAAGAAGGCAGAAAATGACAACCACCGTAGACACATCACTGAAGAGCAGCTTTCGCGCGGGGGCCATCACCGGCGTCGGTGCCGTCGAGCTTGTCGACATCCCTACACCCGCCCCGGACTATGGCGAAGCGCTCGTGCGCATTGAAGCAACAGCAATTTGCACCTGGGAACAACGCACCTATAGCGGGGCCCAGGACAACAAGTTCCCGTTCATTGGCGGGCACGAAGTCGCGGGTACGATCGTGTCGTTCGGGCCCGGATACCGTGGAGCGCTTTCCGTAGGCGACCGTGTGGCCCTCGGTGCCGCGTCCTGCGGAAGCTGCCACTGGTGTTACACCGGAAAGGATCGAGTCTGCGCTGAACACTACCGCGGCGCTGTCGAGTACGCGGAAGGGTGGGGCCCTGGCGGTTTCGCCGAACTGAAGATTCACCCAGCGGATGGGCTGTTTCCCATCGGCGACGTCCCGGCGGAAGTCGGCTGCCTCACGGAGCCGCTCTCCTGCGCACTGCACGCTGCGCGGCTGTCGGGCGCCAGAGTCGGCAACGACGTCGTCATCCTGGGGGCCGGGACCATGGGGCTCATGAATCTCATCGCGATGAAGAAACACGGTGCGCGCGTGATTGTGTCGGAGATCGACGCCGACCGCCTGGCCAAGGCCAAAGCCATGGGTGCGGATGTCACCATCGACGCCTCAAAGCAGGATCCGATCGCCACCGTGCTGGAGCTCACCGATGGGCGCGGTGCGGACATCGTGATCGCCGCGATCGGGCACCGGGTCGCAAACGAGCAGGGCATGCAGATGATTGCCCCGCGCGGCACGTTCGTGGTATTCGCGTCAGCGCATCCCGAAACGCCCATCGAAGTGGGGCCGAACGCCCTGCACAACAACGAGAAGCGCATTATCGGTGTCGTCTCGAGTGAAAAGGAAGACTTCTACACTGCGGCGAAACTGATCCGACAGGGTCAGGTCGATCTCACTCCGCTCATTCAGAATCGCTACCCGCTCTCCAAGGTGAGTGCGGCGCTCGACGAGGCGATTCTGCCGGGGACGTACCGCATCATCGTCACGGCGTGACAGCACTATCCACAGCACGAAACCAACCACAGCACACAGCACAGGAAAATAGGGAGAAACCAATGAAGCGCAAAATGAAGCAGATTTTCGGGTCGGACGGACGCATGTTGATGGTCGCCATGGACCACACCGCATTCCTCCAGGCGCCGGTCGATGGACTCGTCAACTATGGAAAGACCATCAGCGATTCGGTTGCTGCGGGCGCTGATGCGTTCCTCTCTCCCATAGGATCAGCGCAGCGCTACGACGAAGAGTACGGTCGGTCATCCGTGGTCGTGAGTGTGGACACGGCAGCACCGTTCGATGCGTACGCGGTGAGTCGTGCACTCGCCATTGGCGCGGATGGCGTCAAAGCCATGGTGTATCCGTTTGGAGACGATGATGGCGTGAACCGCTCCGCCGCTCTCGCAGCGCAAGCATCCGCCGTCGGCCTGCCGTATCTTGCCGAACCCGTTCCGGGTGGATTCAGCCGTGGCGACATGCGTACGCCGGACATCATTGCTGCTGGCGCGCGCGTCGCTGCCGAAACGGGTGCTGACATGGTCAAGACGTTCTACACGGGCGACCCGGAGTCGATGCGCAAAGTGGTCGACTACGCGGGTGTGCCGGTGATCATTCTCGGCGGCCACGCGAAGGACTCCCTGGAGGAGTTCTACGGTCCGATCTGGGACGCGATTAACCACGCCGGGGTCCTCGGCGTCGCGGTGGGCACGAACATCTGGACATCGAAGAACCCCGGCGGCGTTGTGCGCGGTCTGAACGCGATCCTCCACGAGAACGCGACGGTGGAGCAGGCAGTTTCGGCGGCGAAATAATGAGCACCGCGTTGATGACGGATGCACGCTGGGCTCTCCTCGACCGGACGCTCCCCATGCTCATCGCCGGCGACCTGATCACCGACGGGGAAACGTCGGACATCACCTCCTCACGCGACAAGCGCGTCGTCGGACGGTTCGCCGTGCCCGACGAGGCAATGGTGGATCGCGCGGTCGCGGCAGCACGGGAGGCAGCTCCCGCGTGGGCCGGTCTGACCGGCTTCGAACGCGGGAAGTACCTGCTGAAGATCGCCGACATCATGGAGAAACATGCCGCGGACTTCGAGTTCCTCGACGCCGTGGACATTGGGAAGCCGGTGACAGCGGTGCGGTACAGCGACATGCCGGTGTCGCTCTCGGCTCTCGCCTACTTCGCCGGCCGCGCCCAGGATCTGGGCGGCCGCAGTGTTGACGTCGGCGACCCGATGGTGAGCCACCGTTCGCGCCTAGAGCCGTACGGTGTCGTGCTGGAGGTGCTCCCGTGGAACGGACCGCTGTGGACGGGTGTGCAGCGGATGGCCGCCATCCTTGCGGCAGGAAACGTGGCAATCATGAAACCGTCTGAACTGGCGTCCGCGTCGTTCAGCTATCTTGCTTCGCTCGTTGCCGATGTGCTCCCACCCGGCGTGCTGACCGTCATCAACGGCCGGGGATCGCGCGTGGGCGCTCAACTCGTGAAGCATCCAGACGTGGCCATGGTGTCGCTCACCGGCGGCATTGAGACCGGCGTGCGCGTTCTGCAGGACACCGCCTCTCAGGTGAAGCGCGTGTCGCTCGAGTTGGGCGGCAAAAACCCCAACATCGTGCTTGACGACGCCGACCTGGACACGGCCGTCATGTGGAGCACTATGGGCGCGTTCTCGAATTCGGGGCAGGTGTGCGTGTGCGGGTCGAGGATTCTCGTCCAGCGCGGCATCTACGACGAATTCAGCGCGCGGCTCGTCGCGGAGGCGAAGTCTCGCGACGTGGGCGACCCCCTTCTGGAGAGCACCGCGATGGGTCCTGTCGTCGGCGAAGACCACTACGGCAAGATCTGGGGATACATCGAGAACGCGATTTCCAGCGGGGAAGGCGAGCTCCTCGCTGGCGGCGAGCGGTATTCGGACGACCTCCGCTCCGCCGGATGGTTCGTTCCGCCGACGGTGTTCGGCAATGTGGCACCGAGTTGCACGATCGCGAGGGAAGAGATCTTCGGCCCCGTGGTGACGCTCACCCCGGTGGATTCACTGGATGAGGCGCTCGAGATTGCCAACGACACGAAGTACGGTCTGGCGTCTGGCATCTTCACGACGAGCGTCGACAGCGCGGAGAAGGCTGCGCGCGAACTGCAGGCTGGTCAGGTGTACATCAACCAGTGGTTTGCGCCGGGTGGACTCCAGGCGCCGTCGCAAGGCTACAAGACCAGTGGAGTTGGTGGGGTGGGCATGGAGAAGTATCTTCAGACGAAGAACATCTTCACGCGAACATCCGCACCATCTGGCAGTTGACTCGAAACGAAGCTATGAATACCGAAATCGAACTCAAGGAGGAGTCGGGCGTGATCAGCGCGGAAGTTGTCGTGGGATCGAAGTCTGGCCTTCACGCCAGACCAGCGGCCATGGTGGTGGCGCTTGCCGGAACTCTCGAGCCGCCGGTGACGCTTCGCAAACCGGACGGCCAGGCAGTGAACGCGCGCAGCATCGTGAAGGTGCTGTACCAGAATTTCTGCCACGGCGATGTCGTGGTGGTGGAGTCGACGGGTGACGGTGCCGAGGATTCGGTGCGCGAGATGGCCGAACTTGTGGCGAGGGAGCTTGACCATGAGGGTGCCGACGAGACCGACGACTAAGGCAGGTCTTGCGCCGTGAACTATCAGGGGCTGGGCGTTGGCCTGGGGATCGTGGTCGGTCCGGTGCGGCGGATGTTCAACACCGCACCGGACCCGACCGACACGGTTTCCGCACTCTCCGTCGAGGAGGAGCGGGTTCGGGCGAAAACGGCGTTGGAGTCGGTTGCTGCGGAGCTGGAATCCCGGGCGAAGCACGCGGGCGGCGAGGCCCACGATGTTTTGGCCGCTCAGGCGATGATGGCGCGCGACCCCGACGTCTGGGACGACATCGAGGCACAGCTCGTGCAGCGGAAAACCGCCGAGTGGGCCGTGTTCCACGCGTTCGGTGCGTTCGTGTTGATGCTCAAGTCGCTGGGAGGCACGCAGGCGGAGCGTGCGGGCGACCTCGTCGACGTTTCGCGGCGGACCGTCGCCGCCCTCATGGATGTGCCCTATGGCGAGCTGCCGGAATGCGACGAGCCGTACATTCTCATCGCGGAGGACCTTTCGCCGGCCGACACGGCGCTGCTCGATTTGAGTTGCGTGCTCGCCCTCGTGACCTCCGGCGGCAGTCCGACGGCGCACACCGCCATCCTTGCCCGCGCCAAGGGTCTGGTCGCGGTCGTTTCCGCCGAAGGAGTGCTGGACATCCCCGATGGAGAGATTGTCGTCGTCGATGCGGCGGAGGGAACCATCGAGTGTTCGCCGAGCGCCGGGCAAGTCGCCCAGGTTCGCGCTCTCATGCTGCAGGAGGACGACGACGGCGATCTGAGCGCAGGCCAACTGTCCGATGGGACGGCTGTGCCGCTGTTCGCGAATGTCGGGTCCCTCGGCAACGTGGAAAATGCGCTCACCAAAGGGGCCGAAGGGGTGGGGCTTCTTCGCACGGAGTTCCTTTTCTTCGAAGAACAGGAGGCACCAACGGTCGAAGCGCAGACCGCGAGCTACACGGAGATTCTGAAGGCGATGGACGGGCGGAAAACTGTCGCCCGGACACTGGACGCCGGGGCCGACAAACCGCTGGCGTTCCTCCCCATGGATGCCGAGGAGAACCCGGCTCTCGGAGTGCGGGGCATCCGCACCGCCATCAGGCACGAGCAGTTGCTGCGCGACCAGCTCACCGCGCTCGCTGCGGCGTCGGAGGCAGTTCCCTCTGATCTCTGGGTGATGGCTCCGATGATCGCCGATGCCACCGAAGCCAAACAGTTTGCTGACCTGGCGCGCGAGCATGGCGTGAAGACGGTCGGTGTGATGATCGAGGTGCCGTCGTGCGCGATTGTGGCGGACCAGGTTTTCGAGGCGGTGGATTTCGTCAGCATCGGTACCAACGATCTCACCCAGTACGCGCTTGCCGCGGATCGTCAGAACGGTGCGGTCGCCGCCTATCAGGACCCATGGCATCCGGCCGTTCTTCGTCTCATCCGGATGGTTGGTGATGCGGCCACAGCCTCGGGAAAGCCGCTCAGCGTGTGCGGCGAGGCCGCATCCGATCCGCTCCTCGCGGTCGTTCTCGTGGGGCTCGGCGTGACGAGCCTGTCAATGGTGCCGAACGCGCTCAGGGATGTGCGTGCGGCCTTGGCACGATACAGCCTGGCGGAGGCTCGGGCGCTCGCGGCGATCGCCGTGAACGGGACGAGCGCGGGGGAGGCGCGGAGCCAGGTCCGGGCGGCACTTCCCCGGCCGCCCCGCTGACCACTCTCGGACGAACGGAGTACACATGGTCGCGGTCGCACCAAAAATCGTCGGTCTGCGATTCGAATTGTTTGTCGCTGACATCACGGCCACGGTCCGGTTTTACGAAGCAACCCTCGGGCTGGCGCCGCCTGACGCCTGGTCGTATGACGGATATATCCCGCTTCGGTCGGGTGCGGTGACGATCGGCGTGCAAACCGCCGACAATCTCCGCCCTGACCACCACTTCAGCAAGGAGAGGCTGTCCGGGCCCCGGGGAGTCGGTGTGGAGATTGTCGTTGAGGTTGCCGATGTCATCGAGGCATTCGACCGGGCCCGCGAGGTCGCAAGCGGGTTGGGCGGCGCGTGGGAGCCGCTCGTCGATCGCCCGTGGGGTGTTCGGGATTTCCGGCTTATCGATCCTGACGGGTATTACGTGCGGGTCACCGAAGTCCGTTCCCGCTGAACGGCCCGGTCGAGCCTCGCGCCGTCCTGTACTAAACTCTTCCCCGGTACCGTGTCCGAGCGGCCGAAGGTGCAACTCTCGAAAAGTTGTGTGGGTTAACGCCCACCGTGGGTTCAAATCCCACCGGTACCGCCAATGTGATGTCTTCAGTCATTGAGGACAGATGTCGCGAGACATTGAGGACGCCTTCACCGGTTGGTGGGGGCGTTTTTCATTGTCGCTGGTAGTCGATGTCGGGGTTGAGGTTGAGTTCGCGGAGGAGGTTTCCGGTGGTTTTGTTGATGATGCGAATGTGTTGGTCGTGGATGAGGATGCGGACTTTGGTTCCTTTGTGGGCTCGACCGATGCCGATGTGGTGCAGTTTTGAGTTGTATCTGATTGTGATGACTCCGGAGTCGTCGATGCGGTCGTCGCGGATTCTCCAGTGTCCGCCGACGGTGCCGGCGGGGCCGATTTTGGTGCCGGTGGTGTAGGCCTGTGCGGGGGTGCTTCGCTGAAGGGAGCGGTGGGGCCGGATGGTGTTGTAGTAGCTGCGGAACGTGTTCAGTTGTTTCTGCAGGTCCTCGATGGTGTCGGCCGGGGTTTGGGCGGTGAGCCATTTCTTCAGCGTCTGCTGGAATCTCTCGACTTTGCCTTGGGTTTGTGGGTGGTTGGGGCGGCCGTTCTTCTGCGTAATGTTCAGCAGCCGTAGCTCGTTCTCGAACGCGTTCTTGCCGCCTCGGACCCGGGTGGTGAAGACTAGGCCGTTGTCGGTGAGGGTGGACGCTGGTGGCCCGTAATCATTGACGTTCTGGCGAAAGTCGGTGACCACTATCCGTCCGGTGACGACCGGGTGGGCGGTGATCGAGAGGGCCAGTCGGGAGTGATCGTCGAGGAAGGTGAGGATCTCCACCCCGACGCCTGTGCTGAGCCGCCAGTGGGTGAAGTCGGATTGCCAGGTCTCGTTGGGGAACTCGGCTTGGAAGCGCAAGTAGGAGGAACGGGGACGCTTCCCGGGTTGTGGGGTGACCAGCCCGTTGCGTTTGAGAACTTTCCAGATTGTGGAAACCGCCGGGCTACCGCCGTGGCGTCCATTCAGGTGGAAGGCGATGGTGTGGGCTCCGGCATCGTGACCCTGCCCGGTGAGCTCCCCACGCAACTGCACGATCTCGGACTCGAGTTCGGAGCTGATGTGTCTCGGATTCGAAAGTGGCCGTTTGGATCGGGGTTCGATCGCCTCCCACCCGCCCGTCAGGTAGCGCTCGACCAGGGTATAAACCCAGGAGCGGGCGACACCATAGTCACGGGCGACTTCCGCTTTGGGCCGGCCCTCCAAAATGACGGCAGTGACAATGACACGGGCCTTGGACACGGGGCCTCCAGAAGACAACGGGAATGTCCTCTATGTCTGGAGACACCTGTCCTCAATGTCAAGAAACCAGACACCACCGGTACCGCCACATTCTTTAGTACGTGGCTTCTCAGAATTTCCCGCCGCCACGGTGGGCGTCTCTGAGCCCGATTCCAACCTCGAAACTGCGGCGCCACGGAAGATCTAGCCCGGCTACGGACCAGCCGGGGGAATTCAGCTCATGCTCCAGCATGTAATTCATGCGGTCACGAATGGTTGTCTCGGCTGCCACCACCGCTCGGTCATCTGTCATCGGCAGGTGGTTGTGGAATAGCTGTGCGCCGACTTCCTGCCGGATAATCGATTGATAGGCGAAGTCATCCAGAACCCTGGTGAGAAGAGCTTGATCTTTCGCGCGCGAATCCAGGCTCCTCGTGGCGGCTCCAGTGACGTAAGCCACGGCTGTCGCAATGACGCCGCCGAGGGTGTTCCCGGCGGTATTCCAACCACCGAAGCTCGTGAGCTTCTCCACGAGACCCAACTGAACAAGCTTCCTGACGAGCTCGATATCGCAGCCGTTCGAATACCGGACATCTGCGAGCGCCACCGAATTGCCGGCGTTCAGCTCGCGTTGGACGGCGTCAACGGTTCTGTCCACCGCATCCTCGTGTGCGGACGGCGGAATCGGGTTCCACATATCATGTCGATCAGGGTCGGGAGCATGAACGACGAGCACCACATCGGCTGCGTGGTCGACGACGTACGCGCCAGCAGCAGCGACCTGTCGTCGGATTGATTCGGTCAAGGGAACATTCTCATAGGAAGGAACGCGGTCAAGGCCTTCCGGCTCCGCGCACGAGACGCGAATCGCGACCGAAAGGTTGGCGAAATCGGCGACAGCGCGCGCAACGAGAACGGCACCCACTTCGTCCGCCCCCGGATACATCAGGACTGTCTGGCCGTGAGGGAGAAATCTCATCCAGTGTCGAAGCCAGTCCTGCTCGGCAGAACCCGCCGAAAGGCGGGCAGTGTCGTCTGCAGTCACAGCGAGGAAATCCAGCGTCCCCTCTTCTACGAGTCGAAGTGCCGTGAGATTGACGATGTGATTGCGCAGTCGCCGCAAGGTGAAGTCGGCGACAACGTCAGAAGGAACTTTGGTTTCCTCGAAAACAGGTGAAATAACGGCCTGTCCGTCCAGATTGTGAACTTTTGCACCCAGATCGTGAAGATCCTTGCCATAGGTGGACCAGTAGTCAGGTTCTTCCGCAGCTGAATACGAATTGCTCGCACGCATCACGAGCGAAACCGCACTGATTTTTAGAGTTGGTCGACGTTCCCGGATCGTGCGCAGAACATCGAGGCGTGCGAGTGCGGTTTCTGTCGTGTCATGTCCTACCCGGCCTCCAATGAGACCGCCGTAGCACAGCATGTCCAATGAGACGACGAGGTGATCGATTGCGGAGTCTTCGGCGCGGTTGAGCAGCCAGGCGGAAAGCTTGCCCGTTTCACCCGGCGTTCGGTAGTTTGGCAAAATCTTCGCAGGTGGAACTTCGACCACTGCTCCCGCAACCCGGGCGACGTCCTGGGGGAGTGAAACGTTGACGGGCCTGTCATCCAACGGCAGGAGTGCAATCCGCATGGCGGGAGGCGTCGGCACGGTCAAGTCTCGCGCAAGTGGGCGGGCCGGGTAATGGACACGGTATAGGAGTACCGGTCTCCGCGGTACAACGACTCTGCATACTCCACGGCGCGGCCGCGCGAATCAAACGCCGTGCGTTGAACATGGAACGCTGGTGAGAATGGTGGTACGAGAAGTTCGGCGGCGTCGGACTCATTCAGCACTGTCGCTTGAATCGTCTGGTCTGCCCGCTCGACTGTGATCGCGAACCGCTCGGCGAGATCCTCGTAGAGTGAGTTCCCGTTGATTCCGTTTTCAAGGCCGGGCACTAGCGCGTGGGGAATGCACACGTCCTCGACGCAGATGGGGACCTCGTCGGCAGTCCGAACACGACGCACATGAACGACGGGCGTTGTCGGACTGAGGTTCAAGGCGTACCCAACCTTCATACCGGCGGCTTCGACGCTGAGTTCTGCCGACAGCGACCCGGGGACCATATCGCGCATCCGCATGTCCTCCGAGAACGATGTGAACTCGAAGGATTTGCTGATCTGAGACGCGCTGACAAACGTGCCAGACCCTTGTACCCGATAGATGACACCCTCCCGCTCGAGTTCCCCGAGGGCGTGGCGGATGGTCAATCGATTGACGTTGAGCTGCTCCGCAAGGTCTCGCTCGGTGGGCAGCTTCTCGTGCGGTGCCAGACCTTGATTGATCTTTGCCTTAAGGTGCTGCCGAACAAGTTCATGTTTTTTCAGCTGCGTTGAATCTGAGGCGACCAACTATTTCCTCTCATTCAAAATGGTACTGACCAATATCTTGACACCGTCCAATACCTATGTCAATATTTCCGGCAAGGCGCAAACTTGGTCTATTCCAGTTCCCCGGTTATGCGCATCCTTACACCGAATGGAGTACATCATGAAGTCCAAATGGTCTCGCAGGGCGCGAGCAACTGCGCTTTCCGTTTCAGGTCTAATGGTCATTGCCCCGCTGGCTGCGTGTTCCACCGGCGGGGGTAGTGACGGATCGCAAGGAACAACCACAATTACGTTCTCCTACCTTTGGTCCGGACCAGAAGCAGAGTCCTTGGAAAAGATTATCGCCGACTACAACGCGAGTCAGAGCGAGGTCAAGGTTATCGGAGTCTCCAGCCCTGACTTTCAGAAGCAGCTGACGTCGATGTCCTCGTCCAACGGGTCATTCGACATCTCCGACAACTTCGGCGATGTTGTTGGTTCCTGGGCATCCAAGGGGATCCTGGCGCCCCTCGATGACTACAACATCGACATGAGCGGCTTCGTCCCCAGCTCCTTGACTCAAATGAAGTACGAAGGAAAGACCTACTCTCTTCCCATTGCAATTCACAGCCAACTGTTGATGTACAACAAGAAGATGTTTGCGGATGCCGGCGTTCAGGTGCCGACGACAATGGATGAGCTCGCCGATGCCGCCCTCGCTCTAACCAAGACCGATTCAGACGGAAACATCACCCAGCTTGGCCTGGGTGAGGCCGCACCCGGTGCAACCCAGCGGATGATCGCCGCGGCATTTGGCGGATCGTGGTGGGACAAGGACGGGCAGCCCACACCGTTGAACGACGGCAACATCCAGGCGATGACCTGGTACCAGAACCTCGTCAACAAGATCGGACCCGACAAGATCGCGAAGTTCGTGGCCGGATACGGGCAGTACCAATCGGACCAGGACCCGTTCTTCAGCGGAAAACTGGCGATGCGGATCGACGGCGAGTGGAATGGCGTGGGCATCCCGAAAGTTGCACCCGGCCTGGAGTGGGGAGTGATCACTATTCCGGGCGCATCCCCTCAATACAAGGACACAACTGAGGTGACCGCAAGCACGCTATTCATCCCCGCCAATTCCAAGCACAAGGAAGCGGCAGCAAAGTTCCTCGCCTACATGGTGAGCCCGGATGCGATGAAGGCGTTCACGGTTGCGCTTGGAAACATGCCAGCGCTGACGTCCCTGCTGGATAGCTCAGCCGACTACTCTGCCATTGAGAACTTCAGCGCGTTCGCAGATGCGCTGAAGAGCCCCAACGCCTATGCGCCCTCCAGTGCGGTCAGCGCCGGCGAGTACATGACCGATCTGAATAAGGCGTTCGACTCGATAGCCAGCGGGAACGAGACCCCCAAGAAAGCTTTGGAACAGGTTGAGTCTCGCGTTTCGAGCTACTCCAAGTAGGCAGGAAAACTAGTGTCACTGCGTCGCTCGGCTTCCGCACAGACGATACCTTCGTCGGCGCGGAAGCCGGGCGATCACTCGTCCCGCCGGGCACTGTGGCTCGGGCTTGCGTTTGCTTCCCCCTTCATAATCGGATTTCTCTTCCTGTTTGCGTACCCGATTGCCGCTTCCGCGTTCTACAGCTTCACGGACTTCAACCTGTTCCAGACACCGCGCTGGGTCGGCCTGGACAACTATTCGCAAATGTTCGGAAATCCAACATTTTGGCAGTCTCTGGGGAACACGCTGTACCTCACTGTCATCGGTGTTCCCTTGGCAATCATCATCTCGCTTGCCGGTGCACACCTCTTGAATTTTCCGGTCAAGGGGCAGCCTCTGTATCGGGCCCTCGTCTATTTGCCTTCTATCGTGCCCATCGTGGTCGGCGGCTACCTCTGGCGCTGGCTGCTCAATACGCAGTACGGATTCCTCAACTATTTCCTTGGGTTGTTCGGGATTGACGGCCCGGCCTGGCTACAGGAACCGGATTGGACAAAGCCCGCAATCCTGCTGATGACCTTCTGGACGGTTGGCGGGACCACGATTATCTATCTCGCGGCACTCAAGGATGTCCCACAAGAACTTTACGAAGCGGCGGAAATTGACGGTGCCGGTGCCTGGCGAAGGTTCCTCAATGTCACCTGGCCGATGATCAGCCCGGTCACTCTCTTTCAAGTGATCGTCACCTTGATTGCCTTCCTCCAGATCTTTACCCAGCCGTTCATCCTCGCTCAGCAACGACTCAATACCCCGTCGGCGGGGCCCGGAGGGTCCATGTTGACCTTCGCGATGTCGCTGTACCAGAACGCCTTCGCGTTTCTCAAAATGGGTTACGCATCGGGGATGGCCTGGATCCTGTTCGTGCTGACTTTGGTGATCACACTTATCGTGCTTGCCACCTCGAAGAAGTGGGTGCACAGTGCCAACAATTAACGCGACGGTGTCCCCCATGCAGCAAGTCGACGCTCGAGCGCCCGGGAAGCGAACTCCGTCTCGCCATAGGTTGCGCCAAATTCGCCGCTACACCCTCGTGATTCTTCTCGCACTGGTTTTCCTTTTCCCGCTGCTCACCATGGTTTCCACTGCCTTTAAACTGCCTTCGGATGTCTTCCACGCGCCGCCGAACTTGTGGCCCAAAGAGTGGACGTTGGCCAACTTTGCGGAGGCGTTCGATCAGATTCCGGTGTGGCGGTACCTGGCCAACACACTGTTCATCAGCGGGATGAGTGTCCTGGGGACTGTGCTAGCGTGCCCCCTGGTCGCCTACGCACTGGCTAAAGTGCGGTGGCGCGGTGCAAAACCGCTGTTGATCATCGTTCTTGCCACGATGATGTTGCCGCCCCAGGTGACGATGATCCCGATCTTTCTCATTTGGAACGGATTGGGGGCAGTGGGGACATATCTGCCGTTGATCATTCCGGCATTCCTCGGCACTCCCTTCTTCATCTTTTTGATTCGCCAATTTCTGTTGGGTGTGCCCGATGAATTGATCGAGGCGGCGCGTATTGATGGAGCATCGGAGTTTCGCACCTACGCCACAATTGTTCTTCCTATCGCACGTCCTGCGATTATCACTGCCGCGATTTTCCAATTCATGTGGGCGTGGACGGACTTCCTCAACCCGCTGATTTACTTGAATGACGCGTCCACTTACACGCTATCCATTGGGCTATATTCGTTCTTTGGCCAAAACACCGTTGCGTGGGGGCCGTTGATGGCCGCGTGTGTCCTCTTCACGCTTCCTGCGCTGCTGCTGTTTCTTCTGGGCCAGCGGTTCTTCATCGGAGGAATCAGTACGGGGGCGTTTAAATGATCGACGGCATATCCAGCTCTGTCATAGATTTGCTTGAAGGAGGGCTTGTTGTTTCGGTGCAGGCGCGGGCAGGTAGCCCGCTTCGTTCGACGCCAATAATTGTCGCAATGTCGGAGGCGATCCTTGAATCGCAACCCGCTGGACTCCGCCTGAACGGTCCTGAGGATATTCGCGCTGTGCGGCTGTTGACCGACCTGCCGATTATCGGATTGCACAAGGTGACGAGTGATCGGCGGAATGTGATTACCCCCAGCCTCGCGCTTGCGGCGGGTCTCGCTGAGGCCGGCGCCGACATCATTGCTCTTGATGCGACGACAGAGGTTCTGGGCGAGAATTTCTCCCTCATCGCAACTGTTGCTCGAGAGACGGGACTTCCTGTTATGGCAGATGTGTCGACGCTCGAGGAGGGGCGGCGAGCCTGGGAAACCGGCGCGGCGCTTGTAGGAACGACTCTTTCCGGATACACACCGGAGTCTGGTTCGTTCGACGGCGGCCCTGATCTTGACCTTGTGTCCCGCCTCGCTGACGCTGGCGTGCGTGTGGTGGCTGAAGGACGTTACCGTACACTCTCCGAGGTGAGCTCTGCTTTTGATCTGGGCGCGTTTTCTGTTGTTGTTGGTGGCGCAATCTCTGATCCGTCCGCCATCGCGGCGCGCTTTATTGGGGCAAGCCCACGCGGACTCACCTCAAAGTCATGATGGCGCTCGCAATCGGAATCGATATCGGTGGGACAAAGATGTCTGCCGGGGTGATTGGTTCCCGTGGGCTTGTTGATGGTTCAGTGATCACCGAGGATACGCCCGCGTTCACGGGTCCCGAAACAATTGTCGCGTTGGCTGTAGAGATGGTGAATTCATTGGAGGGCGTCGGGGACGCTTCCCTTGCCGTGGGGGTGGGTTCTGCAGGGGTGATCGGCGCCGATGGTTCCATACTTTCGGCCACGAACTCCATCCGGGGCTGGCAAGGATTCGGGCTTGGCCCGTCCATGATGAAAGAACTTGGTCGGCCAGTTCGGGTAATAAACGATGTTCATGCGGCGGCGCTTGGTGAGGCTCGTTTAGGCATTGGAAAGTCGCTCGAGTCGTTTCTCATGGTGACAGTTGGAACGGGCGTGGGTGGGGCCATCTACCGAAACGGCCAGTTCTTGGCAGGGGCGTCCGGCACCGCGGGGTCTCTTGGGCACACCGCCGCGCGAAACCAACTCCCGCGAGTGTGCACATGCGGTCAGGCCGGACACATTGAGGCGTATGCGTCCGGCCCGGCGATCGAGCTGGCATATGCCGACGCCACAGGTCGGAAGTCCCGTCTGAAAGAAATCGCTGCTCTTGCGGCGGGCGGCGAACACTTGGGTGGTGATGTAGTGGCGTGCGAAGTCATACATTCCGCGGCGGCGATTCTGGGTGTTGGGCTTGCCGATGCCATGAATCTCGAGGATCTTGATGCGGTCGTCATTGGCGGCGGTGTCGCTTCGATTGGCGAACTGTACCTGGAAGCCGTCCGGGCGGCTTACGCAGCTGCAGCTCTACCCGGCCCGTCGCGGGCAGCCATCCACAGAGCAACCTTGGGACCGCTGGCGACCGTCGCCGGCGCCGGCCTATATGCTTTGCAAGAGTGAAGGCCCGCCTCGGTCGCCGGGGAAATTTTCTCAGCAGCCTCCCACTCAGCGTTGTTAGTCTCGCTGGCGGATGTGAGCGGCGACGGCCCTCCCTCGGACCCAACTATGCAGCAGACACCACGACATGCACTGCCCTCGCGACTCCGCGAAGCGGCGGAGCGCATCCGCGTATCCTGGATCGTCCGTGAACGCCGCGCGGTGGGCGCGAGCCTGCTCGCTTTCGGGTTTCTGGCGATCACCGTTGTGGCGCCTCCCGGCCCTGCGACGGCGGACGAGATCCTGGCCGGCTACAACGCGCGGCACGCGCAAACGGTGACCGTGAAGCATACGGCCGTTCTGGCATCCGTCACCCGCGACAACTACATCGCCATGCCCGGCGTCCCCCAGCTGGCCAAGCACGGCACCAACTACGACTGGGCGAAGATTGTGCTCCTCGACGGCGGATGGCCGGTCACCGAGAACAACGTCACCGTGATCACTCGCTGGATGCGCCAGGAGAACGGTCCCAACAACTGGTGGAACCGCAACAACCCCCTCAATAATGGTTGGGGTTCAGGCGGTGGCGGCGGCACCGGTAGCTACGCGAACCTTCTGATTGCGGCCGAGAACGCGGCGAAAGCACTTCACGGACATTCCGGATACGCGGCGATAATTGCTGCGCTCGCAGCGGATGCCCCCACTGAGGTCACCGAGCAGGCCATTTGGGCCTCGCCGTGGGCGTCCGGCCACTATGCGAACGGCGGCCACTGGAGCTATCGGCCGGTTGAAGAATTCACCGCACCTCCCGGCGCCTGGGGCTAAGCTCCCGAGTTCAGGCTCTTCTGCCCAACGATTAACTGTCGGACTGGCGCGAAGGTACTTGCCCACAAATAGCGATCGGGGCATTCCCCCAATGGCATGCCCCGATCGCGTTACTTACCCTGCCCGTCAGGGTTTGTCTGGCTTACCGTGGCCCCCATTGTTACCCGAGTCGTTGTTGCCACTGCCAGAGTTATTGTTGCCAGTGCCATTGCCATTGCCATTGCCATTGCCGTTGCCGTTGCCGTTCTCGTGCGCGGCCTCCGACGTCTCCTGGCCGAACGTGCTGCCCACCTTGTCTGGATCCTTGGCGCGTTCGGAAACCCACTTGCCGAAGTTGTCAGGGTGGTCTGTGCTTGCCGGCTTCGGCGAGTCCGTTTCGTCGTCCGTTCCGGACACCGTCCCGGGGTCAGGGTCCGGGGATTCGTGAACCTGCGTGCTGGGCACGACGGTCGACACTACTGTATTGAACGCGTCCTGAGCGCCGCCCGGCAGCACCCCAGCCGCTCCGGCCCCCGCCGTTGCTGCGACAGCTACACCCGCGCCAAGCGCGATCTTGGCCGCCAGACCCAATCCTGCAATCGATGAAAACATCGTGACTCTCTTTCGTGATTCGCCGATCCCCGGCCGCGATTCAGTGTGAGATGCAATTCTGGAACTCCCCAATGGCCCCAGGCGCGATGCCAACTCAACCGAAGGCTGTGCGGGCAGCTCGAAGGCTGTCGCACGATATTCGGCGATCGAGTCGGCGAGTGGCGCGAGATCCGGGCGCGATTCCGGGGCGCGTCCGGAAAGGACCGCCTCGGCGTCACGCTCGGAAATTCTGCGAATTCTCATCTCACTACCTGCTATCGAAAAAGTTGTCGTCAGGGGTACGGCTTGGCGGAAAGTTTTTTCGCAACCGATCAAGAGCTCGCCGCTGCAGCGCCTTGATAGCGCCAGGGCGCTTGCCAAGAATTTCCGCAATCTGTTCGATGGAAAGGTCCGCAATGATCCGCAAGGCCATGACATTCCGTTGATCGTCGGGCAGCGATTCGATAATGCGGCGGACTGATGCATCGCCCACCCGTTCGAGCGCATCGTGCTCTGCGCTCGGGGAGCTTCGCGTGTCATTCTCCGCTAACCATTCGGAAGACTCGCCGCGGTGTGAGCGCAACCTGAGCTCGTCTACCAGGCGTCGATATGTGATCGAAAACAGTAACGACCGGAACTCTGCCTCACCGCCGACAAATTGGGGTATCCGATCGAAGACGGCGATGAACGCTTCGCTCGTGAGGTCTTCCGGTTCGCGAGACCCGCGCGCCCTCAGGAACGCATTCACTGCCGGCCCGTATTCCACCCAGAGAGTAGCGAAAGCCCACTGCTCTCCACTCTGCGCGGCCGCAAGTGTCACGGCGAATGTCGCTGAGCGCGGATCATTGTTGCTCTCGGATGCCACCGATTGATCGTAAGCTGCGCCAGCACGAACACGCGGCAGGACGGCCCGACAGCGCATTTTCCGTTTCGGCACCTGCGTGTGGCTCGCGAATACAGTGGTGGAGTGGAGCATCCCCTTGTCATTGAACCGAATGACCCGCATCTCGAGAAGGTGCGTGCGATCAGTATGGCGTATCCGGAGACTGCCGAGGTGCAATCCTGGGGAAGACCAACGTTTCGGGTGGCGAAGAAAATCTTCATCGTTGTGGGCTCAGGGATGGATCGCCCCCGCTCGATCGTGTTTAAGCCGGATGCTGAGGGGCGCCGCGCGTTCCTTCAGGACGACCGGTTCTGGGTGCCGCCATACTGGGGTCCGAGCGGTTGGCTCGCTATCGGGCTGGATGACCCGAACACCGAGTGGCGGGAGATCGCGGAGCTCATCGACACCTCGTATCGCCTTCTCGCGCTGAAGCGCCACCTGAAA
Source organism: uncultured Microbacteriaceae bacterium (assembly GCA_937872445.1). GTDB lineage: Bacteria > Actinomycetota > Actinomycetes > Actinomycetales > Microbacteriaceae > Terrimesophilobacter. The sequence goes on along the minus strand of CALMSL010000048.1, from coordinate 3,787 downwards.
GTGCTCGACGTTGGCGACGGGCTACCGCTGGTATAGTTTTCAGGTTGGCTTCGGCCAGCAGGACTGCGCCCGTAGCTCAGCGGATAGAGCAATTGACTACGGATCAATAGGCCGGGGGTTCAAATCCCTCCGGGCGCACCACTGTGATGAGTCGCGACATCGTTGACAGATGAGTCGCGTCATCGTTGACTAATTGCTCGGCCATCGGCCGGGCTTCTTTGTTTTGTTGGCCCAGTAGTTGTGGTTCGGGTTGATGTCATAGATGCCGAGGATTTCACCGGTGACGCGGTCGGTGATGGTGACTTCGTGTTCGTCGACGAGGATGAGGACTTCACGTCTGGCGTGGTTTCGGCCGACGCCAAGGTGGTGGAGTTGGCCGGCGCGGCGGAGGGTGAGTTTGCCGAATTGGTCGATGGTGTCGTGGCGGACCCGGTAGTGGGCGCCGAGCGGTCGCCTCGCCGGGGTGGCTTTGATGGTGGCGTTGTAGGCCTGCGCGGGGGTGATCCCGGGCAGGGATCGGTGTGGGCGTTGCTCGTTGTAGATGGTGCGGAACTGGTCGAGCTGGTGTTGCAGCTGGAGGATTGTGTCTGCGGCGGGCCGGTTGTTGAGCCAGTATTTGAGGGTTTGGTGGAATCGTTCGACTTTGCCTTGGGTTTGCGGATGGTAGGGGTGGCCGTTCTTCTGCTGGATTCCCAGGCTGGCCAAGAGGTATTCGAAGGCGTTGCGGGAACCACGGAATCGGGCCGTGTAGACGAGTCCGTTATCGGTGAGCGTGGACGCTGGTGGCCCGTATTTGTTGATGGTGGCGGTGAAGGTATCTACGACGAGGCCGCCGGTGACGACCTCGTGGGCGGTGCACGACAGTAACAGCCGGGAGTGGTCATCCAGCCAGTTCAGAATCTCAACATCGGTGCCATCGGCCAGCGCCCAGTGGGTGAAGTCGGATTGCCAGGTTTCGTTGGGTTGATCGGCCTGGAAGCGAATGTAGGAGGACTTGGGTCGTTTTCTGGGTTCCGGGGTGATCAGCCCTGCCGCATGCAGGATGCGGCGAATCGTGGAGGTCGAGGGAACCGGCAGGCCTTCCTGACCCAGATGCCAGGTAATGGTGACCGGTCCCGCATCCAGACCTCCCGCAGTCAGCTGCTGGCGGAGCGCCACGATTCGGGCCCGTGTCGCTTCGCCTGTGCTGCGCGCGTTGGATTTGGGTCGCCTGGATCTGGGCTCCACCGCCTCGATGCCGCCCTGTCGGTAACGGGACAGGAGAACGTAAATGTGTTGCCGTGACACCCCGAAACGGGCTGCGGCGGCAGCGACACTCATTCCCTGCTGGGTGACGGACAACACAATGACTCGGGCTCTGGACATGCCCCATCGTGACGTTACCTAGGTGTAACCGATGTCGCGACTCATCTGTCAACTATGTCCTGAACTCACACACCCCCATCTCCACACATGCCTGCCCTGAGACAGTTGATTTCAGGCAGGGAGGAGCCGGATCACTGTCGCGTGTAGTTGCGGTACTCCACACGGCCAACAGACGAGTACCGCCTCCTCGGCGACGCAGGCACTCCTGCTTTAACAGTGTGTCCGAGCGGGTTGTTACGCGCTATATTCAATGTGGCGGCACCTACGGCGCTGGCGTATCGAAGATCTGAGGGAATTCGAAAGGTAAGCATGCATCGCAGTTTGCTTCGCACCGCCTTGGCGATTGTTGCGGTGATGACTCTTGCTCTCACCGGTTGCGCTCCAGGAATCGAAGGCCAACAACCAAACAAAAACCCTACAGTCTTTCCGTCTCCAGATGATCCAAACTATAATCCATTTGCCAAGATAGGCAACAAGAGCAACGTAGCGATAGCAGATGTCGATCAACTAAAGGGATACTTCACATCACCAGAGGTAACGCGTGGTGCACTAATCGCCGCACTATCTCAAGCCTCTCAGCAAGAGGTTGACCGTATTTTTGAGGTTATGGGAGACTACGACTATACTAACGACACCGAGGTAACAAAAATTCTCAATAAGTATGGTCTTAATACAAATGAAATACCTATAAATCCTATGGGCAGGATTAGTGAGCTTAACGACTTCACTATACACGAAGTTAGCAATGTTGCAGACAGCCACTACGCTGACATACCTTATGACAGTATTCTCAATGCACTCGCGAAATTTTCTCAAGATGAGATTGACACCACAAGAGGCGTAATGAATGGTCAAGTGAGCATAGTTACTCTTAATAATCTTTTACGGAGCCACGGCGTGACACTGGGCGACGGCTACTTAAAATAAGGACAACACCTCAACGCTAAGAACTCTTGAATATTTCCAACTCCTCATCAATAGCGACGTGCCGGTGCGCTGTTAGGTGACGTTTGAGTTGGTTTGGCTGTGAAGGCAAGCTTCTCGAAGAAAACTTCTGGTCAGGTCGATAACTCAACAGCGCGCGACAGTGGCCAGCTCTTACAGCCTGGGGATGATCGGTTTCGACATTGCCTGCGAGATTGTGGGAAGCGGGTCGAGGATGCAGGGTTATCTCGTTAACGATCCCCGCAAAAAACAAGTGCCAATGCAAAGCGCACTGACTTCGCCCTCGCTGCCTAAGCGAGCGCAATAAGAAGTCCGTCAGGCCGGGGAATGCTCTCTACCCGGATTTCTGGCGTCATCCAGAGAGGATTGCTTCTACGTTGTGTTTCAGGGCGTGGAGGGACTTGAACTGAAACTGGGCTCGTCGGATTAGGTGCCAGTGGCAAATTCCGGAGCCGAGTAGAACGCCTGCACTGGCTACACCCGTAGAAGGCGCATGACCACAGCAGTGGACGGGGGTTCAATTCCCCCCATCTCCACCACCGAAAAGTTGCGTCACTGTCGCGCGCTCTGGATCCCCCTCTGTCGCACGTTCGTGCGAAAATTCCGCCATGAACACTGCGCACACCTTTGTCGAGCGTTATCTGGCCGCCTGGACGTCGAACAGCCCCGAGGACATTGCCCGGGCGTTCACCGACGACGTCGTGTACAGGGGCTTTCCCGCGGACCCGGATCCCGCGATCGGGCTCGAGCAGCTGGTTGCGAAGTGGACGTCCTGGGCTGACGAACCCGGCACCTGGTCGTTCGACTACACCGTCTTCCTCGAGGATGATCAGGGCGCGGTCATCCAGGCCGTCACCACCTACCCGGCCGGGGAGAAGTCCGGCGTGTACGACAACGTGTGGCTGCTCCGGTTCGGGCCCGACGGCCGAGTGTCCGAGTTCACGGACTACTGGGTGCAGCGCCCAAAGCCGAAAAGTGCGTAGGGTGCTCCCCGCTACTTCCAGTAGTCATTCGCGGCGGCAACCGTCTGGAAGTTGATGGCGATCACCTGGGAACTGGCGATGAGCGCATCCGCGTCCTCGGCGTAGCCGGGACGCAATTTGTCCCGAACTTCGGCGGAGGGCTGGGTCACTTTCACGCCGATCCTGGACATCTTCACCGCGAGGTTGAAACCGTCCTCGGGGGTCGCAGTTTTCAGGGTGGGCAGCCAGGAATCGGCCATCGTCTTCTCCTCACGTGGAATGGTGTCACCATCCACGCTACCCGTCGGCGGGCGGGGGCGTTCTCAGGTCTCGATGGCGCTTCCGGAGTCCTGCAGGTGCCGGCGCAACGTCATCGACGGATCGGCCTCCTGCTTCCGTCGGTATTCGGCGAATTTCAACTGCGTCCGGAGGTCGGTTCCGGCCCGCATCCGATCGGCCTGCGCGGTTTCGGTGGCGAAGATGTCGGCCGCGAGTTCGAAGAGCTCGCCACGCCG
>CALMSL010000047.1 GCA_937872445.1 uncultured Microbacteriaceae bacterium | reverse complement strand
GACTGCACTGGGCGCTCACAAGCCCAACCTTAATGGGTGGCCCGTGTGGACTGACCGCCCGTGACCAAAGGACGTTGCTGCAAACCCGACTTCGCTTAAGCCAAACGCCCTGTGTATTGCGTGACGGAGAAGGGCCAAATATCGGAGAGTGTTTGGTATCGTCACCAAGCGCTGAGGCCCCCATCGACGTGAAGATTTTGACCGGTCACGTAACTGGAAGCGTCAGAGGCGAGGAAAAGGAAGCCCGCAGCGACCTCCCCTGCAGTGGCCATGCGGCCCATCGGGACGCGCGCACTGTAGCGACGACCAAACTCATCGTTCTGGCCAGAGCCGATCCCGCCTGGCGTGAGAGTATTGACCCGCACCCCCTGCGCGGCCCAATAGGTCGCAAGGTAAAGCGAGAGCCCAACCACGCCACCTTTTGAGGCCGAATAAACGGGGGGAGTATTTATGGCCCGGCCCAAATATTCGGAACCCTCGTAGATGCGTTGATCAGGGCCCATCGTGGCGCCATAGATTGACGCGGTCCGGACCATGGCCCCCACGCCACGGTCGGCCATTCTGGAACCAACATTCTGGGCTACGAGGAACAGACCGTCCAGATTCACCGCCATGATTTCGCGCCAGGTGCCCAATTCGTATTCTTCGACACTCGCAAACAACTTAACAAGATCCGCGCCCTTTGTCGCCGCATTGTTGTGCAAAATTCGAATCGGGCCCAGTTCCCGTTCGACCAAGTCGGCCATGGCCGCTACTGATTCGGGGCTTGTAACGTCACACGCGACGCCTAGAGCAGGCGTTCCATACTCAGCCGTTAGCGCAGCAGCTGTCTCGACCGCTCGCTCGTGATCAATGTCGACGACCGCGACATAAGCACCATGGTCGGCCAAGGCAGAACTCGTTGCAGTGCCCAGAATTCCGGCACCGCCAGTCACTACTGCGACTCGCCCACTGAGATCATAGAGGTCTCTGTAGTGTCCCATGTGAGTCAATCCTTTCGTGATTCGAGAAGCCAGCTGACAATCCTGAAGTCGAACTCGCTGTCAATATCAAGAGAGCGTTCTGGTGGCATCTCGTAGAGGAGCGTTGTCGGAAAAAAAACGACCGGATTCGCTACGAGCGAATCGCGATTCCATACGTAAACTGAAGCATTCATATCGAACGTACGTGGCGCATCTTGCCGTCGCAGTACTCTGTTGGATTCCTTAGACAGCGACACTATCCCGCTCTTCGGATCTTCCTCGACGAGATTGAAATACGGTGAGCGGTGCGCAGGGGCGCCTGTGATAACTGACTCGGCGCCGCGAGACTCCAGTAGTTCTACGGCACCGACGATGTCTGATGTTTCACGTAGTGGGGACGTCGCGTCCAAGTCAACTACGACGGAAAACTTCGCGCCGATGATCGCCTCCGCCTCAAGTACGGCATGCAGGATCGCTGGAACCTTCCCCGCGGTATCGGTGGCAAGTTCCGCTGGGCGCTCGATGATATCCGTTGCGCCAAAACCGTGTGCGGTGGAAAGTACTTCAGGCGCATCACTCGTCACGACAATACGCTCGAACAGTCCAGAGTCGACCGCGTGGCGAAGTGAATGAGCGAATAATGGCAGGCCAGCAACTTCACGCCAATTCTTGCCTCGAACTCCCTTTGAACCGCGCCTCACTGTGACGGTACAGATTCTCATTGCCGCTCAATCCATTTCCGCTCCGTCTTGCTTCGTTCGACCATTCCGATGACGTCATCGGTATCGGACGCTTCCAGAACGGTCGCCACGGGATTGCCACTGAGCATCGCCCGATGCATAGCGCGGTAAGTCGAATTGCGGTCACTCGCGAACGCTTCAACTTCGCCTTCAAACGCCACGGTGCCAGCCACGAGGTCAGCTTCTACTGTCCCAACCGATGTGTTTGCCACAATCCTTCGTCTACCAAGTGAGTCGAGATAGTTGAGCTGAAGAGTGAGAACGGGAGCGCGCTCGTAGTGGGCTACCATCCCCCACGCATCATCCGAGTCCTCGGTGAGGCGCGCGAGCCTCCCTCCCCGAGCGAAAATACCGAGACAACGTCCAAGCATCAACGTAAGGTAATCGAATTCGTGGGAAAGATCGCGAAGCACCCCGCCGCCACGGTCCAAAGACGAAGAGTATTGTTCTTGGACCGGCCTACCTGGCCGCCAGCTCGACAGGTGTTGGCCCGCGTAGACCTCGACCGTATAGATCTCGCTGACGGAGAGGATCTCTTTGAGCCGCAGAATCACAGGATGAAACCGAAGGTTGTACCCAACACCCACCCGTTCGAACTGATCGAATGCAGAGGGCGCAGTCATGAGTGGCTTTTCCACCATGAGAAGGCCGTCATAGCCCGCAGAAGACAATTCCTCGACTGATGTCCTGTGCTTCTGGGTGTCTGTCGCAATGACGACATAGCTGGGGCGGGTGTCTGCGACAGCGCTAGCAACCGCGGGGTACATGGGAAGGTCGAGATCAGTCCTGGACGTGACGAAAGCTGTCTCGAGTCCCAATTCCCCCAGGATTTCCGCGTGCCGTAACCCGATAGACCCAGCCCCAACAACTAACGCTCGCCTCATGAAGTTGTCCACTTGGCCGAATCGCTCCTCGCCTCGTTGAGGTCTTCGGGGCGTCCTACGTCAAGCCACACCTCGTGGATGGGAAAGGCCGCGACATTGTGCCCTTCTTCAATGACCTGGCCAAGCATGGTTGGCATATCGGCATACTCACCCGGCTGAAGTTTTCCAAGTACCGCCGGCTCCAATGCATAGATTCCAGCATTGACCATCGACCTGTGCAGCGGCTTCTCAACCATTGATTCGACCATGGGACCGTTGAGGTTAACCACTCCAAACGGGACCTGAAAGTGGTATTCACGCACGCCAATTGTTGCTTGAGCGCCTTGCTTGCGATGGAAGGAGAGCATTTCCCGTAGGTCAACATGAGTGAGCAAATCGGAATTCATAACGATAAACGGTTCGGTGAATTTGCCCTGGAGGGTTGCGAGCGCTCCAGCCGTGCCCAGTGGCTTGTCTTCATGTACATATTGCACTTTGAGGCCAAGGCTTTCACCATCTCCGACATGGTCCATGATGATTTCGGCAAGGTAGTTGACCGAAATATACACATTGACGAAGCCCTGGTTACTCAAACCACGGAGGATGATTTCCAGTAGTGGTACGCCGCCGATCGGAAGCATCGGCTTAGGGATGTCCTTTGTAAGTGGATACAACCTCTGTCCACGACCACCGGCCATAAGCACGACAGGAGTACTAATCGCGCTGGGGTGCAACGCGTCGACAGTCGTGAATACGGCGACAACTCGATCCTTGCCATCGATCAGCGGAACATGACGAATCGTGAATCTGTTCAGAAGGGAAATAATCTCCTCGGTCGGGGAGTCAGATCGAGCTACCTTTGGGTTAGCGTTCATCAATTCGACAACGCGGGAATCCAGGCTCTTGCCGTCCAGGATTCCCCGCCGGATATCACCGTCTGTCACGACACCAAGCAAATTGTCGTTCTTGTCGATCACGAGCGCGATCTGCTGACGGTTCGCGCTTATGACCGCGATCGTTTCCTTGACGGTGGCAGTAGGACCGACCCGTAGTTCCGAAATTTCGGTAAGAATTGTGTCCTGCTTTCTCTAGTGCTTGATATGGTCGCACACGCCGGTATCGCGGAAATTACGGGCTGAGTTTGTCAAGATCGATCGGAGTGTGCTTTCCGACCGGCGAGGTCAACTTGCGACCCAGAACGGCATCGATATCCATCGGTGAAAGCTCGGTTTCTGGGCGAAGACAAACGATATCCGCCATTGTGATCGCTTCGCCCGCTGGAAGGTCGCGAGACGCGTAAACCCCTCGCCGGGCGATCGGCCGGTTCTCTCGCTCGCTGTCAGTAATAGCCTTCTTGGAGGAACCGAGCGCCGACTCCACCTCACGGATGCTCGTCACAAGCGCTGCAAATGCCTCCGGCTCCATGGATGCGTGCTGGTCGGGACCGGGGAGTGTGGTGTCGGTAGTGAAATGCTTCTCGATGACGGTCGCGCCGAGCGCCACCGCCGCAATCGATGCAGAACTTCCTTGGGTGTGGTCGCTGTATCCGAACTTGACACCGAGCTCCTTTCCCATGGCGACCATTGCGAGCAGATTCGTGTCACTGATGGGTGACGGATATGCCGTGTTGCATTGCAGCACAGTGAGGTGCTCACGTGAAAAACCGGCGGCAACGATGGCGTCCACGGCCGCAGTCACCTCCTCCATAGTGCCCATTCCGGTTGATAGAATGATGTCCTCTGCAAGCCGGGCGATCGAGCGTAGGTAAGGCAGGTTCGTGATCTCACCGGACGGTATTTTGAATAGCGTCAAACCGAGCGAAGACAGAAATTCGAGGCTCTCCAGATCGAAGGCTGTTGAGAGGAATTGCTTCCCTCGGGACTCCACATAGTCTTTGAGATCCCGAAATTCGTCATACCGGAACTGGAGGCTCGCAATCATGTCCATTGCCGACTCGTCGGCATCTGTCGTTGTGGTTTGGTATTTCGCCTTGGGCGCCGTTTCGATCTGGACAAGCTCGGGGACAGCGGTCTGAAACTTGATGATATCGACGTCACTGGTTGCCGCAGCGTCGATCATGTGCTTGGCAAGTTCAAGGTCACCGTTGTGGTTGACCCCGATCTCCGCGATCACGAGCACTCGGCTAATCTCCGGCATGTCGAAACACTTCTTTCACTGGGTAGAATCTCTTGCTACGCATGGACTCAAGATCGATTTCTGCCAGTGTCCTGACTATCAGACTAGATGCCCCAGGCTCGCCAAACGGCGATGCCTTCTGAGCTGCGACGCGGCGGTAGTCTGCGCTGAGCGCACGCTCGATTGCTTGGAGAATTGCCTTGCTGTCATTGTCGACGTCAAGGATTGAAGGGGCGCGCAGTCGTCCTTTCTGGCGGTCACCGATATTTACTGTCGGAATCCCGGCCGCGGGTGCCTCAACTATTCCACTAGACGAGTTTCCGACAACCACGGCCGCGGCACGAAGCATGCTGAGATAGCGTTCCTGACCGAGACTCGCGAACGACGCCATGCGATCAGGGTGACGTGCCACGAATTCGTCAATGAGTCGATTCATTTCACGCCCTCCGGTGTCGGCGTTTCCTTTCGTGAATACGACTCGCGTCCCCGCCAACGATTCAAACGCCTCAAAAATGGGCGCGAGCAACTCCTCTGGGGAGTCATCGGAAAGCGTCACCGGGTGGTAAGTACACAGGACCACCGCGTTGCCCGTGACGTCGAAATCCAGAGCTTGAGAAAGCTCTTCGCTGCTGAGCAACGGGAGCCTCTCGAAGTTGTCCAGGCCAATGGCACCGACTTGGAATACCATCTCTGGATTTTCTCCCATCTGGACGACTCGGTCACGATAAGGGTCAGCAGCAGTGAAATGAATACTGGACATCTTGGTAATCGCGTGCCGGATCGAATCGTCAAAGGCGCCTTCTGTGGCCTCCCCGCCCGCGATGTGGGCGATCGGAAGACGCATGAGCATTGCGGCCTGCGT
>CALMSL010000046.1 GCA_937872445.1 uncultured Microbacteriaceae bacterium | reverse complement strand
GAGGGGGCAGGGAGCGATGGTCATGAACACGACGTTACCCACGACCCGCCCCCGCACTCTAGGCAGGTAGTCGCGATCGCGCCCAGGGCACCGCCGATCAGACAGTGCGCTGCGTACGCCATACCGGCCGACCACCGACTGGGCGGCGATGCACGACACTGGAAGGGACAGACGAAGTGTGCCGTCGAGAGACTGGTGGGAGAAGGCGAGGTCGGATTGCAGTACCTACCCGGCCATGAGCCCACCTTCTGGCATCCAGACCCATCCGAACGCACTCATAGATTCGCGCTGGGACATGCTGCGGGTTCGCCGTCCGGCGCAACGCCGCTCGTGGCGATCGGCATGAACCCCTCCTATGCGGACGAACAAGTCGCCGACAAGACCGTGAACCGGATCATCCGCGCGAGCGTCGAGCATGGCTACTCAGGCTGGGTCATGCTGAACCTGTATCCCGAACGAGCAACCAAATCGAAGGACTTGCGACCATACGACGCGACGCTCTCCGCGGCGAACTGCGCCGCGATCGCGGAGGTGGTCGAAGTGCACGTCGTCACTGAGGTTCTCGGCGCGTGGGGCGGTCTCGCGCACGCCACGATTCGGCGCGCAAAGAAGGACGTGCTCGTACAGCTCGCCACGCTCGGCGTGAGGCTGTTCAGCTTCGATACACCAACATCTGGTGGTGAGCCCAGACATCCGACCCCTCGGACCGGGCCGCTTGCCATGCTCGGGCCGAAACGCTACCTGACCTGACAGGGTTAGGAGCCCGCCGGGCTGAGGACCGACCGAACACCAACTAGTCGTTCGGCTCGCCGATGCTACGTCCCACGATGTACACATTCGACCAAGCAGTGTCCCCTGGCGCACCACTTTCGGATACGCTCACAACTTCGATCCGTGCTCGATTGAGCGCTTTCACAGCCTCGTGAGGCTCTCGCGCATCACTGACCGATTGATGCCCGCTGAATCGCCAGGTGCCCGCGCCTTGTGGCGAACGTCTATCCCAACGGCCGTAGACCAAGACGTTCTGGACTCCCTCGTACTGCTGCTCCTTCTCGAGCGATTCCTGCTCGCCACGTATGTACTCGATTGAGTCTGAATCGTGACGCGCGGGTTCACGCTCATCGGGAAG
>CALMSL010000045.1 GCA_937872445.1 uncultured Microbacteriaceae bacterium | reverse complement strand
ACGAGCGTGCCGGATGCCGCAGCGGCGGACCCGTCGATCGAGTTCGAGCGGAGCGAAATCACCGGGACGCCCTTCGCGGCGCTCGCGGTGACGATGTACGCGCCGCCGAACGCGGACTGCGTGACGACCGCCTTCGCGGTGAGCCCCGTGACATCGCTTTGGTATGCGCCGCCGATCCGCACGGCGAGGCGCGCGCCGGCTTCGCGGGAATCCGGGGTGGATCCGACGATCACGGCGGCAGGCTTGGCTGCGGCGACCGCTGCCTCCAGTGCGGCCACCTGCGGGGTCACGAGGAGCGAATCCGCACCCGTCACCGAGGCCGCATACACGGTCGCGGCGCCGAGTGTGCCCAGCTCCTTCGCGAGGTCTCCGGCGGCACCCTCGGTGACCACCACGGCGGCGGGTTCGCCGAGCACGGCCGCCGCCGCGAGCAGTTCCGCCGCGGTGTCGGAGGGCTTGCCGTCGTCGAGTTCGATGAGCGCGAGTACTTGCGACATTGTCAGGCTCCCTAAATCAGTTTCGCCGAGGCGAGGTAGTCGGCGAGCTGCTGGCCGGCAGTGCCGTCGTCCTTGATGATGGTGCCGCCTTCGCGCGGCGGTTTCGCGGTGACCGTGTCGACCACCGACCACGAATTCTCTCCGCCGGCCTCGGACGCTTCGATCCCCAGGTCAGCGAGCGCGAGCGTTTCGACGGGCTTCTTCTTCGCGGCCATGATGCCCTTGAAGTTCGGGAACCGCGCCTCGGCGATCTGCTCGGTCACCGACACGAGCGCGGGAAGCGGAGCACTGACCTCGACGTGGCCGTCTTCGACCATCCGTTCGCCCGACACCGTGCCGTCCTTGACGCTCAGGGTGCGCAGGAATGTGGCCTGCGCGAGACCGAGGCGTTCGGCGAGCATCGCCGGGATGGCGGCGGTGCGGCCATCCGTGGATTCGTTGCCGGCGATCACGAGATCGAACCCGCGGGAGCCGAGCGCGGCGGCCAGCGCGGCGGAGGTCTGCACGGCATCCGAACCGCCGAGGGCGTCGTCCATGATGTGGATGCCGGCATCCGCGCCCATCGCGAGGGCTTTGCGCACGGCGTCCAGCGCGTTCTTCGGCCCCATCGTGACGGCGGTCACTTCCCCGCCGTTCGCCTCCTTGACGAGCAGGGCGGCCTCGACCGCTTTCTCGTTGATCTCATCGATCACGACATCCCCACCGCGGTCGACGCGCTTCGTCGACTCGTCGATCTTTCGGTCGCTCCAGGTGTCCGGCACTTCCTTTACGAGCACAGCGATCTTCATCATGCCTACTATTCCATCACTGATTCGGGCGGCGCGACATTCTGTTGGTGGACAGCCCACAACGATATAGTTGGATGTCCAACTAAATTGTCGGAGGTTCACCATCTACCCCATCAGCGCCGACCAGCAGGATCTCGTCGACATGGTCCGAAACTTTGCCGCGGACTCGCTCGCCCCGCGCGCCGCGGAGTGGGACGAGAAGCACCACTTCCCCGTGGACGTCCTCCGCCAGGCCGGCGAACTCGGCATGGGCGCCATGTATTCGCGCGAAGAATTCGGCGGCTCAGGCCTTTCCCGCGCCGATGCCGTGCTCATTTTCGAGGAACTCGCCAAAGGCGACACCACGATCGCCGCCTACATCTCCATCCACAACATGGTGGTGTGGATGATCGACACGTACGGATCCGACGCCCAGCGCGAGGAGTGGGTACCGAAGCTCGCCACCATGGAACACCTCGGCAGCTACTGCCTCACCGAGCCTGGGGCAGGGTCGGATGCCGCAGCGCTGTCCACGCGCGCCGTGCGGGACGGCGACGACTACGTCATCAACGGCACGAAGCAGTTCATCTCCGGCGCAGGCACCTCCGCGATCTACGTCGTCATGGCGCGCACGGCCGACACCGGCAGCAAGGGCGTGAGCGCCATCCTCGTTCCCGACGGCACCCCGGGGCTCTCGTTCGGCCCGCTCGAGCAGAAGATGGGCTGGCACGCGCAGCCCACGCGCGCCGTGATCTTCGAGGATGTCCGGGTTCCGGTGGCGAACCGGCTCGCCGAGGAAGGCGACGGGTTCGGTATCGCCATGAACGGCCTGAACGGCGGCCGGCTCAACATCGGAGCATGCTCACTCGGCGGCGGCCAGGCGGCGCTCGAACAGACCGTGGAGTATGTGCAAAGCAGGGAGGCGTTCGGCAAACCGCTCGCCGGGCACCAGTCCATCCTGTTCACGCTCGCCGACATGGACACGCAACTCGAGGCCGCCCGCACCCTGCTCGCCCGTGCGGCGAACGCCCTCGACAGCGGCGACGCCGACAAGGTGCGGCTGTGCGCGATGGCCAAACGCGTGGCAACGGATGCCGGCTTCACCGTCGCGAACAGTGCCATCCAGTTGCACGGGGGATACGGTTATCTCACGGAGTACGGCCTGGAGCGCATTGTGCGCGACCTTCGGGTTCACCAGATCCTCGAGGGCACGAACGAGATCATGCAGCTCATCGTGGGTCGGAGCCTTCTGAGTCGCTGAGCAGAACAGGACAAGGAAGTCGAAACGGCCGAAAGGATCACATGCAGCACTCGGACGATGAAGTCCTGGTAGAACGCCGAGGCGCGGTCGGCTCCCTCGTGCTCAACCGGCCGCACGCCATGAACGCCATCACCCGCGGCATGATCCAGCGCATTGCGACGGCGCTCGACGAGTGGGAGCACGATGACATCGTCACCACGGTCCTTCTCACCGGCGCGGGCGAGCGCGGACTGTGCGCAGGGGGCGACATCGTGGGCATGTACCACGATGCGCTCGCCGGCGGCGACGGCACGCGCATGTTCTGGCGCGACGAATACCATCTGAACTCCCGCATTGCGCGCTACCCGAAACCGTACGTCGCGTTCATGGATGGCGTCGTGCTCGGCGGCGGGATCGGCGTCTCCGCCCACGCGAGCGCGCGCATCGTCACCGAGCGCACCCGGTTCGGGATGCCGGAGGTCGGCATCGGCTTCGCCCCGGATGTCGGCGGACCCTGGCTGCTGTCCCGTGCGCCGGGCGAGCTCGGCACGCACCTGGCGATGACCGGCCGGATGGGATCCGGGGCGGACGCCATAGCCCTCGGATTCGCCGACTACTA
>CALMSL010000044.1 GCA_937872445.1 uncultured Microbacteriaceae bacterium | reverse complement strand
GGATACGTGCCGGGGGACCGGCTCGTCGGGCTCTCCAAACTCGCCAGGGTCGTCGAGCTGTTCTCGCGCGACCTGCAGGTGCAGGAACGACTTACCCAGCAGATTTCGGCATACCTGACCGAGCAGCTCGCGCCCCGCGGCGTCGGAGTCGTGCTCGAGGCCGAACATTTGTGCATGACGATGCGCGGCGCTCAATCAGCGGGCGCCACCACCACGACGACGGCATTCACCGGAGTGCTGGCGAAAGACAACGCAATGCGACGCCAATTCAGGCTCGCGGGAGCGGACCTGCCCGCGTAAGCGCGGCATCCGCACGAAGGAGAACATCATGGCCACCAGGAAGAGCTTCATCATCGTCGGCGGAGGGCTCGCCGGGGTGTCGGCAGCGGAAGAACTTCGCAGGCAGGGCTTCGACGGCACCATCCAGATCATCGGCAAGGAACCCCACGCCCCGTACATCCGGCCGCCGCTGTCGAAGGGCTACCTCAACGGGTCCGACGGACTCGACGCCGTCTTCGTGCATCCGGATTCCTGGTATGCGGAGAACAACATCGAGCTCCTCACGAACACCGCGGTGTACGGCGTGAACGCCCGGGACCACGAAGTGACCCTCGACGGCGGTAAGCCGCTCCACTACGACAAACTGCTGCTCGCGACCGGATCGTCGCCGCGGCTCCTCACGATCGACGGGGCCGAGCTCGGCGGCGTGCACTACCTTCGCACGCTCGACGACTCCAAGGCGTTGCACAAGGAACTCGCTGGCGGCGGACGCAAGCTCGTGCTCATCGGATCGGGCTGGATCGGCATGGAGGTCGGCGCGACCGCCCGCACCCTCGGCAACGACGTGACCATCCTCGAGCAGGTTCCGATCCCGCTGGCGAACGCGATCGGCGACGAGCTCGGCACGATGTTCCACGACCTGCACCAGGAGCACGGCGTCGACATGCGGATGTCCGTGGTCGTCGACAAGATCGTCGGCAGCCACGGCAAGGTCGCCGGCGTGCAGTTGAAGGACGGCGAACTGATCCCCGCCGACCTCGTGCTCATCGGCGTCGGCGCGGTGCCGAACGTCGCGCTCGCGGAGGACGCGGGTCTGGTCACGGAGAACGGGATCGTCGTCGACCAGGCGATGCAGTCGAGCGACCCGGACATTTTCGCAGCTGGCGACGTGGCGAACGCGTTCCACCCGCTGGCCAACATGCGGCTGCGCAGCGAGCACTGGGCGAACGCGTTGAACGAGGGGCCGGCGGCGGCGCGCGGCATGCTCGGACAGAAGGAAAGCTTCGAGGACATCCCGTACTTCTACACCGACCAGTACGACGTCGGGATGGAGTACTCGGGATACGGCCCCATGACGCGGGGCGCGAAGATCGTGTACCGCGGGGATCGCGACAAGCGCGAATTCATCGCGTTCTGGCTCAAGGATGGCCGGGTCGTCGCGGGCATGAACGTGAACGTGTGGGACGTGAACGATCAGGTGCAGCGCATCATCCGCGAGGGCAAGGCGATGGACGAGGCGCGCCTGACCGACGAATCCGTGGACCTGAAGGATATCTAGTTGCAGAGGACGATCGGCGGCCGCATCTTCGACTTCGACCGTGAGGTCGCCGTCATGGCGGTGATCAACCGAACACCCGATTCCTTCTTCGACAAGGGTGCGACGTTCGCGCTCGACCGGGCGGTGGAAGCATCCCTTCAGGCGGTGAAGGATGGCGCCGACTGGGTTGACATCGGCGGCGTGCCATTCGGCCGAGGGCCGGTTGTCACGCTCGAGGAGGAACTCGAGCGCGTCGTGCCCGTGGTGGCGGCGATCGCAGCGAAGTCGGATGTCGTGATTTCGGTGGACACGTTCAGCGCGGCCGTCGCGGCGGCGTCGATCGAGGCTGGCGCATCCGTGATCAACGACACGAGCGGGCTGTACGACCCGGACATGGCAGCAACCATTGCGGCCACCGACGCGACCCTCGTGCTCACGCACAGCATGTCGCCGCCGCGCGCCGAACCGCCGCGGCCCGAATACGTGGACGTCGTGGACGACGTCATCGACTTCCTGCGCGCCCGCATCCAGTGGGCGAAGGATGCCGGCATCCCGGACGAGCGCATCATCGTCGACCCGGGCCACGACCTGAACAAGAACACGTTCCACTCGCTCGAACTCACCCGCCGACTGCACGAGGTCGTCGCGCTCGGGTACCCGACGCTTGCCGCCGTCTCCAACAAGGACTTCGTCGGGGAAATGACGGACCGGCGGCAGGGGGAGCGCCTGGAGGGGTCGCTCGCGGCGGCCGTGTTCTGCATTCTGGAGGGCGCGCGCATCCTGCGGATGCATGACGTGCCCGCAACGGTTGCCGCCGTGCGGATGGTCGAGGGGATCCTCGGTTGGCGTGAACCGCCGTGGACGCTGCACAATATGGGATGAGCACTTCGCCGTCGGGAGCGATTCGCCGCCTGTGGCCGGATGCGTCGGGGGAGTTGGGCGACGATGAGATCGTCGCCTCGCTCAAGTCGGCTGAGCCGGTGCTGCGCGTCAATTTCGTGGCGAGCGTGGACGGCGCTGTGACGCACAACGGGCGCTCGGGCGGCCTCTCGGATGAGGCGGACAAACGCCACTTCGAACTGTTGCGCCGCGTGTGCGACGTCGTGCTGGTCGGTGCCGGGACGGTGCGCGATGAGGGCTACGGAGCGATGCGCGTGAGCGAGGAGTCGGCGCGCTGGCGCGTCGCAAACGGGCTGCCGGAGCATCCGGTGTTCGCGATCGTGACCGCCTCCCTCAACCTTGACCCGGTGTCGGAGATCTTCACCGAGGCGCCGGTGCGCCCGATCGTGTTCACGACCTTGAGGGGTGTGGCGCGTGCTTCGGCGTTCGAGGCGAACGCGGATGTGGTGGCCGCCGGGGCGGAGCTGGTGCACGGCCCCACCATCGTGGCTGCGCTCCGCAAGCGCGGATTGAACAGCATCCTGTGCGAGGGCGGCCCGCACCTGTTCGGTTCGCTGCTCGGCGACGGGGCGGTGGATGAGCTGTTCCTCACGGTGAGCCCGACCCTGGAGGTGGGGGATGCGGCGCGGATCACGGCCGGCGTGCTGCCGGCATCCGTCCCCCTCACGCTCGCGAGCGTGCTCGCCTCAGGCAGCACCCTCCTCCTGCGCTACCGCCACCCCTGACCCCCCCACCCCATTCCCGCGAGTGTGCACTTGTGGTCGTTCTAACTCGCTCATTCCCGCCACAAGTGCACACTCGCGGGGATAGATGGGTGGGTGTGTGGACAGTATTGGGGGGAGGCGGTCGCAGGCTGGCACAATGTCCGCGTGCGACGTCCGAAACCGCTGGCAACCACGTTGGTCGGGCGGGCATTCTCGACGGCGCAAGCATCCGAGGCCGGTACAACGCGCAGTAGAACCCGTTCGAAGGACCTCATCTCGCCGTACCGTGGTGTGCGGATGCCCGCCAACGACGACCCGAGTATTCCGCAACTGTGTGGCGCGTATGCCACCCAGATGCAGCCTGAACAGTTTTTCAGCCACGTCACCGCGGCGATGATTCACGGGCTCCCTCTTCCGTGGCAGCTTCAGAACGACAAGCGAATCCATGTTGGCGTTGTCGGCGACATCGGCCCAATCAGGATGCGTGGCGTGATCGCGCATCGGCTGGAGAAGGCGACTGTCGAGTCCGTTGACGGGCTTCGCGTCCTTTCGCCGACCGAGACTTGGCGATACCTTTCGACCGCCGTCGGTTTCACAAACCTGGTTTCGATTGGTGACGCCCTTGTGCGCAGGACGCAACCGCTTGCGACGATGCGCGAACTTGGCGACGCGGTGCGGGCTCACCGTGGACATCGAGGGGCACGATTGCTTCGCCAGGCGTTCGCATCCGTTCGGCCGGGCGTGGACTCGCCAATGGAGACGCGCATCCGGCTCATCATTTTCGAGGCTGGGCTGCCCGAACCTGTTGTGAATGCGAGGATTCTCAATCGGTACGGTGCATTTATTGCGCTCGGCGACATGGTCTATCCCGACTATCGCGTGCTCGTCGAGTATGACGGCGAGCACCATTTCGGCAGTGTGGAGCAGTCACACCACGATATTGACCGCCTCGATGAGGTCATGGAAGAAAAGTGGCGAGTCATCCGCCTCAACAGCTCTCACCTGCGCCGAAAGGCGACGGTCATTCACAAGGTACGAACCGCGCTCGAGCAGGCGGGCTGGCGTCACTAAACCCCAACCCAATCCCCGCGAGTGTGCACTTGTGGCGGTTTTGAGCGAGTGAGAACGACCACAAGTGCACACTCGCGGGGGATTAGGGGAGGAGCGCGGAGGCGTCGAGGATCGTGTAGGCGTAGCCCTGCTCGGCGAGGAAACGCTGCCGGTTCTGGGCGAAATCCTGGTCGACCGTGTCGCGCGCGACGAGCGCGTAAAAATTCGCAGGCAGGCCGGATTCCTTCGGCCGCAGCAACCGACCCAGGCGCTGAGCCTCCTCCTGGCGGGACCCGAACGACCCCGACACCTGGATCGCGACGGTCGCCTCGGGCAGGTCCACCGAAAAGTTCGCGACCTTCGAGACGACAAGCACTTTCGTAGTGCCGTCCCGGAACTCCTGGTAGAGCCGTTCGCGCTCGTCCACGGGGGTTGCGCCGGTGAGCTTCGGGGCGTTCAGTGCATCCGCGAGCATGTCGATCTGGTCGAGGTACTGACCGATCACGAGAATCCGTTCCCCGGCGTGCTGCTCGACGAGGCGCCGCACCACCCGCAACTTCGCGGGGGCAGTCGCCGCGAGCCGGTACCGTTCGTCATCCGCGCTCGCCGCATACTCGAGCCGCTCCTGCTGCGGCAGGTCGATGCGCACCTCGAAACAGGATGCCGGCGAGATGAAACCCTGCGCCTCGATTTCCTTCCACGGGGCATCGAACCGTTTCGGCCCGATGAGGCTGAACACGTCGCCTTCGCGGCCATCCTCGCGCACAAGCGTCGCAGTGAGGCCGAGGCGCCGCCGCGCCTGCAACTCGGCGGTGAGCTTGAACACGGGCGCCGGCAGCAGGTGCACTTCGTCGTAAATGACGAGGCCCCAGTCCATCGCGTCGAGCAGCGACAGGTGCGCATACTCGCCTTTCCGTTTGGCGGTGAGGATCTGGTAGGTCGCGATCGTGACCGGCCGGATCTCCTTCACTTGCCCGGAGTACTCGCCGATCTCCTCCTCGGTGAGCGAGGTGCGCCGCAGGAGCTCGCTCCGCCACTGCCGCGCGGACACGGTGTTCGTCACCAGCACGAGCGTCGTGGTCCTTGCCTCGGCCATCGCCCCGGCGCCGACGAGCGTCTTGCCTGCGCCGCACGGCAGCACGACGACGCCGGAGCCGCCGGCGAAGAAGTGGTCGATCGCGTCCTGCTGATATGGCCGCAAGTGCCAGCCCGCGGTGTCCAGTGCGATCTCGTGCGGCGTGCCCGGCGTGTATCCGGCAAGGTCTTCGGCGGGCCAGCCGAGTTTCACGAGCTCCTGCTTGAGTTGGCCGCGCGCCCACGCGAGCACCCCGAACCGGTCGGGTGCGAGTTGCTCGGTGAGCAGCGGGACGACGCGTTTGGCGCGGGCGATTTCGGCGAGCACCGCGGGATCCGTGGAGCGCAGTTCGAGCTCGCCCGCCTCGGTGCGTTCGATCACGAGCCGCCCGTACCGCCCCACGGTTTCGCGGATGTCGACGGCCACCGACTGCGGTACCGGAAACTTCGAGAAGCGCTCGAGCGTCGCCAGCATGTCGTCGGCTTCATGGCCGGCGGCGCGGGCATTCCAGAGGCCGAGCCGCGTGATCCGGTACGTGTGAATGTGCTCCGGGGCGCGCTCCAGTTCGGCGAAGATGGCGAGTTCGTGGCGGGCGTCGTCGGCGTCCGGATGCGCCACTTCGAGCAGCACGGTGCGGTCGCTTTGCACGATGAGGGGGCCGTCAGACATAACGTTCAAGTCTACGTTGCGTGCCGGAGCTACAAGCGAAGGCCATGTCCGGCCTTCGCCGCAGCGTAGCGTGCCAGCGCTGGTGGCCGTCCCGGCCGCCAGAACGGTCACTCCGTCGTCACGGCGGCGATGCTGGAGAGCGGCAGCGTCCTCTCGATCTCCGACTGCGGGTCGCGGGCGCGCAGCCGCCCGCCAACCACGCTCGCCGGTTCCAGCCGGTAGTCGACGACTTCGCCGTTCGGCATCCGCACGCTCACGGTCACGGTCGACTTCGAACGGATGGCGGCATCCAGTTCGCGCGCGAACCACGCCTGCCCGGAGTCGTTCGGGGTCGCCGCATCCGCGATGCGCAGCTTTTCGAGGAGCGTGCGGTGCGGGTTGGCGGCCCTCGCGGGGGCCTCGCTCGCGGTCGATGCCCGCGCGGTCGGGCGGATGAGCTCGACGATTCGGCCCTGGGAGTCTTCGGCGGCAACCGGGTACCGGGCGTCGTGGAGCATCCAGTACACCTGGCTTCGGTCGCGGCGGCTCACCATGCGGTCGCCGTCGGCGGGGCGGAAGTCGAGCGCGGCGAACGCCCGGTCGACGAGCACGGTGCCGAGAAGCGCTGTGTCGTCGGACCTCACGTAACTTGCCGCGTCGGGGTTGCCCGCGGGCGCCGGCCCGACTCGGAGCAGGCCGTGCCGGCCGGCCGTTTCCGTGACGAGGTATTCGAGCGGCTGGGGCACTCCGCTCAGGGAAATTTCGCTGAGGAACGCCAGAATCGTCTCCGAGGTTTCACCGCCCGCGATCGCCCTGCCGATGCTTGCCTGCGTGAACCGGTATCGGGACGCGATGGCGCGGCCGTCGGTGATCGCCAGGGAACGCAGCCGCGCATCGATCGCGACCTCAAGCGGCCCGGGAGCGACTGCGGACAGATCGTGTTGCAGGTACAGCCGGTCGACGGGCGCGGGGAGGGCTTCGGTGAGCAGGGCGATCGCCTGGTCGCGTTTCCTGCCGAGCAGCGCGGCCCCCGGCGTGCTCACGATGTCGCCGGCGGTTATGCCGAGTCGCTCCGCCTCCGCGAGCCCAGCCGTGACGCGTTCGGTCAGCCAGGTGCGACCACCCGGGTACTTCCACTGCAGCCACTCGCGCAGGCCAGGCCCCCACAGAGTTTCGGAGCGCTCCGCGAGCACGGGGCGGATGCCTGCCGGCAGTCTCGAAGCCCACGATTCGGCCAGGACCGCCCATCGCTCTGCCGCGCTGAAACCCAGCCACGTGCTGTGCCCGGCAGAGGCAACGAACCGGTGGCCTTCCCGCGTGACGAGACCGGCACGCTCCGCGGCGTCCACGAGCGTGTCGATGGACAACTCGTCGACGCTCATCGCCGCGGCCAGCCTGGCCTTCTCCGGCGCGCCGATCGCGCCGCGGGAGAGCAGCCGGACCGGCTCCCGCTGCAGCTCGAACAGCAGTTCGGCTGTGGCGGTGGCGGCTGTGAAGGCGTGTTCGGCTGCGAGGCGGTCGGCGGAGTGGCGCTCCGATTCGCTCACCGGGCCGTTGCCCGGCTCCGGTTCCTCGGCGGTCGGGTCCGGCAGCCCGAGTTCCGGCCATCGCTTGAGCTGATCCGCCACTTCCGGCCACGCGGCGACCCCGTCGGAGTCTTCGTGCATGAGCTGCAACTCGCGCAGCCGCGACACCTCGGAGTCGTCGAGGCCGAGCGTTTCGCGCAGGGCATGGGCCGACATCCGCCGTTCGCCGAGCTGGGCGAGTGCGGCGAGCGCGCGGCGGTCGAGCCGCTCGAGGCAGGACTGGAGGGAATCGTCCGAAAGCAGCGTCTCGGCGAGGTCGAAGAAATCGCGGATGCCGGCGGGTGCGACGGGGCGGCGTTCCAGGGTGGCGAGCAGGTCGGTGTCGTCGCTGGCTCGAAGCAGCGACGCGAGACGTGCGGTACTCGTCATAGGCTCCGTCGGCGCCTCAGCGCGTCTCGCCTTTCGCGGCACGCGATCGGCGCACCGCGTTGGAGACGAGAAGCGCGATGATGAGCAGGAACGCGAGCGGCAGACCGTAGTACTGCACGAAGAATACGGTGGGCCAGATGCCGTGGCTGAACCCGTCGTTCGCGCCCGCCCCGAGCGTGGTGCCGACGATGACGGCGATGAAACAGACCAGCGCGAGTCCGACCAGAATGAGCACGCCGTACGCGAGGATGCGCTCCGTTTGGTTGATGCGCACGGGCGGCGGGGTGTCTGGTGCTTTCTTGCTCACATTCCCAAGGATACGTGAGGTGCAAATGCCCGTAGGCTTGGGTGTGGTGATCGCCCGTGCACACCCCGCACCGCGACCGAGGAAAGGTAATGGCATGCCCACCGGCAAGGTCAAGTTTTACGACGACGAGAAAGGCTTCGGCTTCATCAGTTCTGATGACGGCCAGGAGGTTTTCCTGCACGCCTCCGCGCTTCCGGACGGGGTCACAGTGAAGGCGGGCACCAAGCTCGAGTTCGGCGTTGCGGATGGCAAGCGCGGTGCGCAGGCGCTGTCTGTGCGGGTGCTGGAGGCGCCGCCGAGCCTTGCGCGGATGAGCCGCAAGCCGGCCGACGACATGGCAGTCATCGTGGAGGATCTGGTGAAGGTGCTGGATGGCATCGGGTCCAATCTGAAGCGCGGTCGATACCCGGAGGCCAGCCACGCGCGCAAGATCGCGGCCATGCTGCGCAAGGTTGCGGAAGAACTGGATGCCTAAGGCGAAGGACGTTGCACCGACGGACGAGGATTTCACCGTCGCCCGCGCGGCCCTGCTCGACATCACGTCGGCGGACACAATCGGTGAGCCCGCGGGGTCGATCACCGAGGCGGACGGCGTCCTCACCGTGTATTTCGACACCACCATGCCCGGTTACCCGGGCTGGAAGTGGACGGTGAGCCTCGCGCACGTGGAGGGTTTCGGCCCGTCGGTGCTGGAGACGGAGCTCACCCCGGGCGAGGGCGCGCTGCTGTCGCCGGACTGGGTGCCGTGGTCGGAGCGTCTGGCCGACTACAAGGAGGCGCAGGCACTGCTCGCGGCAGAAGGCCTCGCGGATGATGATCTGGACGACGACTCGGACGATGATTCGGACGATGACTCCGACGAGGACGACTTCGATGACGAGGACGTCCACGACGACGATGAGGCGCTCCTGCACAGCGGTGACCTCGATGGTGTCGACATCGACTCCCTGGACGAAGCGGGTGCGGACAGTGCAGCCTCGGATCCGGCGGCGGAGTCAGCTCCGCTGACGGTGGGTGACGATAAGCCCGAGAAGTCCAAGGGCAAGTCCGACGACGCAGGTCCAGAGCCAGCTGGTAAGCCCCGCCGCAATCAGCGAGCCAAGAAACAGCAGCAGGACGACAAGGCCGACTAGCCACAGGGCGAGGCCGACGAGCATGGCTTTGCGGTCATCCGTTTTGGCGGGTTCGGGGTCGGGGCGGCGTTCCGAATCCTTCAGCCACAATCGCATGGCTACAGGTTACCTGCGGCCCGCTGGTTGAGGGATTCGGCTTCGCCGAATCGTCTCGAAACCACACCGCAGGTCACTCGAGGCGTCCCACCACGTAGTCGATGCAGGCGACGAGCGCGCGCACATCATCCGGTTCGATCGCGGTGAATGTGGCAACTCGCAACTGGTTGCGGCCGAGTTTGCGGTACGGCTCGGTGTCGACGATGCCGTTCGCGCGCAGGATTGCCGCCACGGCCGAGGCATCCACGCGCTCATCGAAGTCGATCGTGACGACCACTTGCGAGCGATGGTCGGGGTTCGCCACGAACGGATGCGCGTACTCCGTGCGCTCGGCCCAGTCGTAGAGCACGCTAGAGGATTCGCGCGTGCGGGCATCCGCCCATGCGAGGCCGCCGTTGCGGTTGATCCAGTCGATTTGGCTTTCCATGAGGAGCAGTGTGGCGAGCGCGGGGGTGTTCAGCGTCTGGTTGAGGCGAGAGTTGTCGACCGCGTTTTTCAGGCTCAGGAACTCGGGGATGTAGCGGTCGGTCGCCGCGATGCGCTCCACCCGCTCGAGGGCGTCGGGTGAGAACAGCGCGAACCACAGGCCGCCGTCGGAGGCAAAGTTTTTTTGCGGCGCGAAGTAGTAGACGTCCGCCTCGCTCGCGTCGAAGGCGATCCCGCCGGCCGCGCTCGTGGCGTCGATGACGGTGAGGGCGCCGACGTCCCCGTCCGCGCGCTGCACGGGCGCCATGACCCCGGTGGAGGTTTCGTTGTGCGGCCACGCGAACACGTCGATTCCAATCGCGGGCGAGACGTCGCTGCGGCTGCCCGGCTCGGCCGAGCGGACATCCGGGGTGTCCAGCCACGGCGCGGCGGCCGCTTTCGCGAATTTGCCGCCGAACTCGCCGAACACCAGATTCTGGCTTCGAAGTTCGATGAGCCCGAACGCGGCGGCGTCCCAGAATGCGGTCGATCCACCATTCCCGAGCACAACCTCGTAGCCCTCCGGCGCAGAGAACAGGTCGGCGAGGCCGCTACGAACTCGTCCCACGAGGTCCTTCACGGGTGCCTGGCGGTGCGAGGTGCCGAGGAGCGCCGCGCCGGCCCCGGCGAGATGTGCGAGCTGTTTGGGGCGGACTTTGGAGGGCCCGCATCCGAATCGTCCGTCGGCGGGCAGCAGGTGGGTGGGAATTGTCAGCTCCGGCATGCTGCAATCCTAGGGCGGCTCATTGTCGTGCTGCGTCGCCGGTGAGACGGGCCGGGACGGTTAGGCTAACCTGTACGGATTATGGCGGGAGGAGGCTCGGATGGCCGATCTGATTGACACCACTGAGATGTACCTCCGCACGATTTACGAGCTTGAGGAAGAGAACATCGTTCCCCTGCGCGCGCGCATCAGCGAACGCCTCGGGCATTCGGGTCCGACCGTGTCGCAGACGGTGGGTCGGATGGAGCGCGACGGCCTCGTCGTCGTCGAGGATGACCGCCATTTGCGGCTCACCGACGGCGGCCGCGAGAAGGCCGTGACGGTGATGCGGCGGCACCGGCTGGCGGAGCGGCTGCTCGCGGATGTGATCGGCCTGGACTGGGCGCTCGTGCACGATGAGGCGTGCCGCTGGGAGCACGTGATGAGCGAGCAGGTGGAGCGGAAGCTGCTGGAGCTGCTGGAGCATCCGACGCATTCGCCGTACGGCAACCCGATTCCTGGTCTGGAGGGCCTTGGCGACCGCGTGCCGGTGGCCAGGTTCACGGATGGCGTTGTGAACCTCGTGAACCTGGTGGAGGACGCCGACGACCCGGTGGAGGGCACGATTCGGCGGCTCGGCGAGCCGGTGCAGTATGAGCCGGAGCTGCTGGAGCAATTGCAGTCTGCGGGCGTTGTGCCCGGGGCGTCGGGCATGTTTGCCGCGCGCGGCGACTACGTGCTGGCGACGATCGACGGTCGGGATGAGGATGCGCTGGAGCTGCCGGCCGAGGTGGCGCAGCACATCTACGTGGGCACGAGCGCTTTCGCCGACTGACTTGCCGGCTTCCTTCGAGACGGCCTGCGGCCTCCTCAGGGAGCGGCAACGTCCGACCGTTCCCTGAGGAGCGCGCACAGCGCGCGTCTCGAAGGGAGCACACCGATTCGTCTCGAAATCGTGTCGTTACCTGTCATTCCAGCGCGCGCGCCGGTTCCTGAGTTACCCTGAATCGTCCTTGTTGTTCCGCGAGAAGCTCGGGAGAGTCGAATGACCAGCGGTCGCACCATCCAAACCGTGGATGAGCGCGCCCTCTTTTTCATACGACTGAGCACCGGATACGCCTGTCAGCGCATCCTGAACGCCTGAGCACTGCCGTTTTCCTGCGGCGGTGCTTTTTTGTTCCGCTCACTCCCTCTCGTCGGGCACCAAGGTGGGTCGAATTCCTGCAAGCCGTGCGGGACCCTTCGGAAGGATGAACATGCGCACCCTGGTGTTGAATGCGGGCTTCGAGCCTCTCGCCGTCGTGTCGTTCAAGCGAGCGCTCGTGCTGGTGATGAACGATAAGGCGACCATTTTGTCGGCGGATGACGAGCATCCGGTGTTCACGGTGTTCGGCGCGTACGATCGCCCCTCGGTGATTCTGCTGACCAGGTATGTTCGGATCCCGACCGGCCGGTCGATTCCGGTGAGCCGGCGCGGGGTGCTGCGTCGGGATGGGTCGCGGTGCGCGTATTGCGGCGGCTCCGCGTCGACGATCGACCACGTGCTGCCGCGCTCGCGGGGCGGCAAGGAAACATGGGAGAACCTGGTGGCCTGCTGCCTGCGCTGCAACAACGCGAAGGGCGACCGCACGCCGTCGGAGATGCACTGGTCGCTGCGGGTGCGCCCCCAACCGCCGCACGGTACCGGTTGGATGGTGCGCGGTGTGGAGCGCGCCGAGCCCGAGTGGGAAGAGTTCCTGGCGCCCGTCGCCGCATGACCGTTCCCTGATCCCGTTCCCTGAGGAGCGCGCAGCGCGTCTCGAAGGGATCATGCCGGTTGACAGAGCGCGCAGCGCGTCTCGAAACTGCGCACATCGCAGAAATCAATCCCTTGATATATTGCGCAGTTCCTCATATTTTGTGTGTTGTAACGGCGGTGCAGCAACGCACCCATCCTCGCTGACGGGCCCCTGCGCACTGGCTCCGACTGTTGTCGGTTTGTGGGTTCGAGTACGCAGCGAGGTGGGATGCGATGTCTGATTTGTCCGGAAATGTTGGCGAAGACTCCGGCGTGGCCGGCCCGGCGCGCCGACGTACGCCACGACTCCTGACGATCGCCGCAATCGTCGTCGGTGCTCTTGTTGTGGTGGGTGGCGGTGCCACCTTGGGCGTGATCGTGGGCCAGCAGCATCCGATCACGCGGGCGCACTCGGTGATCTCCCCTGCCGAGTCTGCGAGCCCGGAATCCACGAGAACCCCCACCGTGACCGCAACGCCAGGTCCGTCCGCACCGCCGACGGCCTCACCATCCCTTGACTGGTCGATCATCAACGGGTCGTGGTGCAGCGACATCGATTGCCATACGATCTCCAACCTCACGGACGAGCGCGGCGAAATCTACCAGAACGCCACGGGGCTGGATGCGAACGGCTGTCTGGTCGGAATCGTGGGGCCGCCCAATGATCCCACCGAAGGTCACACCACGTACTGTCCGCCGGGGTCGCCGTTCATCTCGAGCACCAACCCGGACTGTCACATGCCAGAGGACGTGTCGCGCGAGCGCCTCTATTTGTTCATCGACTGCGGCGACCCCTACTATCGCCAGTAGCTCCGCTGCGCGTTGCACGGAGCTCGCGCAGACGGCCAGAGCAGGATTTGCTCTTGATATATTGTCGCTTTTCGTCTACTTTGTGGTGTGATTTGGTGGTGTGACGCTGCCAACATCCGTGACGAGGAGCCCCTGCGTGCGGGCGCCCGGTTGTGCCGGTGTGTGGGTGTGCGGGGGCAGCGAGGAGTGGTCGCATGTCCGATACGCCTGACGCTGATGTTCCTGAGGGTGGGCCTGTTTCGCCGGTTCCCCGCGCTAAACGCAGCCCGTTGACGATTATCGCGATTGTGGTGGCGGCTGTGCTGGTGTTGGGCGGTGCTGCTTTCGCGACCGTGATGATTGTCAGCCAGCAGCAACGGTTGGATCAGCTCTCACAGGTGGAGGCGGATCGGGTGAAGGCCGAAGCGTCGGCCAGCGCTGCGGCGGCAGCTGCGGCGCGTGCCGCTGCCGTTCCTGGCCTGACGGAGTCGATCGCGAGCGGCGAGACGGCGTACACGGATTCGGAAGGGCATGTCAGTGATGAGGCGTTGCGTGCGGCTCTGCGGGCAGCGCTCGATGCGGGCGCTGCAGCGTTGGCGGATGGGAACTCCGTTGCGGAAAGCCTGAAGACGGCGAAAGCCAACATCGACGAAGCGGCGGCGGCAGTCCTGGCTGCTCACATCGCGAACTGGAATGACATCAACGGCAAGTGGTGCTCGAACGAGTTTGGCACTCAGGGATGCGTCACGATCGCGAACCTTCAGGACACGCGGGACCAAAATAGCCATTTCGTGCAGGATGGTGGGCCGGATGCCAACGGTTGCCTGTGGGGATACACCGGGAGCGGAATGGAGTCCCACAACGCGCGGGTGACCTATTGCCCACAAGGTGCTGCGTTGTCCGACCCGCCGTGCACCGTGCCGGAAGATGTGACCCGCGATCGTCTCTACGTCAGGCAGGATTGCGCCGAACCTTTCTACCGCCACTGAGGTTACCTGTTCACAGCGGCCGAACTGCCCGAAGATTCGCCGCGGAACCCGACGACAATTCCTCTTGATATATTGTCGCCTTCCTTCTATTTTTTGGTGTGATGTGACGGTGCGACGCCGCCAACATCCGTGACAAGGAGCCCTTGCGCGCTGACCTCGGCGTGTGCCGGTGTGCGGGTGAGCGGGGCGGCGAGGAGGTATCGAATGACGGAGTCACCTCATGCCGATGTCCGCGATGATGGCCCGCCCTCGCGGAGACCTCGCACCGGACGCAGCCCGCTGACGATCGTC
This sequence comes from uncultured Microbacteriaceae bacterium, assembly GCA_937872445.1. Taxonomy (GTDB): domain Bacteria; phylum Actinomycetota; class Actinomycetes; order Actinomycetales; family Microbacteriaceae; genus Terrimesophilobacter. The sequence goes on along the minus strand of CALMSL010000044.1, from coordinate 20,594 downwards.
GCGATTGTGGCTGCTGCGGTGCTCGTGCTTGGCGGCGGCTCGTTCTTTGCGGCCCTGTTCATCACCCAACAACAGCAATTTGGTCGTCTCTCGCAGGTGGAGGCGGCTCACCCGAATGCGTCGGCATCCGCGTCGGCGAGCGCCGCGGAAACTGCGGCGCGGTCCGCTGCCGCTTCAGACCTCAAAGAGTCGATCGCCACCGGGGAGGCGGCGTACACAGCTTCGGATGGTCACGTCAGAGATGAGGCGTTGCGCACTAGCCTGCGGTCGGCGCTGGATGCGGGTAAGGCGGCTCTCGCCGACGCGAGCTTCACCGCGGCGGACCTTCGATCCGCGAAGGCCGCAATCGACCAGGCCGCGGCGGCGGTTCTGGCTGCTCATGTGGCGAACTGGAATGACATCAACGGCAAGTGGTGCGACAGCCACGGGTGCATCACGATTGCTGGCCTTCAGAACACGGGCGACGGCAGCACATACGTGCACGACAGGGGACAGGATTCCCATGGTTGCCTCTGGGGCGTTGCCAGTGGGCAGCAGGATGTTTTCGTCACCTTGTGTCCGCAGGGCGATGCCTTCGTGGATCCCGCGGAAGACTGCGGAACGCCGGAGGATGTGACGCGCGATCGCCTCTACGTGAGGCGGTACTGCGCCGAACCGTACTACCGCGGCTGAGCCGGACATCCGCCTCGCGTCAGGTGCGCGGATGCTTGCGCCGGAATCCTTTGTGCATCGTACGCAGCATGAACCCGCCGAACCCGTTGGGTCCGTGCGGAAGGTAGGAGCGCATGCTCGTGATGGCGCCGTCTTTGGTGTCGACGACGAACACTTGCGCGAACTCGAGCTCGCCTCCGGCTTTGGGCACATGGTGGGTGTCCAGTTCGATGACACTGGATGCGCCGTCGTCGCTCGTGAAGTAGCGCAGCGGCGTGAACGACATGCTTTTCATGCCGGCGTATGCCCACTCGAGCCCTTCCCGGATCTCGGTTTGGCCATGCATTTCCGCGTACGGGTAGTGCGGGTCGTATAGAACGGCATCGTCGGCAAAGCATTTCATCACGGTGTCCAGGTCGCGAGATTCCAGGGCGTTGAGTGCGCGTTTGATCAGGTCGGGGACAGCTTCTTTCGCAGACATTCGGGTCTCCTGCCATGCGTCGGGTATTGGATGACACCCTAGTGCGTCGCCGTTCCCTGAGGAGGCCGCTGCGCGGCCGTCTCGAAGGGAGCCTGCTGACAGACGGATTCCAATCCGCTTCGCCAACGGCGCCGAATCACCTCCATGTCACACACCAGAACACTTCGGTCACCGAAAGCCATCCTCACCGGTGCGCTCCTCGTTCCGACTCTGATCCTCGCTCTCTCGGGATGCGTTGGCGCACAGCCATCCGCATCGGTCCCGACCGAGAGCAGCGGGTCGGATCAGTCCGCACCTGCCGCCGACAACGTGGTGACGACGATCGGCTTGAAGTTTATGCCGAAGGATCTCACCGTGAAGGTGGGCACCACGGTCACGTGGCAGAACGGCGAGGCCATCGGCCACACGGTCACATCCGGCGCCTGGGGTGAAGTGAACGAGGCGACCGGTGTTCGCGGAACGCAGACGCCGGATGGCCGCTTCGACCACGCGCTTGCCCCGAAAGGCCAGGAGGGCGACACGTTCTCGTTCACGTTCACCGAACCCGGCGTGTATCCGTACTACTGCAAACCGCACCTGACCATGAACGCCACGGTCACGGTCGAGCCGTGAGTCTCCCGGACCACACAACTTACCCATCAAGCCACAACAAATAAGGAGAAGAAACAATGCGCAAAATCACAGCGATCACCGGTCTCGGCCTGGCGGCGGCACTCGTTCTTTCGGGCTGCACTGCGACAGCGGATGCGCCGGCGAAGTCCGACAGCATGACGACGTCGAAGGTTGTCGACACGGTGAACAGCGATGGCGCCACGTTGCGTGCCACGCTCACCGGCCTGCTTTACGACCACGTGTACCTCGCCGCTGCCGCCATCGACCAGGCGCTCGCCGACGGTGGGGACCTGACGACCGCCGATGTGGGCGCGGCTGTGGCCACACTCGACAAGAACTCGGTGGAAATCGCGGCCCTGGTCGGTTCGGCCTACCCGGATGCTGAGCAGCCGTTCCTCGATTCGTGGCGCTCGCACATCCCGTTCTTCGTGAACTACGCAGTGGCGAAGGCAACCAAGGACCAGGCTGGCGTCGACAAGGCGCTGTCGGATCTGAAGGGCTACGCCGTGGTGTTTGGCCAGCTGATCCACTCGGTTGTTCCCGAACTGCCGGAGGACGCAGTGAAGTCCGCACTGGAGATGCACGCCTCGTCACTGGTCGCCGCGATTGATGCGGATGTTGCCGGGGATCCTTCCTACTTCGAACTGTTGAAGGAGGCTGCGGGCCACATGTCGATGACGGCTCTGGCACTGTCCGGCGGAATTGCCGCCAACAAGAGTATTCAGTAAACCCGAATCCTGAATAGCCCGGTGGGGAGCGAGCGAGTCGCTCCCCACCGGTTTCACTCTTTTTTGAGACACAGTTTCCGGCACGATCTCGAGAGGCAGGGTAAGAAAATGAGAGTCTTCACTATCGCCGCACGGGTCTGGGCCGCACTCGCGCTGCTCGTCAACGCGTACGTGCACTTTCAGCTCGCCGGCCCCTTCGATGCCCTCGTCGGCACGCTCGTCAGTCAGGGCACCCTGTTCCGTATTCAAGGCGTGGTGAACATCCTCGCCGCCATCCTGGTCCTGGTCGTACACCGCTGGTGGGCCGGACTGGTCGCCGCGGCAATCGCGGCGGGCGGCCTCGTGCTGCTGGTCGTCTCGGTGTACGTGCCCTTGGACCTGAGCGCACTCGGGTTCCCCGTGATCTACGAACCCGTCTGGTACCAGGCGAAAGTGATCGCGGTCGTCGCCCAAGCCGTCGCGCTCGTAGGCGGCCTGCTATTGGCGGCATTGAGCCGTCACCGCAGCACTGCATAGAGAACCCGCTGGTTGAGGGATGCCGGATTGCGGCATCGTCTCGAAACCAGCCCCTCCCGTTCCGTTCCCTGAGGAGCGCGCACCGCGCGCGTCTCGAAGGGAACTCCCGAGTCACCTATCTTCGCTAAACTCAACCCACCAGCCTCTGTAGCTCAATGGAAGAGCAGTTCCGTCCTAAGGAAACGGTTGGGGGTTCGACTCCCTCCAGGGGCACCACGAAGTATTGGTAGAACGCTCCTTGGGCACAGGGATATTGGAATGCCGTTCACAAACTCGCGCGTCTCTTGCCCACAAACTTAAAACGCCTCGTTCGGGACCTTTTTATCCCGGCAACTCAACTCGCTTCGAGTCCGACGGCCTACATGTCGGCCGGTTCAACTAGCGAGTCGTCGCTTGAGCCGTAGTGTCTCATGGAACCATTGGGTATCTCGGGGGCTTTTGCAACCGCGTCTAGGTCGACGTGAGAGAACTCAAGAGGCGGCCTTCCGTCAAGTAGACTCTGGGCCAACAATGAGCAACAGTCAGGCCCGAACTGAATTTCTACTCGCCCCACTAATCGTTTCAACCCATCCCGATTGAGATTCGAGGAACCGCATGAAGATCGAGACGGCACCGCGCGCGAAGCACACGGGAAGGATCGTCGCATCGATCATCGGCGCCATTGCCACTGCACTCTCATTGATTATCGGCTTCATTGCGATTATTCCAATCCTGACTCAGAGTTCGTCCGCATTGGACAAGCTCGAAGTGCAGGTCGAGGCATATCGGGCGCGTGAGTTGACGACCTATTTGGTACCGCTTTCGACTCAACTTTCTTCATTTCCCTTGGGAGATTCGGAGTCCTGTACAGATCAGCAGCGAGCCTGGTTGGACAGCAACGGGACCGCGTTTCAGAGCTACTTTCTCGTAACCATTTCGAATCGAGCTACGTCTGGTGGGGTGCTTGGATTTAGCAACATTGTGAGCAAAGGCTCCACGTCAACACCAAGTGAGCCAGCGATTATTGTGGAGTGCGACACAACTGCGGAGTCACAACCGCGTATCGCGCCAGCGCGTCTAAAAGCTTCGGGTGATCTACCCGCTTACTACGATCGCTCTAGGCTTGGGGTTGCCAATTCAACGCCAGACACCCCGCTCATTTACAACCTCCAACCTGGCGAGTCTGGGCAGTTCATTCTCCAATTGATTTCGCTTGACAATTTCGAAGGCGCGGTTGTTTATACCGCGACAGCGGGAACTGACAGCGCCACAATTCAACTCAATTTGGGCTCAAGCACAGTGATACCTGGAACTTCCCCGATTGCGCCTCGAATAATCCGGCCAGACGACCCATTCTGGACATGCATTCTTCAAACGAATGCTGCTGATTGCGTGGGGAACCAATGAATAGCGTCGAGTCCGGTGCCGGCCGCTCGCGGGCCACTGCGATTTCGGTTGCCGTGGCAGTACCTGTGGTCGGTCTTGTGATTGCTGCGGTCGGTCTTGTCCCTCAGCTCACTGCGACTACGACGACTACAGACGGCCTTTCCGTGACCGCCCATGATGGAATCTCAATGAACGACACGACCTGGGTAGTCCCGGTCGATGCTCCGTGGTCAGACTTCCCTCTATTTTCATCGGAAGACTTCACAATAGGGTGTAGCCCTGAACAACTTGGTTGGCTTAGCTCGAATGCAGTCCTTGTACCCGAACCAATTAGATTTGAGTTCGCTAACCGGGCAGACGCTGGACAGAGTTTGTCGATCCACTCAATACATCTAGCTGGAAAAGAGAGCGACCCGGAGCCTTCAATCCGTTTGCGCTGTGCTGAGAATGGTGGAGGGCAAGGTGGGGTTCCTATGGTGGTATCGGGGCTCCAAGCGGGATCCGAGGCACCTGCAGTTGTTGGCCCCGATCAGGAGGACATCCCAGGAAGCGACGTTGTGTATACACCCGGCGAGATCGTTACTTTCAACCTCCGCCCTGGTGACACTTCGCAACTCTTTCTTGCACTTGATGCAGCAGCAGACTTGCGCACGTTCACTGGAGCCGTTGTTGCAACGGTTTCCTCAGGAGACAACGTGCGCAATGTAGAGTTGCCCCTTCCACATGGTGACGAGTTGGTAATTCCGGTCGAGACTCTCAAGGGTGACTTGATTGAGGTGAACTACGGGATGGCAATGTGTGGTTGGGCAGATGAGAAAGGACGCCTAATATCCAGTTCGGGCGTGAGGTGCTCGGTGACAGACATAGTTAGACGTCTAGAAGGTGATTGGGATTCGAACAGGTCGGGACAGATATCTCTTTCCGGGAATTGGTCTGGTGACGTCGTCGGGGATTCTCATCCATACTCGATAAATGTAACCATTCTTGAAGATGGAAATGTGGCATCTGCCACGGCCACATATCCCGAGATTCCGTGTGCGGCCACTTGGACCTTGACGTCGCGCTCCGACTCGGCTGTGACGTTCACGGAACGCGTGTCCCAAGAATATGTCTGCTACGACAATGTACCAATCACGATCAAGTTCAACCCTGACGGCAGCCTTCAATACAGTGCGCTATCAGGTGGAGCCGTAATTACCGCGACGCTCTTCCGAGTGGGCTGATGAAACATTGTTTCACCAAGCGGCGCAGACGGCAGCGGGAGTTTTCGGGGACCATCGTGTTGGCTTCCAAATTTTTCTGGGCCTAGCATTTAGTTTCGCGTTGGCCTCCCATACCCGTCACTAGCAGTGCCAGTAGTCCGGACTGGTGCAGATTGCGGCGAAATGTGGACGTTGCGGGTACCAGCAGACCTTTCTGGCCCAAATGTCGGGCAATGGTGACCGGTCCGGCATCCTAACTGTCCGCGGTCAGTTGCTGACGCAGCTCAATGACGCGGGAGTGCACCGGTTCGGGTGTGCTCAGCGTGCTAGAGCACGGTCCTCGGCTGTGCGCCTCGAGCGCCTCAAGACCCCCAGCCTGGTACCGGGTGATGAGGGTGTGAATCCAACGGCGATACACCCCAAATCTTTCGGCCGCCTCCGTTCGGGTCATTCCTTGCTCCGGGACAGACAACACAATCACCTTGGCCTTCGACACGAACCATCATCACGGCCAAAGAGATGGGAACGATGTCCCTTCTCATGTGGGAACTATGTCCTGAACTCGCACACCTCCAGGGGCACCATTGTTCGAGGTCTATCGCCCCGGTAAACGGGCGGAAGTCGGGCCCTCAATTTCTCCGGCCGTAGTTCTTGACTGCATTTTGACTGCGATTATGAACCGTCTAGCGCCACCGATTGTAACTGCAGCGGCATTGAGATCATCATCAAAGGGGTCACGGGGCAGCGATGACGGCAGGTGTCCGATCTATGGGCCAGTAGTGGGCCAGCCCCTGGTGATCCCGTCTCTACGCCGAATATGCTCGGTGCATGGATGTCAACGATCTCAGGTGGATACTGGCTTTGCCATTTGCGAGTGCGGCGCTCCTCGCGGTCCTGCCCTTTTTCGCACCACCCGTTCGGTGGACTCGCCGCCTCAAGAACGACATTGAGATTTGGAAGGGACTGCCAGAAGGCGAAGAGAAGGAGCAGTTTGAGAAAGCCGTTCGTCTTATCGCCAGACGACTCCACGCGTACCGGTTCGACGTGCGTCGGATTGACAAGGTGTTCCCTTGGGCGGGTACAGTTCTTTTCGCCTTGGCGGTGGGCAGCGCAGCCATGTGGGGTTTTGCGGTAGACGGTCCCGCGGATTGGATACTCGTCGTGCTCGGTTTCTTCACAGGACTGCTCTCGATTTTCGCAGCTCTCGGAGGCCGGAGTAACTGGATCGTTCCGGCGGAGATTGCCAAGGATTTTGAAAGGGGTGAGGTCGAGCATCTGCGGAAGGTCGAAAAGAGCAGGGCGGTGAGAAGCGAAGCGCGTCGCAGGCTACGCAATATTCGAAAGACAAGTGGCACCGCGACCTCAACTGGCGGGAACAGATAGACATCGGCGAAGATCGCCTGCCAACTTGGCGATTACCGGCGTCTGAGACAACTAGGTCGACCCGAGCGACCTGGCGCGGATGGCCGAACTGATCCCGCAGCCCTTCGAGTCACACGAAATCCCGGGTGTCACGCACCTGATGCGCGAAGACCCGAATGATGCCGGGCTCAAGGGCTACAAAGAGTAAACCGCACAGCCCGTCGACGGCCGTGAGATCACGCACTTTGCCGAGTGGCTTGACGGCCGGGTCGCGCCGGGAAACTAGGCAGGGTCGCCGCGGAGCAGAACTGATGTGACGTCGCCCCGTCGCGCCCTACGACGGATGCGCGTCTCGGCCACGGCTAGGTTGATGACCCAGGCCAAATCCATGAGGATCGTTCTCGAGAGTTCGTGCGTTGATCCGAAAATGATCGCACCGGGGACGAGGACGATCGCCTGGGTTCCTGCGCCCACCCCGATCGCGTAGGCCCGCGTCGTCCAGTCGCCGTGCGAATCGAACTTCCGCAGCACGATCGCGCGAATGCCGAGCACGATGCTCGCTACCATCGCGAAGCCGAAGATCAGGCGGAGGGCTTCAAGCACGAGGCCATCCCCGACAGGATGCGGGTAGAAGGCCGCCATCCACATTCCGGAGAGAGCCGCAAACAGCCCGGCCGGGATGAGGATGCGCCCAGCCACGCGGTGCCACCAATGCCTTTGGCGCAGCGACGGCACGAACTGAAACGCGCCAAGAAGACTGAAAACTGTGACGCTCACGATGTGGATTGCGACGGGGATTGGAGAGTCGAGGAATCGCGCGTTGTGGATCGTTGGTACGGCTCCTCCCGTTATCTCGCCAAGCCGTGAGAAGAAGCTCGCGATCGAGAACATCCACAGCCGGCAGTTCTGCGGTTACACGCGCATCGGCCGCGAGCTCACCCACGGCGACGTCGCAATTCTGAGCCAACTACGATGGGTTATAGGAGTGGCTCTTGCGGCCGACCTCGCTTATGCACACGGACTCGATCCACGCGTCGGAGGTCTTTGGGGGTGGTGAAAATTAGCTCGCTTGCTAGCTTGAAAGCCACGCAAGGTGTGCTGAGACTTCGCGCCATGCTTGGTCATAACCAGCGATGCCGAGTTCCCTCCCGAATGACAATCCCTTCAATAGTTTTTCGGTGTTCGCGGCCCATTTGGCAGTGTTCTGCGCTCGCATTGCCTTCGACAAAGCACTCGGTTCGCTGGCATACTCGTCAAGGCTTATGGATGGGTATAGCGCGCTGATGCAAATTAGGCAGCAAGCCAAGTCGGGAGAGTCCAGTGGCGAGCCCGAAGTGGGCGATGCGAGTTGAATTGCCCTCGAAAGCACGAGATCTATGAGGTGGGGAGGCACGCTCACGCCAATGGACGCCGTTCGTGCCAATGCCGCCGCCGCGCGCAGCGTGGTTCGGTTCCTCGTGAGAGGGCGAAGGTTACCATTCACAGACTCGTCTTCCCAGCCCCATTCATTTGAACTTTGCTGAAGCCCATTGACCAGATGAGCTACCAACTCGTCCGCATCGCCGTTCGCGTGAGCGAGTGGCCCAAGCCGAAGCAAAGCGAGCGAGGAAATGTATGGATTGGCTCGTCGGCCGTTTGCTGCCCCAAGTAACCCGTCGCCCGTTTCGACATCGGATAGCAATGCTCCCAAACCTCTCCGCAAGGCACTGCGGGCCTGATTTGTTCCGTTCGCATCTAGAATCTCGTCAAATCCGATCCCGAAGGCTCGATTTGACAAGCAACCCAGGGCTTCAACTGCGTACACGGTCGCCAGGATTCGAGGTTCATTACTACCTGGGGTATCGCCCCAGAAGCCGCTTTCACTGATAGCAGATCCGGATATGGATCGAACCAATCCTCCAAGCGGGTCCGGCGCCTTGCCCCATCTTGCGATCGCACTTGCTACTTGAGCAGTGTGTCGAATATCCGCCCGCTTGCGTAGTTCGGGAACTGTGGACTCGGAATGAGGAGTTGCGACCATTTGCCATTCCCAGTACCACCCGTCGCTAAGCCCACCGACCATCCAGTCAATTGCATTTCGGCGGGATCCGGCCAAAAGGTTGCTGGTTCCGCCGGCAGTTGCCTCCAGCGAAAAAAGTGTTCGAGCCACATTTGGCTTTGGAACTTCCATGGAGCTTCTCGGCTGACGTTCTGCGATTCTGCTTTCGAGTTCGGTGCGATGGTCCGACCATTCGCCCCACGGATATTGCAACGCAAGAAGTCTCTCCAGCGCGCCGCGGGCCGATGCCTCGATACTCGGGTCCACACGCCTGTAGGGAAGCGGTTCTGCTCCGTCATTGTCAAACAAGGTTTGGGGGTCAACAAGTGGAATTGCCGGCAATTTGCCCCGCACTCGTGACGGGAAGCGGGGCTCGACTGATGGCTTTGCTCGGCCTGGACGGAGCCCAGCAAGCAGCAGATTGGCTGCAACCGTACCCTCCGTCCCAACTAAGTCGATATAAACTCGAGTTTTGAGTAATCCGGTCGGAGTGCACTCGACGACGCGGATCGGTATTAACGTGGCGGTCTCTCCACTAGGGTCTGCGGCGAATGCAGCTCGCCACTCAGCTTCACCAAAATCCGAGCGTCGAAGATACTCAGGAGATAGCACCACAATCGTTCGTCGCGCACTTGATGTTGCCAACTGCATTTCGTGTACCCAGTCACGCCCTGGAGTGATGTCCCATGATTGAATTAGAGTTGAATAGCCGGCTTCTTCGACTTTCCAAGCGATCCACTCAGCCCACAATTGATCAGCCTTCGTGTAGCTAATAAAGAAGTCGACCGAATCTTGTTGGGAAGCAGTGCCCTCGTTAGTGGTGCTCGTCGAAGGAACTGATGATACGGTGGCGTGGTCCAGTTCATACTTAGTTCGTACTTCGCCTGTTCCGACGACGCCGTCACTCGAGGTGCTGAATGTATCGTGATGGTCGGTTCGGTCATCGTTGGGCATGGTGACGGGCAGAATTTCGTCCTCTTCCGGGGTCACCAAATTTGGCCTGCGGGACTTCGGCGCGGCAAGCGAGACCATATTGGAGAGAGCAATCGATGCATCCGGCGCGGCAAACAGGGCCGACGCGAAACCGTCAAGGGTGAGTACCCTTTGAGCGACACGATCTCCCCACGCTGGATCATCGAAGGATACTGCCTGCAATAAGGTGAAGTAAGCCCACTTAGGTTCCCAGTGCGTCGAGGCTTCAATCTCCACGGGGATAATCTGTTGCGAATGGAGTTTCGCAAGTTTGAGCTGGCTCAACACTTGAGTGCTCATGGCCGAGCGCGGCGACTTGATCCAAATTATTGCCGCGGCGGCATGCAACTTCTCGCGAAGTTCGATTGACCAATCCGCGCCGGCGGGGATGTCCCGCAAGTCGATCCAACTTCGGATCCCGCGCGCTTTGAGTTCGTCGGCGATCCTATAGGTCACTTCATGGTCGTCGCGCACGTAGCTAAAGAAGACGAATGAATTCTCGTTGTCATCCATTTGCCTCCCTTGGTCACGCATCGCAGAATAAAGGGGAAATCTCAATCTTACGAATCTAGTCGTCAGGAGTGAACCCCCCCAAGAGCTACAGAGCGTTTGTTGGAGCTTCGTCAAAGCCAAGAACGTCGGATTGACTTGGGCCGCACAGGTACACCCAATACTGGAGCCGTGGTTGAGAGTCTTCTTGGATTTCCCCAGGGGCAAATCAATCGCGCATAGATTCAGAGTGCCTTTCATCGACACGACGACAATGCATATCTGTGAGATGGCTTCGCACCTAACCAACCAATCCGCTCTGGTCCGTAACTTACAGCGCGACACCACCCGCACCTGTAACGATGGAAGGGTGCTAGATTCCCTCCCCATCCTCGACATGTCCGCCCTCGACAACGGCGAGGAGTCGGCACGACGGTTCCGCCAGCAACTGCGCCAGGCCACCCACGAGGTGGGTTTCTTCTACCTCGTCGGGCACGGCATCCCGCAGGCGCTCATCGACAACATCCTGGATGTGTCCCGCCGCTTCTTCGCCCTCCCCGAGGGGGAGAAGCTCGCGATCGAGAACATCCACAGCCCGCAGTTCCGCGGTTACACGCGCATCGGCCGCGAGCTCACCCACGGCGACGTCGACTGGCGGGAACAGATCGATATCGGCGAAGAGCGCCCCGCGGTCGAGCGCGGCGCGGGCATCCCCGACTATTGGCGCCTCGAAGGTCCCAACCTGTGGCCGGCCAACTTCCCTGACCTGCAACCCATCGTCACCCGCTGGACCACCGAGCTCAACGCCCTCGCCCTGCGCCTCCTGCGCACCTGGGCGCTCGCGCTCGGCGCATCCGAGGATGTCTTCGACGCCGCCTTCGCCGACCACCCCTTCTCGCTGCTCAAAATCGTGCGCTACCCGGGCGAGTCAGCGGACGTAACAAAACAAGGCGTCGGCGCCCACCGCGACGGCGGCGTACTCACCCTGCTCCTCGTCGACCCCGGCAAGGGAGGCCTGCAGGTCGACCACGGCGGGGAGTGGATCGACGCACCATCCATCCCTGGCGCCTTCATCGTCAACATCGGGGAGATGCTCGAGCTCGCCACCGACGGCTACCTGAAAGCCACCCTGCACAGAGTCGTCTCACCGCAGGTCGGCACAGACCGCATCTCCATCCCGTTTTTCTTCAACCCGGCACTGGATGCCACGATGCCGCGGCTCGAACTCGATCCCGTCCTGCGCGCGGAGGCTCGCGGCCTTTCCGTCGACCCGACCAACAGCCCCATCCTGGAAACCTACGGCGACAACGCGCTGCGCTATCGGCTGCGGGCCCACCCTAACGTGGCGGAGATCCACCACGCCGACCTGCTCGAGATTTCGCTAGCGAAAAGTGCGCGCGACAATATGTGAATGGATGACGCTGCCAGAGTCACACCGCTTCCCGAAACTGTCGAGCAGGCGTGGGCCGCAGAGGAGATGTTGCTAAAGCGTGAAACCCGCCACGACGCGAATGTGCTGAATCGGCTTCTGGCCGATCACTTCCACGAGATCGGGCAGGCCGGTCGCCACTGGACGAGGAGTGAGATCGTCGCATCTCTGACCACGACCGCGGAACCGGCGGATGATCGCTACGTCATCCAGGAGCGACGGGCGGACCACATTGCCGACGGCGCGGTGCTCCTTACCTATCTATTAGAAGTCGATGGACGCGCGAGCAGACGGTCCTCTATTTGGGCCTATCGCGATGGCGAGTTGACCCTGTTATTTCATCAGGGCACCGCGGTCACGAGCTAGCCGATTCCGGCCGCGCCCTGCTCTTTCGCCAGTGCAGCCTCCAGCGAGTCCAGCACGAGGTCGAGCCCGACCGCAAACTCGTTGCTGTACTGGTAGCCGGGCTGCATCACGTGCTCGACCGTCAGCTCGGCGAGGTACGGGAACTCGGCGACCGGCAACTGCGACATCATCGCCTCCGCCACCTCCGCCGATTGCTCTTCGGTGGCCAACGGCAGGGCGGCCTCCTGCAGCGCGAACCCGTAAATGTAACTGTCCACGAGCGAAAACGCGTGCGCCGTGAGCGCCACCGTAAACCCGGCATTACGGAACGTGCCAATCACCCGATCGTGGTGCCGCAGCGTCGACGCTCCAGGCTGCGTGGCCGAATCCCGCAACCCGCTCACCCACGGATGCCGCATCAGCACCTCGTAAAACGACACCGAACGCTTGCGGATGGCCGTGCGCCAATGATCACTGTGTGACGGCAACTCGATCTCGGCGAACACCGCATCCACCATCCCGTTGAGCAAGGCGGCCTTGTTCGCCACATGGTTGTAGAGCGACATCGCCTCCACGCCGAGTGCTTCACCCAACCCGCGCATGGTCAGACCGCCGATTCCGCGGGCATCCGCGAGCTCGATCGCCATGTTCAGGATGCGCTCCCGCGTGAGCGGTACGCGGGGCGCAGTCTCGGCCTTGGCCATGGACACCCCTCTGCTCGGTAGCGTGCAAAAAATTCTTGACGCAACTTACATTGTATGCTTTGCTACTTACATTGTAAGTCAATCGTCTTACATCGTAAACCAACACTAGGAGCAATTCCGTGAACACCATAATTATCAGCCCGACTTCCGCGCCTCCCGCCCGCACGATCTGGAACTTCACCCGCTGGTCGCCCCGTACCGCCAGTCTCATCGCCGGCATCGCGCTCGCTGTGATGGCGGTTGTCGCCGGCGTCGCGAACTTCGCCGCGATTACCCCGCTCGTCATCCCGGGGGATGCGGCCGCGACCGCCGAGGCGATCGGTGCCCACCAGCTTCAGTTCCTGGCCGGCATCATCGGGCTGTACTTCGTGATCCTCCTCGACATCCTCGTGGCCGCGGCTTGGTTCACGCTCTTCGCGCCCGTCAATCGCACGATGTCGGCGGTCGCCGCCTGGGCGCGCGTCGTGTTCGCTTTGGGGTTCACCGTCGCGATCAGCCAACTGGTCGTCGCGCTCGTGAGCACCGCGGACCCGGCCGCAACTCTCGCTGCGGCATCGGCCTTCACCACCATCTGGGTGAGCGTGCTCGGCATCTTCGGTATCCACCTCCTGCTGGTCGGGTACCTGGCGTTCCGATCCGGATTCATTGCCCGCATCTTCGGGATACTGCTGGCGCTCGCCGGCGCGGGCTACATCGCGGATGCGATCGGCACGCTCACGATCCCCGGCTTCACCGCGATATTCGCCGGCTTCCTGTTCGTCGGCGAGCTCGCGATCATCCTTTGGCTGCTCATCCGCGGCCCGCGGTTGTCGCGGGTGGCGGCGGCATCCTGAGCCGGTTGTGCCGGCGTCGCGTTCAGCGCAGTATGCTCCGCACCGTCAGTTCAGGGAACCCGCCGAAGTCGCGGTCGAGGGTCAGCAGTTCCGTCACACCGTGCGTCAGGCACAGCGCTGCGACGCGCGCATCATGTACCGCGGGACCCGCGATTCGACCGGATGCGACAAGGCGACTCAGCACCTCCCAGTGGTTCGCCGTCTCGGAAAGCAACTGCAGAGACGGCGAACTCAGCCAGGCATCGATCTGGGTGCGAGCGCGGGCGGGCAGGCCGCGGCCGGGAAAGATCTTCGGATTCGTCGCCACCGCGTAAAACTCGTGGACGCACGGCCACGGGATCGCCCACGCCACCGGACTCTGTGCAAGATCGGTGATCGCGGCGCGGGCGGCGTCGTGGAACGGAGAGTCCGAGAAGAACGCATAGACGAGCACGTTGGTGTCGACGGCCCGCATGGTCTAGCCCCGCTCGTCGTACGACTGCAGCACCAGCTCGTGCAGCGACAGACCGCGGAACTCGGGATCCATCGTCTGCCAGCCCGCAGTGCTTCCATCCTTCAGAACGAAGGGCGCAGTCTTGTCCTGCTCCGCGAGGGTGCGTGTCAGGGACTGTTGCACAATTGCCCTGGCGGTGGTGCCGCGCTCACGGGCAAGCTTCTTGACGGCCCGCACGAGTGCTTCGGGCAGGTCGAACGTCGTCTTCATGGCCACATTCTATCGTGCAATACTGCTAGCAGTATTTGAGCACCAGTTGAGCATTGGGTGAAGTCTGCCGTGAGTGGATCAATGTGAGGGAGAGGGGAGAAGACGGGTGCTTTAGAGTTTCTCGCCCCCGCCACGTAGGGTGGGGCAAACGAGAGATCATCAAAAAAATGGAGTGATTGCTGTGCCCATGGAGACCCCGACCCTGTCCCGCAGGAAACGCATGTTCACGGTGCTTGCCGCCGCATCAGTGCTTCTCCTCAGCACCGGATGCACGACCGACCTGGGCAGCGTATTCGGCGGCGGATTTGGCTCCGGTGGGCCCGGGTCCGGTTCCTCAAGCAACTCGAATGGTGACGGCAAGGATGGCAACGACGGCAAGGGGGGCAGCGACGGGTCCGCATCCGGCAGCCTGACCGGCAAAGAGTGCCTCCCCGGAAACTGGATCTTCGACAACGACGGCTTTGAACGATTCCTTGGATCGCTCTCCGGAACGTTCGACATCGCCACCTCCGGAAACGTCGTGCTCACCATGCACGCCGACGGAGCCACCCAAACCCATTACGACCAGTGGACGCACGACGTCAGCGTGGAAGGCGGACGTTCGATCGTGGTGCGGCACGGCATCGACAAGGGAACGTTCACCGTGTCGGGCGACGGCACCATGACGATGAACGACACGTCGATCGGTTCGACCACCGCCATGACCATCCACGCCGGAGGTCAGACGATCAAGCGAACCGTCGAACCCGAACCGTCACTCTTCACTCAAGGCGCATTCGCGTGCAGTGGTGACACACTGGAGATAACCGTCGACGGATTCACGGCGGTCATGCACCGCGAACACTAGGCGGGCGCACAGCAGCAGGGGAGCGAACATGGCGGATGAATCGGTACCCGTTATCGAAGAATTGACCGTCGAGCAGTGTTGGAAGCTCCTCGAGAAGGATGGCGTCGGCCGGCTCGCCACCGCCACGCTCGACCCGGCAACCGGCGAGGTCCTGCCCGACATCTTCCCGATCAACTTCCACGTGTTCGAGGAGCGCATCCTGTTCCGCACCGCGCCCGGCACCAAACTCATCGACCTCACCGCCCAGCCCACGGTCGCGTTCCAGACGGATGGCCACCGCGGCCACCGGCACTGGAGCGTCGTGGCCCGCGGCACCGCCCGCCGCATGATGTTCGACAGCGATATTCAGGAATCCGGCATCCTCGACCTGCACTCCGCTATCCCCACCGAGAAGTGGAACTACGTGCGCATCGAAGTCGAAACGATCACCGGCATCCGGTTCCGCGGGGCCTGACGCACTACTCGGCGAGCGCGTCGATTCCGGATCGCTTCACTTGTCCATTGCGCGGTAGGCGTCCGTCACCGCGTCGATCGCCGCGGCGACACCCGTGGACCACGGCGCACCATGACCCGGCAGCACCCATTTCGCCCCGGTAGCACGAAGGTGCTCCAGCGACTCAATGGCCTGCGCGGGATCGTCGGTGAACGGCGCAGGCTGCGGCCCGACCTTGCCGGTGAGAACGTGACGCGTCGTGAGGCCATCGCCGACGAAGACAGCATCCACGAGAGGGACGTGCACGGCGATGCTGCCGGGCGAGTGCCCGGGGAGCCCGATGATGCGCGGGGAGCTGGGCGCATCCAACACCTGACCGTCGGCAACCTCGTTGACCGAGGTGAGGTATGTCGTGCTCATGCCGCGCTTGGCGATCGCGTATCCGAAGAATTTCAGAAGCGGGCCGAGCTTCACCTTCCCCACCGTCGGCTTGCTCTTGACTTCGCCCCTGGCCCGCGCGGCATCCGCGGTATGGACGTACACCGGAACACCGAACTCGCGGCGCAGTCGTTCGGCGAAACCAATATGGTCGGTGTCTCCGTGCGTCAGAATGATGGCCCGGATGTCGCCGGGCGTTCGCCCCATCGACTTCAGCTCGGCAGTGAGATCACTCCACTGGCCGGCAAGCCCGGCATCGATGAGGGTGAGCCCGCTCTCGTCCTCGACAAGGTAGGCGGCGACGATGTCGTTGCCGATCCTGTGCAAACCTGGTGTCAGTTCCACGAAACTCCTTCTTCGACGTTTTGCCGAAAGCTACGATACAGAGGATGCCTCGAAGCCAGCTTGAAGTTTTCGCCACCCGTTACCCCGTGAGGGGCCGAGGCGAATGATGGTGCGGCGGACGCTGTGGGCCCTCCTGCTCGGCGCCGCCGTGTGCGCCGTCGCCTGGTACGCCACGTATGCGCTCGCCGGCACCGCTCTCCTCGCTCGCGCCGCCACGTGCGTGCCCGGACACTGCTTCTGCGAGCATGCAGCCGGGTTCCCCGAACAGCTCTCGAACTCCGTCAGCTCGTTCGCGTTCGTGCTGCTGGGCGCATGGGTGCTGCTTTCGCGCCGGAGCCGCGAGCGGGATACCCGCGAGGCCACACTCATCCCGCTCCTCGGATTCACGATGCTCTTCATTGGAGCGTCCAGTTTCTTCTACCACGCGACGCTCTCGTTCTTCGGGCAGTTCCTGGACATCTTCTCGATGTACACGTTCGGGTTGCTCCTCTTCTTCGGCGCGCTGTATCGGGCCGGGCACCTGCGCGGGAGCTACGCGCTCGCCGGCTTCGTCGCAGCGAGCATCGTGTTCGGGCTTCTGCAATTCGCTTACCCGGATGCCCGCCGCATCCTGTTCACCGCGCTCCTGCTGCCGGGCATCATCCTCGAACTCACAGCCTGGGTCACCGGGCACAGCCCGCGATCGCGGCGCGTATGGGCGATCTACGCGGGTCTCGGCGTCATGGTCGTCGCGTATGGGATCTGGTTGCTCGATCAGACGCCGGCATTCTGCGATCCCGGTTCACTCCTGCAGGGCCACGCGACCTGGCACGTGCTCGGAGCGGTCGCCGCGTTCCTGGTGTTCATCCACTACCGGCGCACCCCGCACACGTGGACTGGCGGCGGATCGGACTGAGTTGCGAGTTGTGACCCTTCCCGGCCTGTCTGAAGGACCACAACTCGCAACTCACGGAATATGCGCGTGAACTCACTGACTGGGGACCCGGATCAGGGCAACTCCACGGGCATAAGCGTCGGCCGCTTCGGTTCGCGGCCATCGCCGGATGACCTCCCGGTGAGCCGCCTCCCGATCCACGGGACCACGTAGCCGCGCCAGTACGCGAGAGTTCCCGGGCGCTGAAGCTCAGGCACCTCATCGCCCCAGTCCGGCACCGGCACCCCGAGCGCGGTCAGGATGTTGCCCGCCACCCTGCGATGCCCGAGCGCGTTCAGGTGCAGTTTGTCGACCGACCAGTACCGCAGGTCAGTAAGTTCTGCATCCGCCCAGTTGTCAACGAACGTCACGTTCTCGGACTGTGGAACGCGCGCCCGCACGGCCACCGCCAGCTGTTCGCCGCGCAATTCAATACGTGCCCCGAGCGGAATATGATGCGTCGGATTGCCTCCGCTGAGCAGCAGGACGTGAATGCCGGCAGCCATCGCCTTCTCGGCCGCGGACGCCAACTGGTCAGCCACCGACTCGACGGACACCTTCGGCCGCATGATGTCGTTGCCGCCACCGTTGAGGCTCAGCAGGTCCGGCTTCAGCGCGATCGCGGCATCCAGTTGCTCATCGATGATCGGTCCGAGCAGGCGACCCCGGATGGCCAGATTCGCGTAGCCGAACTCGCCGGCTGCCGAACCGGAAGCGGCGCGGCTTGAAGCGGCGTGCGCTGAAGCGAGCCCGAGCGCAACCAGGTCGGCCCATCCGCGCACGCCGCCATCGGCGAGCTCGTCTCCGACACCCTCGGTGAAGCTGTCGCCGATCGCGGCGTAACTGGCAAACGATTTCATGAGGTTGCCTCCGTCGTGAGCGCTAGCGAATTCGCGCAAACATTCGTAGTGGTGTCGGCGTGAAGTCTGCTCCTTCTATGAGACCCAGCGCTTCGTAAAACTTGCGTTGCTCGGGATCGTCATCCGTGAGGAGCACAACCTGCCGGAGGTCGTCGAAACGTGCAAGCAACTTCTGCAGCAGGCCACGACCGACTCCGCGCCTCTGAAAGTCGGGGTGCACAAGAAGGTCCTGAACGTAGCAAATAGTCGCATCGTCGGAAATGGCCCGCGCCAATCCGACCAGATCGCCGGCGGTATCACGAGCCACCACAACGCACGCTGAATTTTCCAGCGCGCGCCACAGTCTGGATGGCTCGTTTGTATATGCTGACCAACCAACCGAGTCGTAGAGTTCACGAACCTCAGGCTCGTTGAGGTCTGCAGCAGTCGCGACTCGGATGGATGGCACGGTCAAAGTATGTCAAACTCACCTCCCATGGCGATGACAGACGAGCACGGCCGAACCGAACCGCCCTTTGCCGCGGACGAGTACACGATGCTGACGGCGTTCCTCGACTACCAGCGCGGAACACTCAAGTGGAAAACTTCGGGGCTCGAGACGGACGGACTTCGAGCGACGATGGCGCCAACCGCTATGACGCTCGCGGGCATCCTCAAACACATGGCGTGGGTGGAAGATTACTGGTTCGGTGTGCGGCTGCTCGGGCGCTTACCGGATGCGTATTGGGCGGACGTCGACTGGGATGCCGACGGCGATTGGGAGTGGACCTCCGCCGCCAGCGACTCGCCAGAACCGTTGCGGTCGCTGTGGAGTGATGCGACCGACCGCTCCCGTTCGATTGTAACCGAAGTCGTGAAGGCGGACGGTCTCGACCGTCCGCTGGCAAATCCGTTCAAGGACGGTGGCGATCCGACGCTGCGCTGGATTCTTGTGCACATGATCGAGGAGTACGCTCGCCACAACGGCCACGCCGATTTGCTGCGCGAATCCGCGGACGGCCAAACCGGCGAGTAGGGAAGACACATGAGCGGTGAATTGGTTTTGGTGACGGGTGGCTCCGGGTTCGTGGGGGTGCACTGCATTCTCGCCCTGCTGAAGGGCGGGTACCGGGTGCGCACGACGGTGCGTTCTCTGGATCGCGACCACGAAGTCCGCGCCATGCTCGAGAAAGGCGGCGCCGAGCCGAGCGACAAGCCCGGTGAAGCGCTCGAGTTCCGCGTCGCGGACCTGCTCAGCGACGCGGGCTGGACGGATGCCGTTGCCGGCTGCGACTACGTGCTGCACGTTGCGTCCCCGTTCCCGGCCACCGACCCGAAGGATGAAGACGAGCTCATCCGCCCGGCGCGCGAGGGTGCGCTGCGCGTGCTGAAGGCGGCGCGCGATGCCGGAGTGAAACGAGTCGTGCTCACGTCGTCCTTCGCCGCGGTCGGCTACGGAACGAAAGAACTCACGCGGCCCTACACCGAAGAGGACTGGACCGACGCGACGGCCAATGTCAGCGCCTACGTGAAATCCAAGACCCTTGCCGAGCGCGCGGCGTGGGACTTCATCGAGCGCGAGGGCGGCGGACTGGAACTAGCGGTCGTGAACCCGACGGCGATCCTCGGGCCTGTTCTCGGCACGGACCTGTCCACGTCGATCGAACTCATCCGCAGGTTGTTGACAGGGGCTGTCCCCGGCCTGCCGAAAGTGACGTTCGGATTTGTCGATGTTCGCGATGTCGCCGATCTCCACCTGCGCGCGATGACGAGCCCTGCCGCTGCGGGGCAGCGATTCCTTGCCACGTCGGATGCCGTGCTCGACGTGCCGGGCGTAGCCAAAATCCTGCACGACCGGCTCGGCGACAAAGCGCGCAAAGTGCCGTCGCGCACGCTCCCCAACTGGATAGTCCGCTTTGCCGCTGTTTTCGACCCTTCGCTGCGCGAAATCGCCCGGCGGCTCGACAACCACCGTCAAATCTCGAATGCGAAGGCGAAGACCGTTTTGGGGTGGGAGCCGCACTCCAACGGGGACCTTCTGGAGGCGACGGCGAGGAGCCTCATCGACCTTGGGCTTGCCCCGTCCGCCACATAACGGTAAGCGGGCGGGCCTCTGGTCAGCCGCCGGCCCAGGGTGCACAATATACGCACCCCAGCAAAGCGGAGGTTGGCCATGTCCATCACCCTCAACCCCTATGTGAGTTTCCAGAACACCGCCCGCGAGGCTATGACGTTCTACCAGTCCGTGTTCGGCGGCGATCTGACGCTGAGCACGTTCGGCGACTTCCATGCGAGCGAGGATCCTGCCATCGTCGACCTGATCATGCATTCGGTGCTGACGACGGGCAC